>NZ_BIMR01000273.1 GCF_004306155.1 Cellulomonas biazotea
GCGACGCGGTCGTCGGGGACCGCCGGGCCGGCGTCGGCCTGCTCGCCGCCCGCGGCGGGGGTGCGGCGGCGCAGGCCCGCGAGGGCGACGACGAGTGCCGCGGCGACGACGACCCACGCGTTGTCGACGGGCAGCGGGACGTCGTAGTCGAGCATGTAGAGCAGCAGGGTGAGGACGGCCGCGAGGCCGCCCGCTCCGGTCGCCACGGCGGTCCGGGTGATGCCGGGGGGCGCGGACCGGCGCGTGCTGAGCACCGTGGCGAGCACGAGCCCGGCGCTGACCTGGGCGACGGCGAGCGCGACGAGCGCGACCGGGCCGGTGGTCCACAGGGCGCACCCGACGGCGACGACGAGCAGCGCGGCGGCGGCGACCCGCAGCGCCGCGGGCCACACGTCGGGACGCAGCAGCGGCCAGGCGCCGAGGGCGGCCGCACCGAGCAGCACGAGCCCGGCGACGTCGAGCGGCACGCCCGCCTGTGACGCGGCGAACGCGGGGTTGGCCAGGAGCATCGCGGCGATCGCGACGTACGGACCGAGCGCCCACAGCCGTCGCGGCCGTCCGGTCGGCTCGGGCGACGCGGCGGGGTCGAGCAGGCCGGGTGCGGCGCCGAAGGGCGCGAGCGCGACGAGGCCCGCGACGACCCAGCCGACCCAGCCCGAGCGCCACACGGCGTCCCACGTGCCGAGCATCATCTGGAGCCCGACGGACAGGCCGCTGCCGACGAGGAGGCCCGTCGCCGCCTGCCGCCCGCCGCCCGTCCGCCCGGCGACGTGCGCGACGGCGAGGGTCAGCACGGCGACCGCCACGGCGACGGTGAGCAGACCGACGACGTCGAGCGCCAGGCCGTCGAGCGCCTGCAGCGCGAGCCGCAGCACTCCGAGTACGCCCGCGCCGACGAGCAGCGTGCGGGTGTCGGGCGTGCCGGACGGCCGACGCCGGGCCACCAGCAGGACGGCCGCGACCACACCGGCACCGGCGTACGTGACGAGGGCGGCGACCGCCGCGGCACCCGTGCCCACGGCGAACCAGCGGTCGAGGAACGGCCCGCTCGCCCGGACGGCCTCGAGGGTCGTGAGCGTGAGGGCCGCGACGAGCCACACCCGGGTGGGGGTGCCGGCGTCCGGCGGGGTCGTGGTGCCGGCGCCGGGGCCGCGGGTGGTGCTCACGGGCCGCACGGTACCGCCCGCGGGCGGCCGGTGGACGACGGGCCGCAGGACGGGCCGAGTGCCGGACCGCCAGCCGGGTGGACACCGCCGCCCGTCAGGCGAAGAGCGCCTCGCCCACGAACGGGCCGTCGTCGCTGTCGACCGGCGTGCCGTCGGGGCCGAGCACGAGCGCGCCGTCCGGGACACCCGGTGGGACGGCGAACAGGCCCGACCCGGTGTGCTGGAGGTACTCCATGAGCCCGTCCTGCCCGGAGAGGCGGTTCTGCATCGGCACGTAGTGCGTGCGCGGGTCCCGCACGAACGCGAGGAAGAACAGCCCGGCGTCGAGACGGCCGAGCGAGTCGTTGCCGTCGGTGAAGTTGTAGCCGCGGCGCAGCATCCGGACCCCGTCGTTCTGGTCGGGGTGGGCGAGGCGGACGTGGCTGTTCGTGGCGATGAGCGGCGCGTCGGCGCGGCCGGTCGCCGCGAAGTCGGGCTCGGTGAACTCGGTGCCGCCCGACAGCGGCGCGCCCTCGCCCTTGTTCCGGCCGACGAGCGCCTCCTGCTCCCGCAGGGACGTCCTGTCCCACGTCTCGACGAGCATGCGGATGCGCCGCGCGACGAGGTACGTGCCGCCCGTGAGCCACGCCGAGTCGACGCCGTCGGCCGTGTCGTCGTCGGCGGCGGACGCGGGCACCCACACGTGTTCGTCGAGCGCGTCGGGCTCCTCGGCCTTGACGTTCGCCGTCCCGTCCTTGAAGCCGAACAGGTTGCGCGGCGTGCGCTGCGCCGTCGTGGTCGACGACGTCCGGCCGTACCCGAGCTGGGTCCAGCGGATCGTCGCCGCGCCGAACGCGGCCCGCGACAGGTTCCGGATGGCGTGCACGGCGACCTGCGGGTCGTCGGCGCAGGCCTGCACGACGAGGTCGCCGTCGCTGCGGGCCGGGTCGAGGGCGTCGGCCGGGAAGTGCGGCAGCGCGACGAGCCCGCCGGGCAGCCGGTCGGCGAGGCCGAACCGGTCGGTGCCGGGCGTGCCGTCCGGTGCGGGCGTCCCGACGAACAGCGAGCGGCCGAAGCCGAACGTGAGCGTCAGGCCCGCGGGCGGCAGGTCGGCCGCCTCGCCCGTGTCGTCGGGGGGTGCGTCGTACGGGCCCGACGCCGCGCCGAACGGTCCCGCCGGCAGCCCCTGCGTGAGGCGCGCGGCGATCGTCGTCCAGCGGCGCAGCAGCGCGACGAGCTCGTCGCGCGAGTCGGTCGTGACGTCGAACGCCGCGAGGTACAGGCGGTCCTGCGCGGGCGTGACGACGCCCGCCTGCCGCGCGCCCGTGAACGCGTACGTGCCGGGTGACGCGCTCGCGGCCGCTGCGGCGGACGCCTGCGCCGCGACGCGCGACGCACCGAAGCCCGCCGCCGCGGCGACCGCCGCGACGCCCCCGCCGATCCCCAGCAGCGCACGCCGGGACAGCCCGGGAGCGGTCGTCGGCTCCGCGGGCGTCCCCGGCGTGGTGTCGCTCATCGTGGCGTCAGGCACCCGTGACGGTGGTGGTGAGACGCGACAGCGGCTCGGACAGCGCGTCGACCGCCGCGGCGAGCTCCTTGACCTGCGCGTCGGTGAGGTCGTCGTACGACGTGAACCCGGACTCCACGCTGCCCTGCGCGGTCAGCAGGTCCTGCAGCTCCGCGAACCGCTCGTCGAGCGCGTCGGCCAGGTCGGCGTCCCGCTCCTGCACCACGTCCGCGAGCACCTCGTAGGCGACGTGCGCGCCGTCGACGTTCGCCTGGAAGTCCCACAGGTCGGTGTGCGACCAGATCTCCTCCTCGCCCGTGACCTTGCCCGTGGCGACCTCGT
Source organism: Cellulomonas biazotea (assembly GCF_004306155.1). Classification (GTDB taxonomy): domain Bacteria; phylum Actinomycetota; class Actinomycetes; order Actinomycetales; family Cellulomonadaceae; genus Cellulomonas; species Cellulomonas biazotea. The sequence goes on from NZ_BIMR01000273.1 coordinate 2,995, forward strand.
CGAGGAGCTCCTTGGCGCCGTTGGCGATCTGGAACGCCTCGAACGTGAAGGCGGGGTCGTTCACCTGCTCCTGGAGCTTGGCGGTGTTCGCGACGATGTCGGCCGCGGCCGCGGTGCGCTGCTCGGGCGTCAGCGGCGTGTAGGTCACGCCGCCGTTCGCGTCGGGCGTCGGCTGCCAGAGGTCCTTCTCGACGAGGTGCCAGCCGGTCCACGTCGCGCCGTCCTCCAGGTCGGCCTCGCGCAGGTCGAGCAGCGGGTCGAGGTCGCCGAACGACTCCGCGACGGGCTCGACGCGCTCCCAGTGCACGCGGGTCGCGGCGTACAGGTCGCGCGCGGTCGCGTCGTCGCCCGCGGCGTACGCGTCGGCGAACTCCTGCGTGCCGGCGACGAGCGCACCGACCTGGTCCTTCACGTAGGCGACGTACGACGCCTCGGCGGCGGCGAGCTGCTCGGCGGTGTCGCCGGTGGGGCCGACCTCGGTGCCCGAGTCGGTCACGGTGAACTCGGCGCGGATGCCGTCGCCGACCATGCCGGGCTTGCACGCGGTCCAGTAGGTGCCGGGCCGGGCCTGCACGACGAGGTCGCGGCTCAGGCCGGGGCCGATGTTCTCGACCTCGGACACGACCCGCAGGCCGTCCTCGCCGAGCAGGTAGAACTCGGTGACGTCGTCGCCCTCGTTGGTCACCGTGAACGTCAGGGTGCCCGACGGCGCCTCGGCGGTGGAGACGTCGCACGCGTCGCCGGTCGACGCGACGGTGATCGCGCCGCCCGTCGTGGCGTCGCCCGACGCGGCCGGGTCGTTGGGCACGCACGCGGCGACGAGCGGGAGCACGAGCGCGGCGGCCAGGGCGAGCGCGGCGGTGGGCCGGTGGGACATCGGACTCCTCGGGGGAGCCGTCCGCGCGGGCGGACGGGGTGGGTGGGGTGGGTGCGCGGGTCAGCCGACGGCCGGCGTGGGCGTGGTGCCCACAGCGGGCGCGCTGGACGCGCCGGACGGCGCGGACGACGCGGGGGGTGCGGGCGGGCGCGGGGCACCGCCCCAGGTGGTGCGGACGAAGAACGTCATGGTGGGCACGACGAAGGCGAGCCAGGCGACGGCCTCGACCCACGTGGTCGCGGGGGAGAAGTTGAGGACGCCCTTGAGCAGCGTGCCGTACCAGCTGGACGGCGGGACGGCCGCGGAGACGTCGAACGCGAGGTGGTGCAGGCCGGGCAGGATCCCCGCCTCCTGCAGGTCGTGCACGCCGTAGGACAGGACGCCGGCGGCGACGAGCACGAGGAACGCCCCGGTCCAGGCGAAGAACCGGCGCAGGTCGACGCGGACCGCGCCGCGGTACAGCAGCCACCCGAGCAGCACGGCGGTGAGCAGGCCGAGCGCGGCGCCGAGCAGCGGGGTCGCGTCGCCGTCGGAGCCGCTCGTGGCCTGCGCGCCGGCCCAGAGGAACAGGGCGGTCTCGAGGCCCTCGCGGCCGACGGCGAGGAGCGCCATGACGACGACGGCCCGCTTGCCGGCGGCGACGGCGTCGTCCAGGCGGTGCTGCAGGTCGGCCTTGAGGTGGCGGGCCGTGCGCGCCATCCAGAAGATCATCCAGGTGATGAGCCCGACGGCGACGATCGAGAGCGAGCCCCCGATCGCCTCCTGCGCCTCGAACGACAGCCCCTGCGGGCCGAACGTGAGGAGAGCGCCGAACGCGAGCGACACGGCCGCGGCGATCCCGACGCCCGCCCACAGCGCGGGCAGCAGGTCGCGGCGCTCGGTGCGGACGAGGTACGCGACGAGGATGCTGATGACCAGCGCGGCCTCGAGGCCCTCGCGCAGGCCGATGAGGTAGTTCGCGACCATGACTCTTCCCGGGGAGATGTGAGGCGAGGCTTACCTCACCGGGGCGCGACGATACTCCCGCCGCCGGACCGCGCGCGACGGTGTCCGCCGCGCACGTGTGTGAGGCCGGTCACCCGGCGGCGGGCGCCTCCAGCCGCGCCAGCAGGCCGGGCCAGGCGTCCGCGAACGCGGGCAGCAGCGGCAGTCCCGGCACGTCCTCGACCGGGACCCACCGCACCTCGACGCTCTCCGCGTCGGTGGCCTGCGGCTCGACGGGCTCGACCTCGTCCGCGAGGACCGTCGTGTACGACCAGTCGGGGTGCTCGAGCGTCGACGTGCCGAGCACGCGCACGTGCGCCGGGTCGATCCCGGCCTCCTCGGCCGACTCGCGCAGCGCGCCCACGGTCGCCGGCTCGTCGGGGGCGAGGGCCCCGCCCGGGACGCCCCACGTGCCCCCCTGGTCGCTCCACGGCGCGCGGTGCTGCAGGACGACCGCGACGGGTGCGCCCGCGGCGTCACGCCGGACGAGGAGCAGACCGGCCGCCCCGAAGCGGCCCCAGTGCCGCCGCCCGCACGCGCACTCGACCCAGCCGTCGCCCTCGGTGCGGTGGTGCGTGACGCCGCCAGGAGGACCGGCGACCGCCCCCGGCCTGCCGGGCACGGTCGCGGGCGTGCCGGCGTCGCGCAGGTCAGCGGGCGCCGCGTCCTCCACGGCGCGTCAGCCGACGATCTCGCAGATCGCCGAGCCGGCGCTCACGCTCGAGCCGACCCCCGCGGCAAGCCCGGTCACGGTGCCGGCGCGGTGCGCGACGAGCGGCTGCTCCATCTTCATCGCCTCGAGGACGACGACCAGGTCGCCCTCCGCCACCTGGGCGCCCTCGGCGACGGCCACCTTGACGATCGTGCCCTGCATCGGCGACGCGAGCGTCGTGCCGTTGGCCCCCGCCTTCGCTGCGGCCCGCCGCACGGGACGGCGCGGTCCCGCGGGGCCGGACGCCCCGCCGCGGCCGGTGGGTCGTGCACCGCCGCCCGCGGGGCCGCGGCCCAGCGC
>NZ_BIMR01000274.1:0-229 GCF_004306155.1 Cellulomonas biazotea
CGGCGTCCTACTCTCCCACACCCTGGCGAGTGCAGTACCATCGGCGCTGAAGGGCTTAGCTTCCGGGTTCGGAATGGGACCGGGCGTTTCCCCTTCGCTATGACCGCCGTAACGTTGTCGAGTTGTCAAACGGGTTCCCGTTCGTCTCTCGGGAACCGCACAGTGGACGCGTAGCAATGAATGAAGTGGTGAAGTTATCGGCTTATTAGTACCGGTCAGCTGCGGCAGT
>NZ_BIMR01000274.1:239-1900 GCF_004306155.1 Cellulomonas biazotea
TGAAGGGCTTAGCTTCCGGGTTCGGAATGGGACCGGGCGTTTCCCCTTCGCTATGACCGCCGTAACGCTGTCGAGTTGTCAAACGGGTTCCCGTTCGTCTCTCGGGAACCGCACAGTGGACGCGTAGCAATGAATGAAGTGGTGAAGTTATCGGCTTATTAGTACCGGTCAGCTGCGGCAGTCGTTAGTCCTGCCTTCCACATCCGGCCTATCAACCCCGTGGTCTAGCGGGGTGCCTCTCGGGACGAGTCCCGTGGAAACCTCATCTTGAAGCAGGCTTCCCGCTTAGATGCTTTCAGCGGTTATCCCTTCCGAACGTAGCCAACCAGCCGTGCTCCTGGCGGAACAACTGGCACACCAGAGGTTCGTCCGTCCCGGTCCTCTCGTACTAGGGACAGCCCTTCTCAAGTTTCCTGCGCGCGCAGCGGATAGGGACCGAACTGTCTCACGACGTTCTAAACCCAGCTCGCGTACCGCTTTAATGGGCGAACAGCCCAACCCTTGGGACCTACTCCAGCCCCAGGATGCGACGAGCCGACATCGAGGTGCCAAACCATGCCGTCGATATGGACTCTTGGGCAAGATCAGCCTGTTATCCCCGGGGTACCTTTTATCCGTTGAGCGACGGCGCTTCCACAAGCCACCGCCGGATCACTAGTTCCGACTTTCGTCCCTGCTCGACCTGTCAGTCTCACAGTCAAGCTCCCTTGTGCACTTGCACTCGCCACCTGATTGCCAACCAGGCTGAGGGAACCTTTGAGCGCCTCCGTTACATTTTAGGAGGCAACCGCCCCAGTTAAACTACCCACCAGGCACTGTCCCTGGTCCGGATGACGGACCGAGGTTAGATGTCCAGAGCGACCAGAGTGGTATTTCAACGTTGACTCCACCGACACTGGCGTGCCGGCTTCACAGTCTCCCACCTATCCTACACAAGCCGCACCGAACACCAATACCAAGCTATAGTAAAGGTCCCGGGGTCTTTCCGTCCTGCTGCGCGTAACGAGCATCTTTACTCGTAGTGCAATTTCGCCGAGTTCGCGGTTGAGACAGCGGAGAAGTCGTTACGCCATTCGTGCAGGTCGGAACTTACCCGACAAGGAATTTCGCTACCTTAGGATGGTTATAGTTACCACCGCCGTTTACTGGGGCTTAAATTCTGAGCTTCGCCTTGCGGCTGACCCGTCCTCTTAACCTTCCAGCACCGGGCAGGCGTCAGTCCGTATACATCGTCTTGCGACTTCGCACGGACCTGTGTTTTTAGTAAACAGTCGCTTCTCCCTGGTCTCTGCGGCCCTTCACGCTCCCCGAGCAAGTCGGTTCACGCTTCAGGCCCCCCTTCTCCCGAAGTTACGGGGGCATTTTGCCGAGTTCCTTAACCACGATTCTCTCGATCGCCTTGGTATTCTCTACCTGACCACCTGAGTCGGTTTGGGGTACGGGCGGCTAGAACCTCGCGTCGAGGCTTTTCTTGGCAGCATAGGATCACCAGATTCCCGCATATGCGGTCACCGTCAGCTCTCAGGCTATGTGAGGTGCGGATTTGCCTACACCTCGCCCTACGACCTTGGACGTGGACTACCATCGCCACGCTTGGCTACCTTCCTGCGTCACCCCTGTTAATACGCTTACCTACTACCGGTTCGGGTCCCGTGCTCCCC
>NZ_BIMR01000275.1 GCF_004306155.1 Cellulomonas biazotea
GGTACGGGACGCGCCCTGCGCCGAGCGGGGCGTGCCCTGCCGGGTCGCGGGGGCGGCGGGCGCGGGGGCGACGTGCGCCGCGACCTCGCCGACGAGCGCCGCGAGGTGCGGGTCGCCGAGGGTGACCGGACGCGGCTGCGCGGTGATCTTCGCGGCCCGCGTGAGGGCGCGGACGTCGCCGCGCTGCTCGGGCAGGACGAGGGTCACGACGTCGCCGCCGGCACCGGCACGCGCGGTGCGACCGGAGCGGTGCAGGTACGCCTTGTGCTCGGCGGGCGGGTCGACGTGCACGACGAGGCCGACGTCGTCGACGTGGATGCCGCGCGCGGCGATGTCGGTGGCGACGAGCACGCGGACGGCGCCCGAGGTGAACGCCTCGAGGTTGCGCTCGCGGGCGCCCTGGCCGAGGTTGCCGTGCAGGTCGACCGACGGGATGCCGTCGGCGGTGAGCTGCTTGGCGAGCTTCTTGGCCTGGTGCTTGGTGCGCATGAACAGGACGCGACGCCCGGTGCCGGACGCGAGCGCGCGCACGATCGCCTTCTTGGCGTCGGCGTCGGCGACCTCGAGGAGGTGGTGCGTCATGGCGGTGACGGGGGAGGCGGCGCTGTCGACCGAGTGCTCGACGGGCTTCGTGAGGAAGCGCTTGACGAGCACGTCGACGCCGTTGTCCAGCGTCGCCGAGAACAGCAGGCGCTGGCCGTCGCGCGGCGTGCGGTCGAGCAGGCGGCGCACGACCGGCAGGAAGCCGAGGTCGGCCATGTGGTCGGCCTCGTCGAGCACGGTGATCGCGACGTCGTCGAGGCTCACCAGGCGCTGCTGGAGCAGGTCCTCGAGCCGGCCGGGGCAGGCGACGACGATGTCGGCGCCGCGCTGCAGGGCGGTGACCTGGCGCGACTGCGCGACGCCGCCGAAGATCGTGGTCGTCGTGAGGCCGACGGCCGCGGCGAGCGGTGCGATGACCGCGTCGATCTGGTTCGCGAGCTCGCGGGTGGGGGCGAGGACGAGGGCGCGCGGGCGGGACGGCGCGGTGCGGCGCCCGGCGGCGGCGGTGCGCGCGACGACGGGCAGGGCGAACGCGAGCGTCTTGCCGGAGCCGGTGCGGCCGCGGCCGAGGACGTCGGTGCCGGCGAGCGAGTCGGGCAGCGTCGCGGTCTGGATGGGGAAGGGGGCCGTGATGCCGTCGTCCGCGAGGGTGCGGACAAGGGAGGCGGGCACGCCGAGGTCGGCGAAGGAAGTCACAGGGAAAGGCCTCTCGGGGAGGGTCGTCGGAGTCGCCGCAGGATGGACCGGGGTCTCCACGACGCGGGGCGCGCGGGTGTCGCGCTGCCCAGGGATGCCCTCAGGGTCTCACACCGGCCCGTCGGCGTGCTCGCGGCGTCCACCGCGGGGCCCTGGCTAGGCTCGACGCATGCACACCACGGGGCCGCGCGCAGCGGCACGGTCGGCACGGTCGGGCCGATGAGCGACACGGGGTACGGCGACTTCGAGTTCGAGCGGCGGTTCTTCGTCGACCGGACGCCGGTGGACCTGCTGGAGGCTGCGCCGACGCTCATCGTGCAGAGCTACCTGCTGGCCGAGGACGGCTTCGCGGTGCGGGTCCGCGCGCAGGCGACGGGCGTGACGGGCGTGGACCCGACGCTCGACGAGCTGGCGCTGCTCGAGGCGCACGTGGGCGCGGTGGACTTCTGCGCGATCACGGTGAAGGGCCCGATGGTCGAGGGCACCCGGTACGAGGCGGAGCGTGAGCTCGACCCGCTGGTCGCGGTGGAGATCGTGCGCCGCGCGCCGGCGCGGGTCGCGAAGCTGCGGCACTCCGCGTGGCTGGGTGCGGACGGGTGGGTCATCGACGTGTTCGCGGGCGGCAACGCGCCGCTGGTCGTCGCCGAGGTGGAGCGCGGCGGGCCGGTGACCGACCTGGTCGTGCCGGACTTCTGCACGACGGAGGTGACGACCGACGGGCGGTTCGCCAACGACGGCCTGGCGCGCCGGCCGTTCGGCGGGTGGGCGTCGGCGTGGTCGGCCGAGCTGGCGGCGACGGGGCCGCGCTTCCTGTCCGGGCTGGGCCACAACCACCTGCCGGGGGAGCCCGACGCGCACTGACCCTGGTCGAATGTTGAATTCTCAACTATAGTGGTGGGCGACTCAGGAGGTCCGCCATGCCCACCGCCCCCACCCCCGGCCAGGGAGCCGCCGTCCGCGGCGCCGTCCGACACCCGCACGACGCCATCGCCGCAGGCACCGGCATGGACGCCGTGACGCTGCTCGTCGGCGACCTCGACCGGCAGCTCGCGTTCTACCGCGACACGCTCGCGCTGTCCGTCCTCGACGCCCCGGGCGACCGGTTCGGCGAGCACCGCCCCGACGCCGTCACGCTCGGCCGCGGCAGCACGCCCCTCGTCGTCCTGCGGCACACGCCCGACCTGCCGCCCGCCCAGCGCGGCGCGGCCGGCCTGTTCCACACCGCGATCCTCTTCGACGACCGCGCCGGCCTCGCCGCGACGCTCGCCTCCGTCGCGCAGCGCGCCCCCGAGTCCTACGTCGGCTCCGCCGACCACCTCGTCTCGCTCGCGTTCTACCTCACCGACCCCGAGGGCAACGGCGTCGAGCTCTACTGGGACCGCACGCGCGACCAGTGGCAGCACGACGCCGACGGCCAGGTCGTCATGGACTCCCTGCGCCTCGACCCGAACGGGTTCCTCCGCGAGCACCTCACCGACCAGGCCGTCGAGGCGCCCGGTGCCGGCGACGCGGTCGTCGGGCACGTCCACCTGCAGGTCGGCGACGTCCCCACCGCGCGCGCCTTCTACGTCGACGCCCTCGGGTTCGACGTCCAGGCCCAGTGGCACGGCGCGCTGTTCGTGTCCGCGGGCGGCTACCACCACCACCTCGCCATGAACACGTGGAACAGCGCCGGGGCCGGACCGCGCGCCTCCGCGCTCGGGCTCGGCGAGGTCCGGATCACCGTCCCGACCGCCGACGACCTCGGCGCGCTCGCGGACCGCGTCCGTCACGCGGGCGTCCTGCCCGCCGACGACGGCGCGACGCTGCTGTTCGAGGACCCGTGGCGCAACGTCGTGCGGGTCAGCGCGGCGGCCTGACGGCCGTCAGGACATCCAGGCGCGGTGGCCCCGCGCCAGCGCCCGGCGCAGCGCCGGGGCCGCGTCGGCCTCGGCCCGCTCGGCGTCCTGCTGCTCCGCGGCGTGCAGGCGGCCGTAGGTGAACGCGTTCTCGCCGTCCAGGTGCGCCTGCACCGCGACCCGGCGCAGCGTCGCCCGGCGCACCACGCCGTCGTGCTGGCGGCCGAGGACGTCCTGCACCGCCCGCGCACGCCGCGCGCTGCGCCGCGCAGGCCTCCCGACGACCTCGCGCGCGACCTCGCTCGCGTAGCGGGCCCGTCGCGCGGCCCGGCGCAGGTCGTGCAGCGCGTCGTCGCGCTG
>NZ_BIMR01000276.1 GCF_004306155.1 Cellulomonas biazotea
GCCACCCCCGCCGCCTCGCCTTCCGCGCTCCACGGGCCTCGGGGCCGTCGGCGTGGGCCCGTGCGACACGGCCCCGGGCTGCTGACGCGGCCCGCACGACGGCCACGAGCCGACCGCCGCACGCCTCGTCCGGCTCCTGGCGGTGGGCGTGCTCGTCGCGCCTTTGGTGCTCGCCGTGCTGCGCCGGGCGGACGGGAGGGCCGGGCGCGGGCCCGTCGCGACGCACGGTGACGACGCGCGCGACACGTCGATTCCGCTCGACCGTCCCGCCCCGCGGGCGGGCCGTGCGCCGTCAGGTGCGCGGGTCGTCCGTGCTGCCGGGGAGCGTCGTGCCGGTGTCCGTCGTGCCGTCGGCGGCAGCGCCCGCTGCGCCCACCGGGCCCGCACCGCCGCCGCCCTCGGGCAGGTCGCCCGTGGCGTCCTCGCCGGAGCCGCCGACCGGGCCCTCGCCGAGGCCGGTCGTGGGCCGCTCCGTCGTGATCCGCTCCGTCGCGGGTCGGTCAGCCTTGTGCCGGCCCGTCGTGCCCGGCGCGAGGTCGGCGTCGGTGCGGTCGGCGGCGCGGGGGTCGTCGGGGGTGGGCGTCGGGGTGCTCGTCATGGGAGGTCCTCGGTCGGCCGGCGGCGGTCCAGCCGCCGGGAGGGGCCGCGCGCACGCGGCAGGGGGCGGGGCACGGCGTGCTCCACGGGCGAGGACCGACGGGTGCCGTGTCCTCGGAGGGCCGGCGCTCTGCTACGTCGGTGCGGGCCGCCCACGACGGGACGGTCCCCGCCAGGCTAGGTCGGCCCCGTCCGACGGGCCACCCGGGGCCGACGGCGGTCGTCGGCCGCCCCGCGTCGCCCCACGTCGCCCCAGGTCGCCCCGCGTCGCGTCCGGGGTGAGTCGAGCGGGTCGGACGACGCTGTTGCGGACGCGGGCCGAGGTGACCAGCATCGTCGGGAGGAGCCGCTCGGGCAGGTCGGCGGCACCGGCGCGGGAGCCCAGCATGACGTCGAACGACCCGGCGGACACCGCCGACGCGAACGCGCGGAGCGGCCGGTCCGCGCACCCGACGAAGGACGGCAGGCGTCCACCGCTCGACCCCCTGGACGTCACACCCACCCCGGCGACGCTCGCCGAGGAGCTCGAGAGCAGCGCCGCGGAGCTCCGGGTCCTCGACGACGAGCTCCGGGTGCAGCGCGCGAGGATCGCCGAGCTGGTGGCCCTGCGGGCGTCGATCGAGGAGCAGCGACGGTGGCTGACCGCGCTGCTCCCCGTGCCGGTCGTCGTGACGGACGGCACGGGCGTCGTCCGGAGCGCGAACGGTGCCGCGGCGCACCTGCTCGGGGTGGAGGCGGCGGGGATGCCCGGCCGCGCGCTCGGCGCGTTCGTCGGCGACGAGGACCGCCGCGTCGTGCACGAGGTCCTCGCGCACCGACCGGACGACGAGCCCGTCGGGGTACGGCTGACGTTCCGGTCCGACGGCGCCGACCCGGCGGCGGTCGACGTCGTCGTCGCCTCGGGCCCGCACGAGGACCTCACGTGGACCGTGGTCGGCAGCGCGTCCGCCGAGCCCGGCCACACCAACGGGACCAAGGAGGCCCTGCGCCTGGCCGAGGCGGTCGTCGCGCTCGCGAGCCTGCCCCTGGTCGACGCGACCGCGGCCGAGCTCGTGCCCGGCGTCGCCGCGATCGTCGGTGCGGCCTTCTCCGACGCCTACGCGGTGAGCCTGGTGCTCGGGCCGCCGACCGCCCCGGTCGCGGTGTCGACGACCTCCGGCGCCGCCGCCGCGGCGGACGGTCTGCAGGTGTGGACCGGTGAAGGGCCGAGCGTCGACGCGTTCACCTCGGCTCGCCCGGTCGGGTCGGACGACCTGACGCTGGACGCGCGCTGGCCGCACCTCGCCGGTGGCCTCCGGGGGGCGGGGATCCACCCGGTCCTCGCGCTGCCGGTCCTCGTCGACCGCGCCACGGCCGGCGTGCTGACGTGCTACGGCCACACCGCAGGACCGATCGGGCCGGTGCACGTCGAGATGCTCGGTCACCTCGCCGCGACGTGCGGTGCCGCCCTGCGCGCCGTCGGCGAGCAGGTCCGACTCCGCGAGGAGTCCGCGCACCTCTCCGACGCGCTGACGTCGCGTGCGGTCATCGACGAGGCGAAGGGGATCGTCATCGCCCGGCGCGGCGGCACGCCCGAGGAGGCGTTCGCCCACCTCGCCGCGCTCAGCCAGGCGCGCAACCGCAAGCTGCGCGACATCGCGCGCGAGATCGTCGAGGACGCGTCCGCGCGGCAGGGCGGGCGGGTCCCGCGCGACGAGGGCCCAGGCGCCGACTGACAAGTCCGGTGGATGGTGGGACGATGGGGGCTCGGGTCGGGTGGAACGCGCCGCACGAGCCGCGAGGCCAGGAGCCTCCCGTGGTGCACCTGCACCTTCCCCTGCCCGACGAGCTCGACTCCGTGGTCGTGCGTCTCGTCGCCCGCCGTCTCGATGCGCCGACGAGGGCGGAGCGCGACGCCGCCGGCGCCGAGCTGCTGCGCCTTCTCGCCGACCTGACCGCCGGCGGGTCGCCTGCGTGGACCGACCGCCCGCCGCCCGACGACCCGCCGACGCCGTCGCGCGTGCCCGCGCAGCACCGCCCGTTCCTCGACGCCCGCTCGTGAGCCGCGAGGGCCGGGCTCGTCCACCGCCCCACGTCAGCTGCCGGCGTCCTCGGGGGCCGGCCCGAACGGCAGCCCGGCGAGGCGCAGCGTGCCTGCGGCGCGTGAGGAGGGCGCCGCGACGAGGCGGACGGGCGCGCCGCCGTGGGCGGCCGACTCCGTGAGGGACTGCAGCGCGCGCACGCCCGGGCTCCCGAGGAACGTCACGTCGCCGAGCTCGACGGTGACGGGCAGCAGCCCGCCCCGCGACTGGCGGTTGACCTCCGAGGTGACGCGCGACGCGCTCTCCGGGCGGTCGACCGCGCCCTGCACCCGCACGACCCCGCCCTGAGCCGTGTCGACCCGCATGTCGGACGGGCGCGACGTCCGTGCAGGACCGACCTCGAGCGCCACGAGCCGGCGGGCGGGGAGCGAGAGGCTCACCGTGGTCCCGTCCGGACCCGGCCGTACGTGCACGTCGACCCCGCCCATCCGTGCCATCGCGAGCCCTCGACCGCGCTCCGCGGCGTGCGTCGACGGGGGCTGCCAGGTCCCCGCGTCGCTGACCACCACCTGCGCCGTGCCGTCGTCGTGGAGCTCGGCGTGCACGTCGACGGGGCCCGGCGCGACCTCCCGGTACGCGTGCTCGACGCAGTTCGCGGCCGCCTCGCTCACGGCGAGCTCGAGGACCGCCGCGTCGCGCGCACCGAGCCCGATCGTCCGGCCCCACCTCGAGACCTCGTCGCGCAGGGGGCCGAGGTTGCCGGCGTCGGCGACGACCCGCACGTCCACGGCCGTCGGCGCCGCCCGGCGGTGCGCGACGAGCATCGTGACGTCGTCGTCGAAGCCCGTCGCACCGAGCGTGCCGGTGACGTGCCGGCACAGCCGGACGGCGACCGAGTCGTCGCGGTCCAGGACCCCGACGTGCCCCGCGAGCGCCGCGGCGGACGCGTCGCCCAGCTCGGCCCGCGCCTCGTCGAGGGTGCGGTCGGTACGGTCGACGAGACCGTCCGTGTACAGCACGAGGGCTGCGTCGGGCGGGACGACGGCGTGCCCCACGTCGCCCGCCTCCGGCGCACCGAGCGGGGCGCCGCCCGTGCTCGGCAGCAGCACGGCGCCGTCGCGGCCGACGACCATCGGGGGCGGGTGCCCGCGGTTCGCGTACTCCAGGTCGCCGGTGGCCGGGTCGAGGAGCGCGACGCACGCCGTCGACGCGTAGGCGTGGGGTGCCCGCTGGGCGAGCCTGTCGAGGGCGCCCAGCGCGGTGTCGATCGTCGCGCCGTCCTGCAGGTGACCGCCGAGGACCGAGCGCAGGTCGCTCATCGTCACCGAGCTCTGGAGCCCGTTGCCGACGACGTCGCCGACGGCCAGCGCGAGCCGCCCGTCGGCCGTGAGGCACGCGTCGAACCAGTCGCCGCCGACGGTGAGGTCGCGGTTGCTCACCAGGTAGGACGCGGCCACGTCCACGTGCGCGAGGAGCGGGACGCTCGCCGGCAGGAGCGCGGCGTGCAGACGGACGAGCACGTCCCGCGGCAGCGGGGGCTCGCCGTGATGCTCCACCATCGTCGCCGTCCGTTCCCGTGACTGGGGTCCAGCCTCGCACCCCTCGTGCCGCTCGGCCCGGCCGCAGGGCCGGACCGAGCGGACGGGGTCAGCCCGTGAGGTCGCCGCGGGCGGTGTCCTTGACGGTGTGCGCCGCTCCCTGGGCGTCGTCGCGGACCTGCTGCGCCGCGGCGGTGCCCTCCTCCTGGACGGTCGACGCCGCCTGGGTGGCGCGGTCCTTGACGGCCGTCACGGCGTCCTGCGCGTCGGACCGCAGGTGCTCCGCGACGTCCTGCGCCGCGCTGCGCGCCTCGTCCGCGAGCGGCTGCGCCGACTCCTTGAGGGACGTCGCCGCCCGCTGCTCCGGCTCGGTGCTCGGCAGCAGCGCCGCGGCCAGCAGCCCGGCGCCGAAGGCGACGAGCCCTGCGGCGAGCGGGCTGCCCTGCGTGCCCTGGCGGGCGCGCTGCGGCAGGTCGGTCACCGCCTGGCCGACGGCGTGCCCGGCCTCGCCGGCACGGTCGGCGGCGGAGTGCGCGACGCCCGAGACCGCCGAGGTGCCGGCCGACGTCGCGTCGGACGCCGACCCCATCACGCGGTCCTTGAGGTCGCGCACGCCGGTGCGCACGCGGTCGGTCTGCCGGTGCACGACCCGACCGGGGCTCACCTTGTCGGTGAGCGCGTCGACGTCGTCGCTGAGCTCGGCTCGGGTGCGGGCGATGTCCGCGCGGATCTGGTCCGGGTCCTGGGTGCTCATCGGTTCTGCTCCTCGTGCCCCTGCAGGGCGTTCGGGATCTTCTTGACGGTCTGCGCGGTCTGCGGGAGACCGCTGATCTGACGCACCTGGTCGCGCGCCTTGAGCGCGAGCACGGCGGCGACGACGCCCCACAGGACGGCCACGACGAGCGCCGACCAGCCGAGGCTGTTCATGAGGTCCCCGAGCGCCCACCAGAGGGCGACGGACAGGAACAGCAGCACGAGCTGGGCGGCGACGGCGGCCGCGGCGACCATCCCGCCGGCCCGGCCGGCGTGCGCCGCCGACTCCTGCAGCTCGGCGCGCGCGAGGGCCAGCTCCTGACGCATGAGCCGGGACATGTTCTCGGTGACGTCACCGAGGATCGTCCCGAGGGACCGCTCGTCCGAGGGAGTCGCGGAGGCTCCGGGTTCGGTCATGGCCGGACCCCGTCCGACGCGCTCCACGAGCCGGAGCCCGTGCCGTACCCGCTGCCGGGGGCGGTGGTGCCCGGGGCTGCGGTGCCCGAGCCCCCGACGGGACCCGCATCGTCGTCGGTGTCGGTGAGGTCGCCCCCCGCGTCCTCGCCCGAGGCGCCGACCGGCGCCGTGCCGCTCGTGGTCCACCCGGACGTCGCACCGGTCGACGCGGTGGTGCCCGCGGCGCCGACGGAGCCCGTGGCGGGCCACGTGCTGCCGCCCGTGGTCGAGCCGGTCACGCTCGTGCGGACCGGGACGGTCGGCGGAGTGGTCGGCGTGCTCGTCGACCTCTGGTCCCAGGTGGTGCCGGTCGACGTGGTCGACGACGGGGTGCGCTGCGCCGACGACCCGGACGCGGTGGAGAGCGTCCCGGCGCTGCGGCGCGGCTCGGACGGGGCGTCCTTCAGACCGCGGGCCAGGCGGCCCACGAGCAGGCCGGCGCCCGCCGCGGCGAGCAGGAACACGCCCGGGCGGCGACGGGCGAACGCCCGCACCTCGTCGAGCACGTCGCCCGGCTCGCGGGTCTCCAGCCACTCCGCGACCGCGGAGACGCGTCCGCCGACGTCGGCCACGACGTCCACGGCCGCGCCCTGGTCGGTCGTGCCGTCGGCCATCGACGACAGCTGCGAGCCGAACGTGCGCAGGTTGCCGGCGAGCCGGTTCTGCTGGTCGGCGGCCTGCACGGTGGCCTGGTCGCGTGCGTCCTCGAGCAGGCGGCGGGTCTGCCGGCGTGCCTCGCGGACGACGGCACCGGCCTCGCTGCGGGCCTCGGACGCGACGTGCTGGGCGGCCTCGGCGGCGCCGTGGGCGACGTCCGCGGCCTCCTCCTTGGCGGTGCCCGCGGTCTGCTGGGCGCGCTCGGCGGTGCCGCCTGTGCCCGTGGTCGTGCCTGGGGTCGTCGTGCCGCTGGTGCCGGTGCTGGTGCCGGTGCCGCCGGAGGCGGGGGTGGTGGTCCCGTACGGGTCCGGGGAGGAGATGCTGGTCATGAGGGCGTCCTCATCGCTCGGTCGACGACGGCGACGGCGCGCGTCGTCGAGGGGTGCCGCGTGTGCGGCGGCCGGGGAACGGGGACACCGGTGGCACCGGTGCGCCCGGGGTCGTGAGGACCGACGGAGGTGCCGCGTCCTCGGGAGGGGCCGGCGCTCTGCTACGTCGGTGCGAACCGCCCCACGAGGGGAGCGGTCCGGCCAGGCTAGGTCGACCCGGGCGACCCGGCCACCGGAGCCGTTCCCTCCGGCCTTGCCCCTCACGTGACGTGAGGGCCTAGCGTCGGCGGTGCGGGCCGTGGGCCCGCGGCACTCCGGGACGCGGGAGGAGCTCGACGATGACGCAGCTGGTGCCCTACCTCACGGTGGACGACGCGCGGAAGGCCATCGCGTACTACACGGAGGCGTTCGGGGCGACGGAGACGGGTGAGCGCTGGACCGAGGACGACGGACGGGTCGGGTTCGCCGCCCTGACGATCGACGGCCTGCCGTTCTACCTGTCGGACGAGTACCACGACTACGGCGCGTACGCCCCGGCGACGGTGGGTCACGCGACGGCCGCGCTCGTGCTCGAGGTCGACGACGTCGACGCCGTGTACCGGGCGGCGGTGGCGGCCGGGGCGAGCGTCGACCGGGAGCCGTCCGACCAGGGCACGGAGCGCCGCGGCTGGCTGGTCGACCCGTTCGGCCACCGGTGGGCGATCCACTCGCCGCTCTGACGCCGGTGGCCGGTGACGTCCCGGGGGAGGTCCCGGGCGGGGGCAGCGACGGGGTCGCAGGCGGGGTCGGCGGCGGCGTCGGCGGCGAGGCGACGGCCTCCGCAGCGGGTCGCGACGGGCCGGCCGACCTGCTCGGCGAGGGGACTGCGTGGCGGGTCGGCGAGCTCGCGGACCTGTCCGGCCTGACCGTGCGCACCCTGCACCACTACGACGACGTCGGGCTGCTGCGCCCGGACCGCACGGACGCGGGTCACCGGGTGTACCGGCGCGCGCACGTCGAGCGGCTCTACCGGATCAGCGTGCTGCGCCGGTTCGGGGTCTCCCTGGAGGGCATCGGCGCGGCGCTCGACGACCCGGCGTGGTCGCTGGACGGCGCGCTCCGTGCGCACCTGGTGGACCTCGAGGAGCAGGTGCTGCGGATGGGGCGGCTGCTGCACCGGCTCGCGGCGGAGCCGTCGGCGGGCGGGGGAGACGTCGACGTCTGCCGGCGGCTGCTGGCGGTGCTGGACGACACGGCGGTGGCGCCGACCGAGCCGCTGCGGCGGGTCGCGGTGCTGGTCTACGCGGACCTGCAGGCGGCCCACCGTCACCTGGTCGACGTCTTCGGGCTGGACCCCGGGCCGTTGCACCGCGACGCGGCGGGGACGGTCGTGCACGGCGAGGTCAGGACCGCGGACGGGGTCGTGATGCTGCACCGGGTCGCGCCGGAGTGGCGGCTCGCGTCGCCCGCGGCCCTCGGCGCGGCGACGGGGATGCTCGTCGTCACCGTGCGGGACGTCGACGCGCACCATGCCGCGGTGGTCGCGCGCGGCGGGACGGTGACGTACCCGCCGGCGGATCAGCCGTACGGCGTGCGGGAGTACGGCGCGCTCGGTCCGGAGGGGGAGCCGTGGTCGTTCTGGTCGCCGATCCCGTCGGGTGCGGAGGAGGCGTCGCCCGAGGGCGGTCGGTGATCGTCTGACGCCCCGGGGTTGTCGAAGATGTATCAACGATATATCTTTCAGAGCGTCGGAGCGCGAGGCCCGCACCTCCCGGGACACCCCGGTCGAGCCCTGTCCGCGCCGGGATGCACCCGCCCGACACCCCACGACGCTCCAGGAGACCCACCCATGCGACACCACTACCGACACCACCACGACGACACCCCCGCCGGACCGGACCTCGACGACGACCGTCGCGGCCCCGGGTTCGGCCCGGGCTTCGGCCCGGGGTTCGGTCCCGGACCGGGCTTCGGCCCGCGGGGCGGCCACCACGGCGGACCTTTCGGCGGCGGCCACCACGGCGGCGGCCCGCACGGACGCGGCCGCGGTCGCGGCCGGGCCGGCCGCGGCGACATCCGCGCCGCCGTCCTGCTGCTGCTCGCCGAGCAGCCCATGCACGGCTACCAGCTCATCCAGGAGATCGGCGAGCGGTCCGAGGGCCGCTGGCGGCCCAGCCCGGGCGCCGTCTACCCGGCGCTCGCGATGCTCGAGGACGAGGGCCTCGTGACCCTCGCCGCCCAGGGCGGACGCCGGCTCGCGAGCCTCACCGAGGCGGGCGCAGCCCACGTCGAGGAGCACCGCGACGAGCTCGGCAACCCGTGGCTCGACGCCGCCGAGCGGCCCGTCCACCCCGGCCGCGCCCTGCGTCCGGCGCTCGAGGCGCTCTCGGGGGCGGCCGTCCAGGTCGCCCGCACCGGCACGCCCGAGCAGGCGACGCAGGCGCTCGCGATCATCGAGCGCGCCCGCCGCGACCTCTACCTGCTGCTCGCGGGGGAGCCCGCGCCGGCGCCCGACGGCGACGGAGGTGCTGCGGGCGCCTGAGGCGTCCGCGGCCCGCGAGACCCCTGCGTGACGAAGGCCCTCGGGAGCTGCCCGGGGGCCTTCGTCGACCCTCGTCCACGGGCGACGGCGCTGCGGCGCACCGCCGCGTGACGAGCGTCTCGCCGGGCGTGCCCCCGGCGTCGTCTATCCTGGGGGCTGGTTCACGAGCTGCAGCGTCAAGTACCCGGCTGGCTGCACGGCAACCCTCCTGATCGAGCGGGGTGCCCCGGGGCGAGAACCGGTGGTGCGTCACGGTGGCGCCCGCAAGTCGACCGGCGTCGCGCCGGCGCCCGAGGAGGACGCATGACCCCGCAGCCCGTCGCCGTCGCGCCCGAGGGTCACGTGTCCCTCATGGCCGCTGACGGTGCCCGTCACACGGCCGGTCGGGTGGCTTTCTCCGACCGGAACGGTCGGAATTTGACACGTGTCCAACACGTTCGCTTCACTGTCGCCACCACCCGACGCACCACCACCGGTGCCCGAGGAAGAGGTCGATCGATGGACACGCGCGAGGCCCTGACCATGACCGCCGCCACGGCGCTCATGTGTCGCATGCCCGCGTGTCCGGCGACCCACGGCCAGCCCTCCCAGCACTGATCCGCCGCGCTCCACGAGCGCAGATCCGCTGGTCGGCACCGCGCCGTCCCTGTCGCACCTGAGCCGCACCTGAGCTGCACGGCGTGCCCGCACGCCGCGCGCCTCGCCCGACGGCCACCTCCGTCACCCCGTCCCACGGCACCGACGCCCGGCACCTGCCGCCCGGCGTCGTCGGCGCGTCGTCGCCGCCGCCGTACCCCTGACCCGCCGCGCCCGTCCGGGCACACCGCAAGGAGAGAGACCCATGACCGAGAACGTCCCCGTCCTGCCGGCCAAGAACGGAGGCCGGCGCCGCACCGGCCTCGTCGTCGGGGCCGTCGTCGCCGTCGTCGTCCTGGTCGGCGCGCTCGTGTTCGCCCTCACGCGCCCCGGCGCCGAGGAGACCGCCGCGTCCGAGGGGCAGACCGTCGTCCGCCTCGGCACGACCGACGTCGCCCAGCCCCACTGGGAGATCCTCAAGGAGCTCGCCGCCGCCGAGGGCATCGACCTCGAGATCGTCGGCTTCTCCGAGTACACGCAGCCGAACCCGGCCCTCACCGAGGACGAGATCGACCTCAACGCGTTCCAGCACATCCTGTATCTCGCCGACCACAACAACAACACCGGCGACGACCTGCAGCCCATCGGCTCGACGCTCATCGTCCCGCTGCCGCTGTACTCCGAGAAGCACACGGACGTGAGCGAGTTCGTCAAGGGCGAGCAGGTCGCGATCCCCAACGACTCCACGAACCAGGCGCGCGCGCTGTTCGTGCTGGAGGAGGCCGGGCTCATCACGTTCACCGGCGACCCGGCCGTCCCGACGCCGGACGACGTCGACACCGAGGCGTCCACGGTCGTGGTGCGTCCCGTCGAGGCGTCGCAGACCGCGGGCCTCATCGGCGACCCGGACGTCGCGGGCGTCGTCGTCAACAACAACTTCGCGACCGACGCGGGCTTCGACCTCGACGGCTACGTCTTCGCCGACGACCCGAACTCCCCCGGGGCGCAGCCGTACATCAACATCATCGCGGCCCGCCCGGCCGACGTGGACAACCCGGACTACCTGAAGATCGTCGAGCTCTACCACGACCCGAAGGTGCTCGAGTCGGTCGTCGAGTCCTCGGGCGGCACCGCCACGATCGTCGAGGGCTACGACGCCGCGAAGCTCCAGGACGTCCTGAAGCAGACCGAGAAGAACCTCCAGGCGGCGAGCTGACCGCCTGCCTGACCCGGTCCGACCCGGCCTGACGGCCCGTGCGGCCCGGCACCTCCCACCGGAGGCGCCGGGCCGCGCAGCCGTTCCGACCGCCCACGACACGGCCCCACGAAAGGTCCCCCCGTGGCCCCCATCATCGAGTTCCGCGACGTCACCAAGGTCTTCCCCGGCCCCCAGGGGGAGATCCGCGCCGTCGACGGCGTGAGCCTCGCCGTCGAGAAGGGCGAGATCTTCGGCGTCATCGGCTACTCCGGCGCCGGCAAGAGCACGCTCGTGCGGCTCATCAACGGCCTGGAGCGCGTCACGTCCGGGCAGCTGCTCGTCGACGGCGACGACGTCGCCGCCCTCTCCGAGCGCCAGCTCGAGGTCAAGCGGCGCGACATCGGCATGATCTTCCAGCAGTTCAACCTGTTCTCGTCGCGGACCGTCGCGGGCAACGTCGCGTTCCCGCTCAAGGTCGCGGGCTGGCCCAAGGCCGACCGGGACCGCCGCATCGCCGAGCTGCTCGACTTCGTCGGCCTGCTCGACCGCGCGCACTCCTACCCGGACCAGCTCTCCGGCGGGCAGAAGCAGCGCGTCGGCATCGCCCGGGCGCTCGCCGCGCAGCCGAAGATCCTGCTCGCCGACGAGTCGACCAGCGCGCTCGACCCGCAGACCACGCAGGACGTCCTGCGCCTGCTGAAGAAGGTCAACGACGAGCTCGGCGTGACGATCGTCGTCATCACGCACGAGCTCGAGGTCGTGCGCTCCATCGCCGACCGCGTCGCCGTCCTCGAGGGCGGCCGGGTCGCCGAGCAGGGCTCGGTGTTCGACATCTTCACCAACCCCCGCGCCGACGTCACGCAGCGGTTCGTCTCGACCGTCGTGCACGACCGCCCCCGCGGCGCGGTCCTCGACCGGCTGCAGCGCACCCACCGCGGCCGGATCGTCACCGCGACCGTCACCGACGGCGCCCGGCTCGGCGCGACCCTCGCGTCCGCGGGCGAGCTCGGCGTCACGTTCGAGATCGTCTACGGCGGCATCGGCACCCTGCAGGACCAGTCGTTCGGCTCGCTCACCCTCGCGCTCGACGGCGCGGAGGCCGACGTCGACGCGCTCGTCGGACGGCTGCGAGCGATCACCCCGATCGAGGAGGCACGATGAGCGCCCTGCTCCCCGCCGCGGGCGAGTTCGAGTGGTCGTTCCACGGCCCGAAGCTCGTCGAGGCCCTCGGCGAGACCCTCTACATGGTGTCCGCGACGCTGCTCATCGGCGGCCTGCTCGGGCTCGTCCTCGGCGTCGCGCTCTACACGACGCGGCGCGGCGGGCTGCTCGCCAACCGCGGCGTGTTCGGGGTGCTCAACCTGCTGGTGAACATCTTCCGGCCGATCCCGTTCCTCATCCTGCTCATGATCATCGCGCCCGTGACCGTCGCGATGATCGGCACCCGGCTCGGCAGCACCGCGATGATCGTGCCGCTGTCGTTCGCCGCGACGTTCGGGGTGTCCCGCATCGTCGAGCAGAACCTCGTCGCGATCGACCCCGGCGTCATCGAGGCGGCCCGCGCGACCGGCGCGACCCGCTGGCGGATCGTCACGACGCTGCTCGTGCCCGAGGCGCTCGGCCCGCTCATCCTCGGCTACACGTTCGTGTTCGTCGCGATCGTCGACATGTCCGCGCTGGCGGGCACGCTCGACGGCGGCGGGCTCGGCGCGTTCGCCCTGGACTACGGCTACAAGCGGTGGAACTTCGCCGTCGTGTGGATCACGGTGATCGTCATCATCGGGCTGGTCCAGCTCGCCCAGACGCTCGGCAACCGGGCCTCGCGCCGCGTCCTGCGCCGCTGACCCGTCCGCGGCTGACCCCGCGCCGTCCCCGTCCCACCCCACGACGACCCCGTCATGGTGCCCGTTCCCGGTGGTGGGGAGGGCGTCATGACGGGGTCGTCGCTGGTCGTGGGCCCGGTCGACGGGCGTCGGGGGACCGGATGGACGGGCGGGGGCCGTAGGGGTTGTCCGGGCGGCTGAGGTGGTGGGTCAGGGGCGGGCCGGGCGGGTGCCGTCGGCCGGGCGGCCGCCGCCCTGACCGGCCTGGCCGCCACCCATGCCGGCCTGCACCTCGCCCGCGGTGCCCGTGCCGACGGACGTCGCGGCCGACGCGTCGCCGTCGTGGCTCAGGCCCGTGACGTCCGTGGTGCCTTCGGTGCCGTCGGCCAGGACGGTGTACTGGTCGCCCGACGTGACGTCGGCCGACGAGTAGACGACCGACGAGAAGTCCTTCGGGGCGGTGTACGTCACGAGCACCGTGCCGTCCGCGTCGGCGACCTGCACGACCGTCCCGGCGGACTGCGTGCCGTGGAGCGTCACGCCGACGAACGACTGGCTCGACTCCGCCGACGGGGTCTGCGCCATGCCCGCCGCGCCGACCGCGAGCAGCTCGCCGCCCGTGATCTCGAACGTGCCGTTGTAGTCGAGCGCGCCGTTGCCGGAGCTCGTCGGCCCCGCGACGACCACCGTGCCACCGGTCATCGTCACCGAGCCGTTCGAGTCGAGGCCGTCGCCCTGCGCGTCCACGACGAGCGTGCCGCCGGTGATCTCGACGAGCACGCCGTCCTGCGCGGCGAACTCGCCGCCACCGCCTGCGCCTCCGCCGGGTCCGCCCCCGGCGGCCGGGTCGGTGCCGGCGTCGGTCTCCGTGCCCGTTCCCGCCGCGTCGGTCCCCGTCGCCGCGTCCGCCGCTGCCGCGTCCGTGGTCGTCGAGCCGGAGGTGGTCGAGCCCGCCGTGGCGTTCACGCCGTCGTCGCTCGTCGTCAGGGACGTGTCACCGCCCGCGATCGTCACGACCGGCGCCTCGAGGCCCTCGACGGCGGTCGCGACGTCGAGCGTCCCGCCGGAGACGCGCAGCGCCCCCTCGGCGTGGATCCCGTCGTCGCCGGTCGCGAGCGTGACGTCGCCGCCGGTCACCGCGACGACCCCGTCGGAGTGCACGGCGTCGTCGGCCGCGTCGACCTGCAGCGTGCCGCCGCCGACGACGACCGACACGTCCCCGACGACGCCCTGGGGCGAGGCGTCGTCCGCGACGGCCGTGTCGTGCCCGCCTCCCGCGACGACGGTCACGGTGCCGTCCGCGAGGACGACGTCGGTCGTCGCGGTGATGCCGTCGTCGCCCGCGGCGAGGGTCAGGTCGCCGCCCTCGACGGCGACGTAGCCGAGGGCCGCGTCGTCGGCCTCGTCGGACTTGAGCGCGTCGCCGCCCGCGGTGACGTCGAGCGTGCCGTCGCGGACCACGAGGTAGTCCTTGCCGCGGATCCCGTCGTCGACCGCGGTCACGGTGATCGTGCCGGACTCGACGACCAGGCCGTCCTTGCTCGCGATGCCGTCGTTCGAGCGGCCCTCGACGTCGAGCGTGCCGTTCCCGGTGATCGTCAGGTCGGCCGTGCTGAACAGGGCCGCGTTCGGCTCGTCGGTCGCCGCGTCGGGGTAGACGTACGTCGTGGCGTCCGCGAGGTGGTTCGTGGACCCGTCGGCGAGCACCACGACCACGTCGCCCGCGTCGGTGACCTGCAGGGGCGAGGTCGTCGAGCTCGTGAGGTCCGCGCCGTCGAGCACGAGGACGACCGTGCCGTCGTCCGCGCTGTCGACGACGAGCGAGCCGTCCGTCAGCGTGCCGCTCACCGCGTAGGTGCCGGCGGCGCTGACGGTGACGGTCGAGCCGTCGACGCTCGCGCCGTCGCCGTCGACCGTCGCGGTCGTGCCGTCGAGGGTGATCGTCGTCGCGCCGCTCGTGTCGTCGGTGGCCGTCGTGGTGTGCGCGGCGGTGTTCGCCGCCATCGTGCTCTCGACGGTGACGTCGGCGTCGGTCGCGGTCGCCGACGTGCTGCTCCCGGTGGTGCCCGCGGTGCCGGCCGTG
>NZ_BIMR01000277.1 GCF_004306155.1 Cellulomonas biazotea
GGAGGGCAAGGAGGCGCGCTTCGGGCCGGCCGCGTCCGCGCTGTTCGCGGCGTCGACCACGGGCACCTCGACCGGCGCGGTCAACGCGATGCACGACTCGCTCACCGCACCCGGCGGCGGCGTGACGCTGGTGAACATGCTGCTGGGCGAGGTCGCCCCCGGCGGTGTCGGGTCCGGGCTCTACGGGATGCTCGTGCTCGCGGTCGTCGCGGTGTTCCTCGCCGGGCTCATGGTCGGGCGCACGCCCGAGTACCTCGGCAAGAAGATCGGGCAGCGCGAGATCACGCTCGTCGCGCTCGTCGTCCTCACCATGCCCGCGGTCGTCCTGGTCGGCACGGCGCTCGCGGTCACGTCACCCGCCGGGCTCGCCGGGATCCAGGAGAGCGGCCCGCACGGGCTGTCCGAGGTGCTCTACGCGTTCGCGTCCGCGGGCAACAACAACGGGTCCGCGTTCGCCGGCCTCACCACCGCGACGCCCTTCTACAACACGCTGCTGGGGCTCGCGATGCTCGTCGGCAGGTTCGTGCCGATCGCCCTCGTCCTCGCCCTCGCCGGGCGCCTCGCGTCGCAGCGCGCCGTGCCGCCCAGTGCCGGCACCCTGCCCACCCACCAGCCCCTGTTCGTCGGGCTGCTCGTCACCGTGACGCTCGTCGTCGTCGGCCTGACGTTCGTGCCCGTCCTCGCCCTCGGTCCCGTCGTGGAGTCGCTGTCATGAGCACCGTCCTGTCCACCACGCCGCGCGCCCCGCGTCCGGCACGCCCCGGCCGCCCCGCGCGGGGCGCCGACCGGCACCGTGTCCCGGCGTCGTCCGCCCTGTCCGCCCGGCAGCTGCTCGCCGCCGTGCCGGACGCGCTGCGCGGCCTCGACCCGCGCCGCCTGTGGGGCGCGCCCGTCCTGCTCGTCGTCGAGGTCGGCGCCGCCTTCACCACCGTCCTCGCCGCCCTGGACCCCAGCGCGTTCGCCTGGGCCGTCACCGCGTGGCTGTGGGCGACCGTGCTCTTCGCGACGCTCGCGGAGGCCGTCGCCGAGGGGCGCGGCAAGGCACAGGCCGCGAGCCTGCGGGCGACGCAGCGCCAGACGACCGCCCGGCGGGTCGTCGGCGACCTCGCGTCCGTGCGCGGCGGCGAGCCCGTGACGACCGAGGTGCCCTCGTCGGCGCTGCGCGTCGGCGACGTCGTCGTGGTCGTCGCGGGGGAGACCATCCCGAGCGACGGTGACGTCGTCGAGGGCGTCGCCTCGGTGGACGAGTCGGCGATCACGGGGGAGTCCGCGCCCGTGATCCGCGAGTCCGGCGGCGACCGGTCGGCGGTCACGGGCGGGACGGTCGTGCTGTCCGACCGGATCGTCGTGCGGATCACCGCGCAGCCCGGGCAGACGTTCGTCGACCGCATGATCGCGCTCGTCGAGGGCTCCGCGCGGCAGAAGACCCCCAACGAGGTCGCCCTCAACGTGCTCCTCACGACGCTGACGATCGTGTTCCTGCTCGCCGTCGTCACGCTCCAGCCGTTCGCGGTGTACTCCGGGGCGACGCAGGACCTCGTCGTGCTCGTCGCCCTGCTGGTCTGCCTCATCCCCACGACGATCGGCGCGCTGCTGTCCGCGATCGGCATCGCGGGCATGGACCGCCTGGTGCGCCGCAACGTGCTCGCGATGTCCGGCCGGGCCGTCGAGGCGGCGGGCGACGTCGACGTCCTGCTGCTCGACAAGACCGGCACCATCACGCTCGGCAACCGGCAGGCGGCCGACCTGCTGCCCGCCCCGGGGGTGCCCGCCGAGGCGCTCGCCGACGCCGCGCAGCTGTCGTCCATGGCCGACGAGACGCCCGAGGGCCGCTCGGTGCTCGTCCTCGTCAAGGAGCGGTTCGGCCTGCGCGAGCGGCCCGAGGGGGAGCTCGTCGGCGCCGAGCTCGTGCCGTTCACCGCGCGCACCCGGATGAGCGGCGTCGACCTCGCGTCGCCGCCGCGCCGGGTCCGCAAGGGTGCCGCCGCCGCGGTCACGCACTGGGTGCGGTCGACGGGCGGGCACGCGGGCCCGGACGTCGCGGCCACCGTCGACGCGATCGCCGCGTCGGGCGGCACCCCGCTCGTCGTGGCCGAGCAGGTCGGCGAGGCGCCGGCGCGCGTGCTCGGCGTCGTGCACCTCAAGGACGTCGTCAAGGAGGGCATGCGCGAGCGGTTCGACGCGCTGCGCGCCATGGGCATCCGGACCGTGATGGTCACGGGCGACAACCCGCTCACCGCGCGGGCCATCGCGGCCGAGGCGGGTGTCGACGGCGTGCTCGCGGAGGCCACGCCCGAGGACAAGCTCGCGCTCATCCGGCGGGAGCAGGAGGGCGGACGCCTCGTCGCCATGGCCGGCGACGGCGCCAACGACGCGCCCGCGCTCGCCCAGGCCGACGTCGGCGTCGCGATGAACACCGGCACCACGGCCGCCAAGGAGGCCGGGAACATGGTCGACCTCGACTCCAACCCGACGAAGCTCATCGAGATCGTCGAGATCGGCAAGCAGCTGCTCATCACGCGCGGGGCGCTCACGACGTTCTCCGTCGCGAACGACGTCGCGAAGTACTTCGCGATCCTCCCCGCGATGTTCGTCGTCGCGTTCCCGCAGCTCGAGGTGCTCAACGTCATGCGCCTGTCGTCGCCGCAGTCCGCGATCCTCTCGGCCGTCGTGTTCAACGCGCTCGTCATCGTCGCGCTGCTGCCGCTGTCGCTGCGCGGTGTGCGGTACACCCCGGCGTCGGCCTCCGCGCTGCTGCGCCGCAACCTGCTGGTCTACGGGGTCGGCGGGCTCGTCACGCCGTTCCTCGGGATCAAGCTGATCGACCTCCTCGTCTCCCTCATCCCCGGGATCGCCTGATGACCACCCTGACCCGCCCGTCCCGCCCCGTGTCGCCGTCGCTGGGCGCGAGCGCCAACTCGCTCAGCCGGCAGACCCTCGCCGGGCTCCGCGTCCTGCTCGTCCTCACCGTCCTGCTCGGCGTCGCGTACCCGCTGGCCGTCACCGGCGTCGCACAGCTCACGCTCGGCTGGCAGGCCGACGGGTCGCTCGTGGCCGCCGACGGCTCGCGCGTCCGGCGGGCGTCCGACTCCGTGGGGTCGTCGCTCGTCGGCCAGCCGTTCGACGGGCCGCAGTGGTTCCAGCCGCGGCCGTCCGCGGCGGGCGACGGCTACGACACGCTCGCGTCCGGCGGGTCGAACCTGGGACCGCAGAGCACCGACCTCGTCGCGGCGATCGAGGAGCGCCGGGCCGCCGTCGCCGCGCGCGAGGGTGTCGACCCCGCGCTCGTCCCGCCCGACGCCGTCACCGCGTCCGCGTCCGGCCTGGACCCCGACGTGTCGCCCCCCTACGCCCGGCTCCAGGTCGAGCGGGTCGCCCGCGAGAACGGGCTGCCGGTCGCCGACGTCGCCGCGCTCGTCGAGCGGAGCGTCGTCGGCCGCGACCTCGGCGTCCTCGGCGAGCCGCGCGTCAACGTCCTGCGCCTCAACCTGGCCCTGCGGACAATGGTCTCGTGACCAGCACCGACGGCACGGCCCTCGACCCGCGCACCGGCGGGCCGGGGGCCGTGCGCCGCGGGCGCCTCACGGTGTACCTCGGGGCGGCGCCGGGCGTCGGCAAGACGTACGCCATGCTCGACGAGGCGCACCGGCGTCTCGCCCGCGGCACCGACGTCGTCGTCGGCCTCGTCGAGACCCACGGCCGGGCCGCGACCGCCGCGCTGCTCGACGGGCTCGAGGTCGTCCCGCGGCGCACGGTCGCGTACCGCGGGCAGGACCTCACCGAGCTCGACGTCGACGCGGTCCTCGCCCGCGCGCCGCAGGTCGCGATGGTCGACGAGCTCGCCCACACCAACGTGCCCGGCTCCGGGCACGCGAAGCGGTGGCAGGACGTGCACGACCTGCTCGCCGCGGGCGTCGACGTCGTCACGACCGTCAACGTCCAGCACCTCGAGTCCCTCAACGACGACGTCGAGGCCATCACCGGGATCCGCCAGCGCGAGACCGTGCCCGACGACGTCGTGCGCGCCGCGGACCAGGTGCAGCTCGTCGACCTGCCGCCGCAGGCCCTGCGCCGTCGGCTCGCGCACGGGAACGTCTACCGGGCCGAGCAGGTCGACGCGTCGCTGTCCTCGTACTTCCGGGTCGGCAACCTCACCGCCCTGCGCGAGCTCGCCCTGCTGTGGCTCGCGGACCGGGTCGACGACGCCCTCACCGACTACCGGCGCGACCACCGGATCGACGCGCCGTGGCCCGCGCGCGAGCGGATCGTCGTCGCCGTCACCGGCGGCTCCGAGAGCGACACCCTCCTGCGTCGCGGCGCGCGCATCGCCCAGCGTGCGGCCGGGTCCGAGCTGCTCGCCGTGCACGTCCTCGCGACCGACGGCCTGCCCGGCGCCGGTCCCGCGCGGATCGCCGAGCAGCGGCGGCTCGTCGAGTCGCTCGGCGGCACGTTCCACACCGTGGTGGGCGAGGACGTCGCGACTGCCGTCGTCGACTTCGCGCGCGGGGTCAACGCGACGATGGTCGTCGTCGGGGTGTCCCGCCGCCCGCGGTGGCGCGAGGCGCTGTCCGACAGCACGGGGACGTCGATCGCGCGCATGGCCGGGGCGGTCGACGTCCACCTGGTGACGCACGAGCGGGCGCGCTCCGGCCGACTGTCGGCGCGTCGACGGTCGCCGCTGTCCCGTGCCCGTCGGGTCGCAGGGTGGCTCCTGGCGCTCGTCGGGCCGGTGGCGCTGACCGCCCTGCTGTCCGCGCTCGACGGGGGAGTGTCGCTCGCGACCGACCTCATGCTGTTCCTCGCGCTCACCGTCGGCGTCGCGCTCGTCGGCGGACTGTGGCCGGCCGTGGTCAGCGCGGTCGCCGGGTTCGTGCTGCTCAACTGGTTCTTCACCGTCCCGACGGGCCGGCTCACGGTCGCGCAGCCCGAGAACGCGCTCGCCCTCGTCGTGTTCGTCCTCGTCGCCGCGGGGGTCGCGTCCGTCGTCGACCTCGCCGCGCGCCGCACCGCCGAGGCGTTCCGTGCGCGGGCCGAGGCCTCGACGCTCGCCTCCGTCACGCGCGCCGTCCTCACCGGGGACGACACCGCCGACGCCCTCGTCGCCCGGCTGCGCGAGACGTTCACGCTCCGCTCCGTCGCGCTCCTCGAACGGTCCGCCGACGCGTGGGTCGTCCTGGCGTCCGACGGTCCCGAGCCGCCGGCGACACCCGGCGACGCCGAGGCGGTCGTCACCGTCGACGAGACGCGGGTGCTCGCGCTCGCGGGCCGCGTCCTGCCCGCGTCCGACCGGCGCGTGCTCGACGCGTTCGCCTCCCAGGTCGGCGCCGTCCTGGAGCAGACGCGCCTGCGCCGCGCCGCCGAGCAGACCCGCGTCCTGGAGCAGGCCGACGCGACCCGCACCGCGCTGCTCGCGGCCGTCTCGCACGACCTGCGCACCCCGCTCGCGACGATCCGCACGTCCGTCGACGCCCTCACCGCCACCGACCTGCACCTTGCCGCCGGCGACCGCGCCGTCCTCGTCGACACGCTCGGAGACGCCACCGGCCGCCTCGAACGCCTCATCGACAACCTGCTCGACCTGTCCCGCCTCGCGACCGGCTCCGTCGCACCCGTCCTGCGTGACGCGTCGCTCGACGAGGTCGTGCCCCTCGCCGTCGAGGGCTACCCGCACGACACCGTCCGCCTCGACCTCGCCGAGACCCTGCCGCTCGTCCGCACCGACCCCGGCCTGCTCGAACGGGTCGTCGCGAACCTCGTCTCCAACGCCGTCCGCCACGCGCCCGACGGCTCACCGGTCGTCGTGACCGCGTCCCCGGTCGGTGCGGACCTCGTCCTGCGCGTCGTCGACACCGGCCCCGGCCTGCCCGACGAGTCCAAGGAGCGCATGTTCGAGCCGTTCCAGCGCCTCGGTGACACCGGTGGCACCGGCCTGGGCCTCGGTCTCGCCGTCGCGTCCGGCCTCGCCACGGCCGTCGGTGCCGACCTGCACGCCGAGGACACGCCCGGCGGAGGGCTCACCATGGTCCTCGTGCTGCCCCTCGCCGACGCACCCGAACGGCACGGCGTCGCCTCGCCGGTGACGCCGTGAGCGACGAGCGCCCGGGCGCCCACGTCCTCGTCGTCGACGACGAGCCCGGCCTCGCGCACGCCCTCGCGATCACGCTGCGCGCGTCCGGCTGGCAGGTCACGACCGCCGCCGACGGTGCCCACGCGCTGTCCTCCGCCGCGCACCACCCCCCAGACGTCGTGCTGCTCGACCTCGGTCTGCCCGACATGAGCGGCCTCGACGTCATCACCGCGCTGCGCGGCTGGACCCGGGTCCCGATCGTCGTCCTGTCCGCCCGCCAGCACGGCGAGGACAAGGTCGACGCGCTCGACGCCGGCGCCGACGACTACGTGACCAAGCCCTTCGCGATGAACGAGCTCCTCGCGCGCCTGCGCGCCGCCGTCCGTCGCGCCGCCGTCCCCGACCAGCCCGACGAGGCGGTCGTGACCGCCGGTGACCTGACCGTCGACCTGGCTCGCGCCCGCGTCCTGCGCGCCGGTGCGGAGGTCCGGCTGACGCCCACCGAGTGGGCGATGCTCGAGGTCCTCGTCCGCCACCGCGGTCGCCTCGTCTCACGCCGCCAGCTCCTCCAGGACGTCTGGGGCCCGGGCTACTCCGACGAGACCCACTACCTGCGCGTCTACTCCGCCCAGCTCCGCCGCAAGCTCGAGGACGACCCGGCCCACCCGCGCCACCTCATCACCCACCCGGGCCTGGGCTACACCTTCGAACCGTGACCGTCCGTCCGGAGAGTGCGGGCAGCGCTGACGTCGCTGGCGTCGAAAGAGGTGGACCATGCCGACGGTGACGGTGCGCAACCTCGACCCCGAGGTGCAGCGGCGGCTCCGGCTCCGCGCGGCACGCAACGGGCGCTCCGTGGAGGCAGAGGCTCGCGCGATCCTGACCGAGGCGGTGTGTGACCTTGCGGTCGACTGGCTGTCGATGACGGAGCGCGTCCGGGGTGAACCGCTACCGCTGCCCGAGCGCTCGACACCGCGAGGCGTCGACCTCACGTGAGCGCAACGGCTCCGCGAGCGCAAGGGTTGGCATCGCGATGCCGGCCGACGTGCCGCTGGCATGACGGCGACATGTGGGACCGCCGTCGCGTTGGCGGTAGAGGCCTGGCCTGCTGGCCGGCGACTAGATGATCGGGCGGCCAGCGATGAGCGTCGCCAGCTCTGACGGATCCCGGTGCTGGTCGTAGCGTCGGAGCGCCTCGATGTAGAGCCGCTTGTCGACGTCCCAGTCGTAGACCGCCGGCGTCTCGTCGAGTCCCTGCGCGGCCAGGAGCGTCAGGTCCGCGAGCAGGCGCGTGGAGCGGCCGTTGCCGTCGGTGAACGGGTGGATTCGGACGGTCTCGGCGTGCACGGCGATGCCGAGCTGGTGGGCGGTCCAGTCGGCCGTGTGCGCCCAGCGGTAACGGAGGCCGTCGAGCGAACTGCGGAGCTCGACCGCGATCTGCTCAGGGGCGACGCCGATGTTGATCTCCCGGCGGCGGTACTTGCCACCCCACGTCCAGATGTCCCTAGAGCCGGGCGTGCAGCGAGCGCAGGTACCCGTCGGTGGCGACGTCGTCGACATCGAGCATCCCGTCGAGGACTGCTCCGATCACGTCCTCGGTGACGGCAGACTCGAACGCCTGTTCCAGTGCGTAGACGTCGGCCTTCGTCGGCTCGCTCGGCAGTGCCTCGCGAGCCTCGGGAAGAAGCTCGGAGAGCTCGTCGCCGTCGAGGGGCGTCTCGCCGTATCCGGGATCGAGAGACGTCACGAGGCGCGACGGGTGCGCGCGACGACGTACTGCTGGGCCTTCGAGGTGAGGACCACCTCTGGAGGTACTTCTCGACCCTCGAGCTTCGCGGACACCTTGGTCGACCGCGCGGCGGAACGCTTGACGGCGGACTTGTCGACGACCCGTCGTTCCATGGCTCCTCCATCACCGTTTCGCTGATCGGGCCATCGTATCGGCCGGCGCCGGACCACTTCCGGCGTCGCAGGCATGGCCGTCGTACGGGGTCTCCCGCGACTCGTCGCCTGGGCGATCCCGGTCAGGCGCAGCCTCACATCTCGCCGACGGGGCGACCGTCGCCCTCGTGGACGCGACGCGGGGCCTCAGCCGTCGAGGGTCGGGTCAGCCCGGCCCGGGTCGACGGCGCAGCTCCTTGACCGCGCGGCGCTGACGCTCGCCCGCGGCGCGTCGCTCGCGCGACGACCGGCTCGGACGGGTCGCCCGGCGTGGCGGGCCCGGGGGAGCGAGGGCCTCGTCGAGGAGCGCGACGACGCGCGTGAGCGCGGCCTCCCGGTTGCGCAGCTGCGAGCGGTGCTCGGACGCCGCGACCGTCAGTACGTCGCCGCGCAGCCGGTGGGCCAGACGCGAGCGGACGCGCGCCTCCTGCTCGGGGACGGTCCACAGCACGGCGGAGACGTCGACCGACAGCTCGACGCGCGAGTCGGCGGTGTTGACCCCCTGGCCGCCGGGACCGCTCGACCGCGAGAAGCGCCACGAGAGGGCGTCGTCGGGAAGGACGACGCCCCCTCGCAGGGCGACCGGTGCGGTCACGTCACTCGTGCTGCCAGGAGTGCCACAGCGCGGCGTAGTCGCCGCCGGCCGCGACGAGCTCGTCGTGCGGGCCGATCTCGCTGATCCGCCCGCCGTCGACCACGGCCACCCGGTCCGCGTCGTGCGCGGTGTGCAGGCGGTGCGCGATCGCGACGACCGTCCGGCCCTCCAGCACGGCCGACAGCGACCGCTCGAGGTGCCGCGCGGCGCGCGGGTCGAGCAGCGACGTCGCCTCGTCGAGGACGAGGGTGTGCGGGTCGAGCAGCACGAGCCGCGCGAGCGCGACCTGCTGCGCCTGGGCGGGCGTCAGCGGGGTCCCGCCGGAGCCGACCTCGGTGCGCAGGCCCTCGGGCAGCGCCTCGACCCACTCCCACGCGTCGACGGCACGCAGTGCGCGCTCCAGGTCGGCGTCGGTTGCGTCCTCCTGCGCGAGGCGCAGGTTGTCGGCCAGCTCCCCGACGAACACGTGGTGCTCCTGCGTGACGAGCGCGACGTGGCCGCGCAGGTCCTCGAGGGGCAGCTCGACGAGCGGCACCCCGCCGACCGTGACCGACCCGCCCGTGGGCGGGTGGATGCCGGCGAGCATGCGTCCGAGCGTCGACTTGCCCGCACCGGACGGCCCGACGACCGCGAGGCGCTCGCCCGAGCGCAGGTCGAGGTCGATGCCGTGCAGCACGTCGTGGCCCTCGCGGTACGCGTACCGCAGACCGCGCGCGGACACGTCCTCGTCGGTCGGCTCGGCGTCGCCCGCGGTGCGGTCGGTCTCGACGAGCTGGACGCCGACGATGCGCGCGAGCGACGTCGCGGCGACCTGGATCTCGTCGACCCAGAAGATCAGCTCCCACACCGGGCCGGTGACCTGGAACGTGTAGAGCACGATCGTCGTGACCGCGCCGAGCGACGCGTAGCCCTCCGACACGAGGTACCCGCCCCACAGCAGCACCGCGACGGGCGCGAGCACGAAGGCCAGGTCGATGCCGGGGAACAGCACCGTGCGCAGGTCGAGCGTGACCTTCTCGGCGGCGAACGCCTCGCGCAGGTCGGCGTCGACCCGGGCCTGCCGGCGCGGGCCGAGGCGCAGCGCGTCGACCGTCCGGGCGCCCTCGACGGACTCGGTGATCGTGCCGTTGAGCGCCGCGTACGCCGCGGACTCGCGCTGGTAGGCGGGCGTCGCGCGCTTGAGGTACCAGCGCACGACGAGCAGCATCCCCGGCACGCCGACGAACATCGCGACGGCCACGAGCGGCGACAGCAGCACGCTCGCGACGACCGTGAGCGTGATCGTCACGACCGCGACGATGACGCGCGGCACGCCGAAGCGGACGGCGTGCTGCAGCCGGTTGACGTCGTTCGTCGTGCGCGCGACGAGGTCGCCCGTGCCGGCCCGCTCGACGGTGGACAGCGGCAGCGACGTCACGGTCGCGATGAACTCCTCGCGGAGCTCGGCGAAGACCTTCTCGCCGAAGACCATCGAGGTGCGCTGCGCGAACCGGATGAGGACGGTCTGCGCGAGCACCGCGGCGACGCCGAACGCGATGAGCATGTTGACCGTCGTGACGGTCGTGCCCTTCGTGACGCCGTCGACCAGCCGGCCGAGCAGCCACGGGCCGGTGAGGCCCGCGACCGCGGCGAGCGTGTGCAGCGTCGCGATGCGCGTGAGGTCGGCGCGGTGCGTCCGGAAGAGGCGGCCGGTGTACGCGCGCACCGCCGCCGTGTCGGCGATGGGGAGCTTCACGGTCGTCCTCCTGCGTGCTGGACCTGCTGGTCGGTGACGGCGTCGGTGGTGGTGCCGGTCGTGCCGTCGGTCGTGCCGTCGTGCGTGACGGGGACGCCGAGCGGCGGGGTGTCGCCCTCGTCCATCTGCCGGCCGACGACCCGCCGGTAGGCGGCGGCGACCGCGGGCCCGGCGGCGCCGTCGAGCAGTTCGGCGTGCGCGCCGCGGGCGACGAGCCGGCCGTCCTGCACGAACTGCACCTCGTCCACGTGGTCGAGCACGAGCGGCGAGGCGGTGACGACGAGCGTCGTCCGGCCGCGCCGGTGGTCGGCGAGCCGGCTCGCGATCCGTGCCTCGGTGTGGGCGTCGACCGCACTGGTCGGCTCGACGAGCACGAGGATCTCGGCGTCCATGAGCAGGGCACGGGCCAGCGCGACGCGCTGCCGCTGGCCGCCGGACAGCGACCGGCCCTTCTCGGGAAGCTCGCCGCCGAGCCCGTCGGGCACGGAGTCGAGGACGTCGTGCGCGTCGGCGAGCGCGATCGCGGCGAGCAGCCGGTCCTCGTCGCCCGAGCCGTGCACGTCGAGCTCCTCGCCGAGCGAGCCCGAGAACAGGTGCGGCGTGGCCTCGGCGACGACGATCCGGCTGCGCACGTCCTCCTTGTGCAGGTCCGCGAGCAGCACGCCGCCCAGTCGCACCGGGGTGTCCTTCTCGGCGTCGTCGTCGAAGCGCCCGAGCCGCGTCGCGATGCGGGCGGACTCGTCCGGGTCGGCGCCGACGAGCGCGACGACCCGGCCCGGGTCGACCTGCACGCCGCTGGTCTCGTCGACGAGCGGGACGTGCGGCGGGGGAGGCGTCGCGGTGCCGGGCGTGGCACCCGTCGCGGGCACGACCTGCAGCACCTTCACGACCTTGCCCGCGCCGACGTGCGCGCGTGTCGCCGACTGCAGGAACATCGTCGCGTTCTGCACGGGCCACGCGAGGAACGCCGCGTAGCCGTACGTCGAGACGAGCTGGCCGGGCGTGATGGTGCCGGCGAGCGCCATGTGCGCGCCGAGCCAGACGAGCACGGCGACGAACAGCCCGGGCAGGAGCACCTGGAGGGCGTCGAGCCAGGACTGCGTGACCGCGACCTCCTCGCCGCGGCGGCGCACGAGCTGCGACTGCGTGCGGTAGCGCGCGTTGAAGACGCCCTCGCCGCCGATGCCGCGCAGGATGCGCAGGCCGGAGACGGTGTCGGCGCCCAGCGTCGTGAGCCGGCCCGACGCCTCGCGCTGCGCGACCTGGCGGCGCTGCAGCGGCTTGACGAGCAGGCCGAGCGCGGCCGCGACCGTGGGCAGGCCGAGCAGCACGACGAGGCCGAGCGGGACGGACACCCGCAGCATGAGGACGGCCGCGACGCCGTACGCGACGAGGCTGCCGATGAACCGTGCGGCGACCGCGTAGACCTCGCCGACCCGCAGCGCGTCGTTCGCGACGGCGGAGACGACCTCGCCCGTGGGCAGCTCGGCGGTGATGGCGTGGCCCGAGCGCGCGACGGTGCCGCCGACGAGCTGCGACGACGTGAACGCGGCGCGCAGCCAGTTCGCGACGTCGTACCGGTGGCCGATCGCGCCCGCGGCGGCGCTGACGAGACCGAGCGCGCCGAGCGCGCCCGCGGCGCGCCACAGGTCGGGCCCGAAGCCCTGCTCGAGCCCGCCGTCGATGGCACGGCCGGTGAGGTAGGGGAGGAACGCCTGGCAGGCGAACAGGACGAC
Source organism: Cellulomonas biazotea (assembly GCF_004306155.1). Taxonomy (GTDB): domain Bacteria; phylum Actinomycetota; class Actinomycetes; order Actinomycetales; family Cellulomonadaceae; genus Cellulomonas; species Cellulomonas biazotea. The sequence continues at coordinate 12,075 of NZ_BIMR01000277.1, forward strand.
CCCCAGCAGCACCGCGACCGCGAGGATGCCCCACTGCCGACGGGCGAGCCACCAGAGGTAGGCGACGGGACCTGTCAGCGGCGGGGTGCCGGGGTCGTCGAGGGGGAGTGAGCGCACGAGCGTCCACGTTACGTGCCGGTACCGACAACGCTGAACCGTTTTCCTCGACCCTGGGCCCGTGCGCCCAGGCGCCCGCGGGCCCACGGGCCCGGGCCCGTCCGGACGGCTGCGACCGTGGGCCCGCCGGGCCCGGCGGCGGCCTGGCCAGGATGGTCACGTGCCCCTCCCTCCGTCCCCGCGGCCCCGACGGCGCCCCGTCACCCGGCCGGGGGAACGGCGTCGCACGGACGCGTGCGCAGGTCGGACGCCCGACCGGGTGAACTCCGTGGGTCGTCGACACGTTGTGACCTGGGGCAACGTTCACGGCGTGTCCAGATCGAGCGGTGCGACCGGCGATGCCCGATCCGTCCGACTACTGTGTGGCGACGTCACTCCCCGACGGACGAGTCGGGACACGAAGGCCGTCGCCGCGCAGGGCCCCCGCACCGGGCCCGCCACGACGGCCCGACCGCCTCGCACGTCAGAACAGGGGAGCCACGCTCGGATGCCGTCGATCGTCGTCGCAGGACTCGTGGCGGCCCCCGCCCCCCTGCCCGCCCCTCCCGGGTCCCGTCCGTCGGCCGTCGTCGCCCCCGAGGACCTGGCCGGCCCCGGCGACGCCCACCTCGCCGGTGCGTCGCACGCCCTCCTGCTGGGTGAGCGCCGCCACGAGGTGCTCGTCCGCCGCCAGGCCGCCGCGCTCGCCGACCGCGGCCTCGCCGTCGCCTGGCGCACCCTGCCGCACGGCCCGGGCGCGATCCTCCTGCTCGCCGCTCAGGGCGCGTCCGCCGCGCTGTCGCCCGGCGAGACCGTCGCGTACGTCGAGGCGCTCGCCGACCGCACCTGGAGCGGGGCGTGGACGCCGAGCGTCGCGAACCTCGCCGAGCCGCAGCCCACGATGAGCCAGCACCTGCGCTCCGTCGCCCCCGGCGGCGAGGGGTTCGTCGTCACGATGTCCGGCCCGGCGCCCGCGGTCCGCGGCGTCGGGCAGCGCACCGAGCCCGACGAGCCCGCCGTCGAGCGCGGCACCCTCTACTGCGCCGACCTCGAGCGCGTCCCCGCCCGCGCCCGCGAGCAGCTGCTCGCCGCGAGCGGGTGCTCCACCGTCGTCGACCTGCCCTCCCTGCGGGTCGAGTCGTCCGACCGCCTCGGCACCACCAAGGCCGTCGAGGCCGTCGCGCTGCCCGGCGGCGCCGGCGTCTACCTGCCCGCCCTGACCGGCCGCTGCCCCACCTGCGCCGAGCCGGTCTTCGTCGACTACTGCCCCTTCTGCCACGTCCGCCGGACGTCGTCCGTCGAACCCCGAGGAGCCCTCGCGTGAACCCCCGTCAGAGACGCGGAGTCCTGTTCGTCCTGCTGTCCGCCGTGCTCGCCGTCGTCGTGTTCTTCCTCGTGGCGACCTACGTCGGGAGCGTGTCGAGCAAGGTCGGCTCGATGGTCACCGTCTACCGGGCGTCGCAGTCCCTGCCCGCGTTCGCGGTCATCGACGAGGCGTCGCTGGTCGAGGACGAGGTGCCCGAGCGCTGGGTCGCCCCCTCGGCCCTCGTCACCAAGGACGACCTGCTCGGCCGCAAGGTCGGCGTCAACCTCGCGGAGGGGACGCTCCTGTCGTCCGACCTCCTCGTGCCGCCGTCGGACCTCAGCCCGACCGAGCGCGAGATCGCCATCAACGTCGACGAGGTCACCGGCATCGCCGACCGCGTCCGCCCCGGCGACCACGTCGACATCTACGCGGTGTTCGCCGACGTCCCCGGGCTGCCCAAGCAGGTCCGCGTGCTCGTCCAGGACGTGCGGGTCGTCTCCGTGCGCGGCAGCCAGGTGCAGATCGACGAGGACAGCGCGACCGGTCAGGCGACCGTCGTGCCCGTCACGCTCGCGCTCGAGCCGAACGACGCGCTCGCCGTCACCTACGCCGCGGCGTTCGCGCAGGAGGTCCGGCTCGTCGGCCTGCCCGCCGGGTCCGGCGAGGACCGCACCGGGGAGCAGGGCGAGTTCGACGCCGGCGACCTCGGCGGCGAGGCCGTGCCGGAAGGGGTGAACGGCTGATGGCCGGCACCGTCGTCATCGGCTGCGCCGACCAGTCCCTGGCCTACGAGCTCCGGGCGCAGCTGTCCGAGGCCGCCGAGGTCGAGGTCGTCGGCGTCGGCGAGACCACGGGCGAGCTCGCGGACCTCGTCCTGCAGCACGACCCGAGCATCGTCCTCGTGCACGACCTGCTCGGCCCCGAGCCCGTGCACCAGGTCGTCCGCGACCTCAGCCTGCGCCGGCCCGCGAGCGTCTCGATCGTCGTGACGAGCGACGAGGACCCCGAGGTCCTCGCGGCCGCCATGGACGCGGGCGCGCGCGGCGTCCTGTCCTACCCCCTGTCGTTCGCCGACGTGCAGCAGCGCGTCAACACGGCGCTCGACTGGTCGCGGCACATGCAGAGCCTGCTGCTCAGCGCCTCCGCCGACGGCGGCAGCGCGCGCGGCCGGGCGGTCGTCGTCGCGGTCGCCGGCACCAAGGGCGGCGTGGGCGCGACGACCATCGCGACCCACATCGCGTGGGACGTGCGGCGTGAGATCCCCGACCACAAGGTGCTCGTCGTCGACCTCGACCTCGAGAAGGGCGACGTGTCGAGCCTCATCGAGGCCCGCGCGCGCACCTCCGTGGCCGACCTCGCGAAGGTCGCGCAGGACCTGTCGGTCCGCACCGTCGCCGACGCCGTCTTCCAGCACGAGTCCGGCATCCACCTGCTGCTCCCGCCCGACGACGTCCGCGACGTCGAGTGGGTCACGCCGACCGCGATCCGGCAGATCGTCGGCCTGCTGCGCCAGCAGTACGACCTGGTCATCGTCGACGTGGGCGCGCACGTGACGCCCGTGCAGGCCGCGGTCGTCGAGATCGCCGACGAGGTCGTCGCCGTCATCACCCCGGACCTGCTGAGCATCCGCGCCCTGCGCCGCAACCTGCGCTGGTGGGAGTCGCTGCAGGTCCGCAAGCCCGAGTCGGTGCACGTCCTGCTCAACAAGTCGTCGCGCCAGGACGAGGTGCAGCCGGAGACGGTCCGCCGCCTCACGCCCGGCGTCATGCTGTCGACCGTCGTGCAGGACATGGGGCACAAGCTCGAGACCGCGATGAACTCGCGCGCCCCCGAGCTCGTCACGGACGTCGGCTGGTGGCGCACGCTGCGGTCGGTCGGCCGTGAGGTCGGCGTCGCCCGCACGGCCGCGCCCGTCGCGGACCCGGCGGGCGCCGGCGTGGCGGCGACCGAGGCGCGGGCCAAGCG
>NZ_BIMR01000278.1 GCF_004306155.1 Cellulomonas biazotea
GCCGCGGGCGGTGCCGGAGCCGGCGAGGTGACCGCGGCGGCCCAGGGCGCGGCCGCCGCTGCCGCCGCGGCGGCCGCGGTCGTCCCGCCCGACCTCCCGCCGCCCGTCGAGGTGCCCGTGCGGAACGAGACCGTCAACGCGGGGGGTCGGCAGATCCCCGCCGACCCCGTCGTCGAGGGTGCCGTGTCGGCCGTGGCGGCCAAGCTGCAGGCCCTGAGGTCCGGCGCACACGAGGTCCGTGCCGCGGCCGCGGCAGAGCGGGCGCAGTCCCACCAGGCCGAAGGGCTGCTGCAGGCCGGGCGGAGCGGGGTCGCCGACGCCGCCGCCGGGATCACCGCCCTGCAGGGCCACAGCGCGCACCGCAAGGGTGTCGTCGCCCAGGCCAAGGCCGCGCTCGAGGTCTCGCAGCAGAAGGCCGAGACCGTCGCGTCGGGCGCACCGCAGGTCACCGCGAAGAGCGAGGAAGGCGCGGAGAAGTCCGCACCCATGGCGAGCGAGTCGAAGTCGCTGGCCGCGGAGAACGCGTCGAAGCAGCCCGACGACGCCGAGGCCGCCGGGAAGTCCGCCGAGCAGGGGTCGCAGCTCACCAAGGTCGGCTCCGACATGGGGTCGATCGACGCGACCATCGGCCAGACGAAGGCCCGCGCCGGCCAGCTCGCCGCGGAGGCCGCGCAGGCGAAGGCGTCCAACGCGGCGACGCAGGGCAAGATCGGCGAGACCGAGCAGGCCATCGCCGCCGCGGACGCCAAGGCCGAGCAGATGACGGCGCAGAACGAGGCCGCCCGTGCGCGCCTCGACGGCATGGCCGCGCAGCCTGCCGAGCACCGGGCCCAGGCCGCCGCCCTCGACGAGCAGGGCACGTCTCTGCACGCCGCGTCCGCCCGTCTCGAGGCCCGGCTCGCCGCCGCCCAGCAGGGCTACGTCGCCGGCATGGCGTCGATGCCCGCGCCCGTGCCCGCCCCCCGCGGCGCCGCCGTGCAGCGCGCCGGCTACGGCGACCGCGCCAAGCTCGACCCCGCGAGCGCCGTGACCTCGACCCTGCCGTCCTGGCTCACCGGCGAGGACCCGCCCAACGCCGTCAACGCCCAGAAGCACAAGCTCGACGAGGACGCCCGGCGCGCCGCCGAGATCGCCGAGATCGAGAAGGAGGCGGGCGGCCACTTCGAGACGCTCAGCGGGTCGCAGAAGGCCGGGATCGCGCTGCGGCTCACCGGGCGCAACCTCTACAAGGAGCTCGGCGCGACGAACCTGCCGAAGTTCGGGCTCTCGATCCTGCGCGGGTTCGTCGACCCGCGGATGTCGCTCATGGGCGTCGTGCACGGCGTCGGCTCGATCGCGACCGGTGTCGCCAACCTGTTCTCCGCCGAGCAGTGGGCGAAGGACCCCCTCGGCAACGCCCTCAAGTCGTCCGCCGACATCGCGACCGGCGTGACCATCGTGCTCGGCTCCATCGCCGGGCTGGCCGTGTCGATCGGCATCATCCTCACCGCCGTCGCGATCATCGGGTCGATCTTCTCGTTCGGCGCCGTCGGCCTCGCGCTCGCCCCGATCATCGCGTTCTGCGGGACCGTCGCGTCCACCGTCGGGCCGTGGGCGCTGTGGGCCGCGGCCGTCGCGCTCACCCTGCACGCGCTCGTGTTCATCAAGAACCTCATCGACGCCGCCACCGCGAGCACCGCCACCGAGCTGCAGCAGAACTCGGACCAGATGACCGAGGACGCCAAGAACGCCGGCGCGATGGCCCTGCAGATCGGCATGGCGAAAGCCATGGAGCTCGGCGGGAAGCTGCTCGCCGGGAAGAAGGGCGGCGGTGCGCCCGGAGAACCGGCTCCGGCCGGTGGCGGTGGCGCGCCTGAGCCGGTGCCCGGGGGTGGGGCCGGTGCGCCGGAGCCGGTGCCGGCGGGTGGGGGTGGTGCGCCTGAGCCTGTGCCGGCGGGTGGTGGTGGTGCGCCTGAGCCTGTGCCGGCGGGTGGTGGTGGTGCGCCTGAGCCTGTGCCGTCCGGTGGCGGTGGGGCTCCTGAGCCCGTCCCGTCGGGCGGAGGTGCCCCGGAGCCGGTCCCGACGCCTGAGCCGGTCCCGACGCCGGAGCCCGTGCCGACCCCCGAGCCTGTCCCCGCGCCGGAGCCGGTGCCGACGCCCGAGCCCGTCCCCACGCCTGAGGGTCCCGCGCCCAAGGGACCCGCTCCCGAAGGCCCGACGCCGGAAGGCCCCGCGCCGGAGAAGGTCCCCGAGGGCCCCGCGCCCGAGACCGTCCCCGAGGGAGGAACCCCCCAACCCACCGAGCAGATCACGTGGCCGCCCGACGGCCCCCAGGGCAAGAAGCCGGCGGTCGGCGAGCCCGGTGCCGCCGAGTGGCGCTACCAGCGGTACCTGGAGAAGGCCTACAAGGCGGGCAAGGGCCCGAAGGACGTCCTGTCGTTCGAGGAGTACGTCGAGGCGCACTACAGCCAGGTCGAGGCGGGCAACCGTCCGGGGCGGCGCGGCGGCGCGGACCAGGTCGCCGCGAAGGAGAAGCTCACCGAGGCGGAGGGCGTCCAGGAGACCGAGAACGTCAAGCTCGGCGACCACTACCCCGACGGCGTCTCGCCCAAGCCGAACGCCGCGGGAGGACGCGACTACTTCGAGGTCGGCAAGATGCTGAAGAAGGGCATCCCCGAGGCGCGCGAGCGCGGCAAGCTGCAGAACGAGATCGACGCCCTCGGCCCGAATGACACGATCACGTTCGTCGACAAGATGGACACGTCGAACCGCATCACGTACCGCAAGGGCGACTCGGTCGAGTAGCCGCCGAGCAGCCGTCGAGCAGGTCGAGGAGGAGGAGACGGAGCGATGTCGATGTTCCTGCACGTGTTCGCGACGTCGGGCGACGCGCTCGACGTCGACGCGGTCGCGGAGGCCGCCGAGGTCGCGTGGACCGGCGACGACGACCTCGACGTCGACCACGAGCGCAGCGGCGACCGCGTCCTGCGGGTCACCGTGCCGGGCGCAGGACGACCGGTGTCGGTGCACGTCGAGAAGGCGGCGGGCAAGGTCGCCACGATGGTCGACGAGGCGCTCGAGCAGCACGACGAGGCGTCCCCGAAGGTCGTCGAGAAGCTCCGGGCGACCACGCAGGTCGTGAGCTTCGAGGTCTTCCCCGACCGGCTCGACGACGACGGCTGGGAGGTCGTCGACGGGATGGAGATGACGGTCGCGCGGTCGCTCTCGGGGTTGGTCGTGACCGACGACGGCATCTACGACGCGCACCTCAAGCAGCTCGCCCCGTGAGGGGCCCGTCCGAGGGGGTTGTCCACAGATCGGGCCGGACCGTCCCACGGGGTGTCCGATATCGGTAGGTTCGCCGCCATGCTTCACCGACGAACCGCGCAGGGGGCGGCCGCCGTCGCACTAGCCGTCGGGCTTCTCGCCCTTCCCGCGTGCACGACGTCGCCACCAGCCCAGCCACCTCCGTCCAGCGTGGTCGAATCGCCTGGGCCTTCGGGCGGCCCGTCAGCGAGTCCGACGACGAACCTGATGACGCGGCCCGAACGCCCCGCGGCGATGGAGACTCCGAGCGCCGAGGGGGCGGCGGCTGCAGCGGCCTACTTCGTCGAGCTGTACGGCTACACGTGGGCGACAGGTGACACCTCTCTCTGGTCGGCGATGTCGGCAGAGACCTGCGAGTTCTGCTCAGCGGTGCTCGACCGCATCGCTGAGATGAAGGCGGCGAACTACCACAGCACCGGCGCGCGCACGGTGGTGACGTCCGCGACCGGGACGGAGATCCGGGCCGACGAGTGGTACTCGGCCTCGCTCGTGGCGTCGCAGGACTCGTCATCGACGCTGGACTCCGACGGCGAGGTGGTAGCGACGAGCGATCCCGGAACCTACGACCTCTTCGTCGCGATCGGTTGGTCGCAGGGGTGGAAGGTGAGCGCGATCGACTGGACCGAGCGGCCGTCATGAGAGCCCTCATCGTTCTGGCACTGCTCCTGGGCACACAGGTTCCGCCAGTTCCGGTCGGGGCGATCAGATCGAGCGGGACCACCTCGGCGGACCGCAGCGCGGCGGAGCTCGCCGCCGATCAGGCGGGGACGGAGGCCACGGCTCCGGCACCGAGCCGCGTCGGTCCACGTCTCCAGGAGTTCGAGCGTGCCGTCGCATGTCGCGACGCCGCCGGGCAGTGGACGAAGGGATCGGCCGACGGAGCGTGTCCGACAGGGGCCGACGCAGCACAACCGTTGGACTGCGGTGCCGAACCGTTCCTCCAGCCGATGTGGCGGCGGTCGCGCGTCGCCGAGACCGCCGATTGGGGGCCATGGGGGCAGATCGATCAAGGGCGATGCGGCTTGACGCTCCCGGTGCTGTCGCTCGCCGACTTCCGGCGGTTGCCGTTGGCGCCGCCGGTGCTGCGGTTGCAGCCCGACCGGGGGTGGGTGCTGGTCAACAAGGAGACGATCGTGATGACCGAGCGCGTCGAGCAGACGTTCGTGACGAACCTGCTGGGCCGGGACGTCGAGGTCGTCGCCGCGCCGGAGCGGTTCCACTACGCGTTCGGCGACGGCACCGACCTGTGGACCCAGTCCGCGGGCAACCCGTACCCGAACCACGACACCTACCGGGTGTACGAGCAGCCGGGCACGTACCAGATCACCCTGACCACCGAGTGGTCGGGCCGCTACCGGGTCGCCGGGGACGACACCTGGCACGCAGTGACCGGCACCGCGCAGACCTCGACGACGAGCGCACCGTTCGAGGTCGTCGAGCGCCGCTCCAGGCTGGTCGACGACCTCTGCACCGACATCCCGAAGCCCGCGGACTGCTGAGCCCGCGCGCTCGGCCTCCGCCGAGTTCGTCACTTCCAGCCGAGTTCGCCGGTTGCAGGTGACGAACTCGGCACAAAGTGACGAACTCGGCACCGACCGACGAGCTCGGCGCCCCTCGGCGTCTTCGGCACGCGTCGACGCCCTCGGGAGTCGCTGGCGGGCTAGGCACCGACGGACCCGCGAAACCCTAGGTCGGAGGTCCCTTCGTGACGGGCGTCACCCGGCCCTAACGTCGGCGACGAGGGCCAATGACGGCGTTCATCCCGCGCAGCGGTCCCATCGACCGCGCGCGTGCCGGCTGGCCACGGACCGTGGGAGGCCGCGTGCACGAGGTCGGGAAGTCGGGGCACGTCGCCGTCACGGTCGACGGCGAGACGATGCAGCTGCGCGAGGGGACGACGCTGCTGCGGGCGCTGTCCGCGCAGGGCGTCGAGGTGCCGTCGTTGTGCCACGACGGACGGCTGGAACGCGCGAACGGCAGCTGCGGGCTGTGCGTCGTCGAGGTCGGCGCAGGTGAGAGTACGCGGGACGTGAAGGCGTGCATCACGCCGGTCGTCGAGAGCATGGTCGTGACGACCACCAACCCGCGGCTGCGGGAGTACCGAGCGGTGCGGCTGGAGCAGCTGCTGTGCGACCACAACGCCGACTGCGTGGCGCCGTGCGTCCAGACGTGCCCGGCGAACATCGACATCCAGACGTACCTGGAGCACGTGGCGACGGGGAACTTCGGGGCCGCGATCCGGGTCATCAAGGACCGCAACCCGTTCCCGTCGGCGTGCGGGCGGGTGTGCCCGCACCCGTGCGAGTCAGAGTGCCGTCGCAACCTGGTGGACGAGCCGGTCGCGATCAACCACGTGAAGAGGTTCGCGGCAGACTGGGACCGGGCGCAGGACGTGCCGTGGTCGCCGCGCCTCGCGGAGCCGAGCGGGAAGCGGCTCGCGGTCGTCGGCGCGGGGCCGTCGGGGCTGTCGGCGGCGTACTACGCGGCGATCGCGGGGCACCGGGTCACGGTGTTCGAGAAGCAGGACCGGCCGGGCGGGATGATGCGCTACGGCATCCCGGAGTACCGGCTGCCGAAGGCGACCCTCGACGAGGAGATCGCCTTCATGGAGGCGCTCGGCGTCGAGATCGTCACGGGTGTGGCGCTGGGGACGCACCTGCGGCTCGACGACCTGCGGCGGGAGTACGACGCGGTCTACCTGGCGGTCGGCTCGTGGCGGGCGACGCCGCTGCACCTCGACGGCGAGCACCTGCCGGGCGTGCACCTGGGCATCGACTGGCTGCGCGGGGTCGTGCAGGGCACCGACGACCCGGTGGGGGACACGGTCGTCGTCATCGGCGGCGGGAACACGGCGATCGACTGCGTGCGGACGGCGCTGCGCAAGGGTGCCCGTGACGTGAAGCTCGTGTACCGGCGGACGCGCGACGAGATGCCCGCGGAGGCGCTGGAGATCGAGGAGGCGCTGCACGAGGGCATCGACATGGTGTTCCTCGCGGCGCCGACGGGCATCACCTCGACCGCGGACGGGCGGCTGCGGGTGCGGTGCGTGCGGATGGAGCTCGGGGAGCCGGACCGGTCGGGGCGGCGGCGTCCGGTGCGGGTCGACGGGTCGGAGTTCGACGTCGACGCGGACACCGTCATCGGGGCGATCGGGCAGACGACCGACACGGGGTTCCTGTGGGACGACCTGCCGGTGCGGCTCAACGAGTGGGGCGACGTCGACGTCGACGGCCGCACGATGCAGAGCTCGGAGCGGAACGTGTTCGCCGGTGGCGACTGCGTGACGGGCCCGGCGACAGTCATCCAGGCGGTCGCGGCGGGGCGGCGGGCCGCGCAGGCGATGGACGAGTACGTCCGCGAGGGGTTCGTCCGGCCGTCGCAGGAGGACTACACGTGCAGCCGCGGCACGCTCGAGGACCTGCCGCGCGACGAGTTCGCGCTGCAGCCGCGCGCCCGGCGGGCGACCATGCCGGCGCTGCCGCCGGGCGAGCGGGTCGCCGGGTTCGCGGAGGTCGAGCTCGGGCTGACCGAGGAGCAGGCGCGGGCGGAGGCGCAGCGCTGCCTGGAGTGCGGGTGCTCGCGGCAGAACGCGTGCGCGCTGCGCGACACGGCGACGGCGCACCACGTGGAGTTCGCGACGCCGCTGCACGTGCGGCCGCGGACGCCGGTCGTGCAGGACCACCCGTTCATCGTCCGCGACCCGAACAAGTGCATCTCGTGCGGGCTGTGCGTCGCGGCGTGCGCGCAGGTCGAGGGTGTCGACGTCCTCGCGTTCCAGCTCACCGACGGGCGGCTCACGGTCGGGACGCGTGACGGCCGGCCGCTCGCGCTCACGGACTGCGTGTCGTGCGGGCAGTGCGTGCGGGCCTGCCCGTGCGGGGCGCTCGACTACGTGCGCGAGCGCGGCGGTGTGTTCTCCGCGATGCACGACCCGGAGAAGGTCGTCGTCGGGTTCGTGGCCCCCGCGGTCCGCAGCGTCATCGCGGACCACTACGGCCTCGCGCCCGAGGAGGCCGCGGCGTTCACCGCGGGGCTCATGCGCAAGGTCGGGTTCGACAAGGTCTTCGACTTCGCGTTCGCGGCCGACCTGACGATCCTCGAGGAGACGACCGAGTTCCTGGGGCGCGTCGGCAGCGGGGAGCGGCTGCCGCAGCTCACGTCGTGCTGCCCGGGGTGGGTCAACCTGGTCGAGCGGCGGTTCCCGGAGCTCGTCCCGTACCTGTCGAGCTGCCGGTCGCCGCAGCAGATGATGGGCGCGACCGTGAAGAGCCACTTCGCGGAGCGCGCAGGGCTGCCCGTCGACCGCCTCTACACCGTCTCGATCGTGCCGTGCCTGGCCAAGAAGTACGAGGCCGCGCGTCCCGAGTTCGCGTCCGACGGGGTGCGGGACGTCGACGCGGTCCTCACGACGACCGAGTTCCTCGAGATGGTCGACATGCTGCGGCTGCGCCCCGAGGACGTCGAGCCCGGCACGTTCGACGAGCCGTACGCGCAGGTCAGCGGTGCGGGCGTGCTGTTCGGGGCGTCGGGCGGCGTCGCCGAGGCCGCGCTGCGGATGGCCGTCGAGAAGCTCACGGGGGAGTCCATGGCCGACCTCGACGTGCACGCGGTGCGCGGCGCCGAGGGCATCAAGGAGACGACCGTGACCGCGGCCGGGACGACGGTCCGCGTCGCCGTCGTCAGCGGCCTCAACAACGTCGACGCGCTCGCCCGCCGGATCCGCGACGGCGAGGACGTCGGGTACGACCTCATCGAGGTCATGGCCTGCCCCGGCGGCTGCATCAACGGCGCCGGGCACCCCGCACCGCGGGACACGCTGGAGACGGCGGCGCGGCAGCAGGTGCTCGTCGACATCGACCGGACGGCCCCCGTCCGACGGTCGCAGGCGAACCCCGACCTGCTGCGGCTCTACGACGACTTCTACGGCGAGCCCGGGTCGCCGCTCGCGCACCGGCTGCTGCACACGCGGTACGCGCCGTTCCGCCCCGAGGCGTGCCCGCTGACCGACACCACCGACCTGGTGGGCACGGCCGCGGCGTCGGCCGACGCGCCGGACGGTGCGCGATGAACAGCCGGGTCGCGCGGCTGGTCGCCGCCGCGGTCGCCGTCGGCGCACTGCTCGCGGGGTGCGCGTCGAGCACGCCCCCCGCGGCGGAGCCCAGCGCGGCGCCCTCGACGGCGGCCGCGACGCCGACGGCGGCCGAGCGCACCACGGTCCGCGTCGCGTCGCTCAAGGGCCCCACGACGATGGGCCTCGTCGGGCTCATGGACGACGCCGCCCGCGGCACGGCCCGGCACGACTACCAGGTCACCGTGTACGGCACCCCCGACGAGGTGCTGCCGAAGGTGCTGCAGGGCGACGTCGACGTCGCGATGGTCCCCGCCAACCTGGCCGCCGTCCTGCACGCCAAGACCGTCGGCACGGCCGGCGAGGTGCAGGTCGCGGCCGTCAACACCCTCGGCGTGCTGCACGTCGTCGAGGTCGGCGACACCGTGCGCACGCTCGCCGACCTGCGCGGCCGGACCGTCTACAGCACCGGCAAGGGCGCGTCGCCGCAGTTCGTCCTCGAGCACCTGCTGACGACCTACGGGCTCGACCCGGCGACGGACCTCACCGTCACGTACGTCAGCGAGGCCACCGAGGTCGCCGCCCGGCTCGCCGCCGAGCCCGGCGCGGTCGCCGTCCTGCCGCAGCCCTACGTCACCGTCGTGACCGCGCAGGTCCCCGGCGCGCGCGCGGCGATCGACCTCACCGACGCGTGGGCCGACGTCACGCCCGACGCGCCGCTCGTCACCGGCGTCGTCGTCGTCCGCTCGCAGTTCGCGACCGAGCACCCCGCCGCGTTCGACGAGTTCCTCGACGACTACGCCGCCTCGACCCGGTTCACCAACGAGCACCCCGACGAGGCCGGCGTGCTCATCGCGGCCGCGGGGATCGTGCCCGCGGCGGCCGTCGCGACCGCCGCGATCCCCGGGTCGCACATCACCTATCTCGACGGCCCGCAGATGCGGGCCGCGCTCGACGGATACCTCGGCGTCCTGTTCGCCGCAGACCCGGCCTCGGTGGGAGGAGCACTCCCCGGTGACGACCTCTACCACGGCTCCGACGGGTAGCGGCGGCACCCCCCGAGCGGCCGGCACGCGTGGCACGGCCGGCGCGGGAGGCGCGGGCGGCCTGGGTGGTGCCGCCCGCGCCGTCCGGCCGCTGCTCGTCCTCACCTTCTGGCTCGTGGTCTGGCAGGTGGCCGCGCTCGCCGTCGCGCAGCGGCTGCTGCTGCCGTCCCCGGTGGACGTCGCGACGCGGCTCGTCGAGCTCGTCGGCACCCCGGCGTTCTGGGCGACCGTCGCGCACTCGCTGCTGCGGATCGCCGCCGGGTTCGCCCTCGGGACGGTCGTCGGGACGCTGCTCGCCGTCGCCGCGGCGACCTGGCGGGTCGTCGGCGCGCTCGTCGAGCCGGTCGTCGGGGCCGTCCGCGCCGCGCCCGTCGTCAGCTTCATCCTGCTCGTGCTCCTGTGGGTCGACAGCAGCCGCCTCGCGGTCGTCGTGAGCGCCCTCATGGTGCTGCCGGTGACGTTCGCCGCGGTCCGTGAGGGGATCGCGCAGCGGGACCCCGCGATGCTCGAGGTCGCGACGGTGTTCGCCGTGCCGCTGCGCCGCCGGGTGCCGGCGGTCGACGTGCCGGCCGTCCTGCCGTTCTTCGCCGCCGGTTGCCGCGTGGGCGTCGGCCTCGCGTGGAAGAGCGGCATCGCCGCCGAGGTCATCGGGTTGCCCGCGGGCAGCATCGGCGAGCACCTGTACGACGCGAAGGCGCTGCTCGAGAGCACCGACGTGTTCGTCTGGACGGCGGTCGTCGTGACGCTCAGCCTCGCGGCGGAGCGGGCGGTCGCCGCCGGGCTGCGGCGGGTCCCGTCGGCCGCGGGCGACGCGGGCGACGCGGGCGGCGTGCGCGACGTGGGCGACACGGGTGCCGCGGGCGGCCGGGGTG
>NZ_BIMR01000279.1 GCF_004306155.1 Cellulomonas biazotea
CACCCCCGACGCGGCGGCGGCGCACCCGGTGCTGTCCGAGCGACGCGGGCCGTACGCGTTCACCGTGGTGTCGAGCGACGGCTGGCTGCGGTACTGCCTGGTCGCCCCGACGTTCGCGTTCGCGAACGTCCACTCGCCCGACGGGTCGACGTCCTCGGGTGTCAGCGGGTCGCCTGCGACGCAGGGCGAGTCGTGGGAGGTCGTCGACACCGGCGGGTTCGCCGACCCGGCCCCGGGGACGCTCACGCTCGCGACGGCCGGGACGTTCACGTCCGACGGCGAGCAGTGGAGCACCGCGCTCGGCCGGGTCGCGCCCGACGTGACGTCGGTGCAGGTGTCGCTGTCCGACGGCACGACGGTCGACGCGACCGCCGCCGAAGGCGTCTTCGCGGCGTGGTGGCCGGGCACGGCCCAGCCTCGCGAGGTCGTCGGCGTCGCGACGGACGGCAGCAGGGCGCGCGCCGCGCTCGACGTCGACTGGTCGGTGGTCGGACCGCCCGCGGGCTCCTGACCTCGTGGGGTCACGCCCGGGTCGCGAGGTCCCGGCGCCCCGGCGGCGTCGCTCGCCCGGCGACGCGGCAGGATGGCCGACGTGACCGAGGCTCCCGGCGTGACCGTGGTGTGGACGACCCTCTTCCTCGACCTGCCCGACGACCGGTTCGACGCCGGTGTCGCGTTCTGGCGGGCCGCCACGGCGACGGGTCTGTCGGCGCCGCGCGGCGACCGCGGGCAGTTCGCGACGCTCGTCCCGCCCGACGGGGACGCGTTCCTGCGGGTGCAGCGTCTGCCGGGCGAGCCGCGCGTCCACCTGGACCTGCACGTGGACGACGTCGACGCGGGTGCGGCCCGGGCGGTCGCGCTGGGTGCGACCGAGCTGCTGCGCGACGACCACGTCGTCCTGTCGTCGCCGGGCGGGTTCGTGTTCTGCGTGGTCCCGGACGGCGGCGAGCGGCACCGGCCGGGACCGGTCACGGGGCCGTGGGGCGGCCGCTCGCTCGTCGACCAGCTCGCGCTGGACTGCCCGGCCCCGCTGGTCGACGTCGAGCGGGAGTTCTGGTCGGCGCTGACGGGGTGGCCGGTGGCGGTCGACCCGGCGCGGGTCCTCGTGCCCCTGGAGCGTCCCGACGGCATCCCGGTGCGGCTGCTCGTGCAGCGCCTGGGCGCGGACGACCCCCGGACGCGCGTGACGGGGCACGTCGACGTCGCCGCGGCAGGCCCGGACCGCGACGTCGTGGTCGGGGAGCACGTCGACCTCGGCGCGGTCGTCGTCGAGCGGTTCGAGCGCTGGACGGTGATGCGCGACCCGGCAGGCCTCACGTACTGCCTGACGGGCCGCTCTCCCGACCTGCCCGCGCCGAGGTCGTGAGGACGCGTCGAGGTCGTGCGTCGCAGCTCACGACCTCGACGCGAGGTGACGACCTCGACGACGGCGCACCGAAATGCGCTTCCGTCGACGTGGTAGGCGCTGTGTAGCGTCGGCCCATGACCGCCGCACCCACGCGCTTCCCCGTCGACGACGCCGCCTGGCCGGCGTTCCTCACGGAGACCGTCGACGCGAACCTCGACGCCGCCCGCACCCACCTCGCGACCCTCAAGGACGGCACGACGCGCACGTCGGCGCAGGTCCTGGACCTGTGGGACGCGGGCGACCTGGCGCTGGGCCGTGCGTCGGCCGCGGCGCACCTGCTCGCGGAGGTGCATCCCGACGCGGACCTGCGCAGCGCCGCGGAGGCGGGCGCGCAGGCGGCCGAGGACCTCGGGACCGAGCGCGAGCTCGACCGGGACCTGTGGGAGGTCCTCGCCGCGACGACCGACGACGACCTGGACGCCGACGCCCGACGGCTGCGCGAGCACGTCCTGCGGGACTTCCGGCGGGCCGGCGTCGACCGGACCGCCGAGGAGCGCGAGCACCTCAAGGCCCTCGCGCAGCGCTGCACCGAGCTCGGCCTGGAGTTCGCGCGGAACATCCGCGAGGGGGCCCGCAGCATCACGGTCCGCCCCGAGCAGCTCGACGGCCTGCCCGACGACTTCCGCGCCGAGCACGCGGCGGGCGACGACGGGCTCGTCACGCTCACCACGGAGTACCCCGACCTCATCCCCGTCCGGACGTACGCGCACGACGCGTCGGTCCGGGCCGCCCTCACCTCGGAGTACCTGCGGATCGGCTGGCCGGAGAACGCGCCGGTGCTCGCGGAGCTGCTGCGCCTGCGCGAGGAGCGCGCGCACCTGCTCGGCTACCCGGACTGGCCCACGTACGACGCCGAGGTCAAGATGATCGGCTCCGGCCAGGCCATCGCGGACTTCGTCGACCGGCTCGACGCCCTGACGGCGGAGGCGGCGCGCGAGGACGTCGGCGTCCTGCTCGCGCGGTTCCGCGCCGACGACCCGCAGGCCGACGCGGTGACGCCCGCCGACAGCCTGTACTACGACCAGGTGGTGCGCCGCGAGCAGTACGACGTCGACGCGCAGGAGGTCCGCCGGTACTTCCGCTACGACGCCGTGCGGACGGGCGTCATGGAGACCGCGTCCCGGCTGCTCGGCCTGACGTTCACACGCGTCGAGGCGCCGACGTGGCACCCGGACGTCGAGGTGTACGACGTCGCGTCGGACGGCTCGGCGGTCGGCCGCGTGTACCTCGACATGCACCCGCGGCCCGGCAAGTTCAACCACGCCGCGCAGTTCCCGCTGGTCCCCGGGGTCGTCGGCCGGCACCTGCCCGAGGGCGTCCTCGTGTGCAACTTCTCGACGGGCACGCTCGAGCACGACGACGTCGTGACGTTCTTCCACGAGTTCGGCCACCTGGTGCACGAGATCGTCGGCGGCGCGCAGCGCTGGGCCGCGTTCACGGGCGTCGCGACCGAGTGGGACTTCGTCGAGGCGCCCAGCCAGCTCCTCGAGGAGTGGGCCTGGGACCCGGGCGTCCTGCGGACGTTCGCGACCGACGAGTCCGGCGAGCCGATCCCTGCCGACCTGGTCGAGCGCATGCGCACTGCCGACGCGTTCGGCCGCGGCGCGTGGACCCGCCGCCAGGTCAACTTCACGGCCCTGTCGTACGGCCTGCACGCCACGCCGCCCGACGACCTCGACGCCTACACGGCGGACGTCGACGCACGCTTCGGCCCGTACGCGCCACTGCCCGACACCCACCAGGTCACCGGCTTCGGGCACCTGGAGGGGTACGGCCCGGCGTACTACACGTACCTCTGGAGCCTGGTCATCGCGAAGGACCTGCGGACCGCGTTCGACGACGACCTCATGGACGCGGAGGTCGGGCGGCGGTACCGCGACGCGATCCTCGCGCCCGGCGGCACGGCCGACGCGGCGGACCTCGTCGAGCGGTTCCTCGGTCGCCCGACGTCGTTCGACGCGTTCGAGGCGTGGCTGGCGACGCGCGCCTGACCGCACGGCCGACTCGGCCGGACGGCGTGACCGGGTCGTGGGCACCCGGTGGTTGCCCCCGGCAGCCGGTGGGTAGGGTCGGCGCGTCCCGCGGGCGATCTGCCCGGTTCGCCCACGTCGACGCACGTCACCGGAGGCCCCGTGGTCGTGATGATCGTGCTCGCCCAGCTCTACGGCGTGCTCCAGGTCGCCGTCCTCGGGTGGGGCGCGCGGTCCGCGCGGCTGCGCACGGTGCTCGCGGCCGTCGCCGTCGGGTTCCTCGGGGTGTCGGTCGCGACGCTCCTGGTCCAGCTCGCGTGGACGACGGCCTGGGTCGCGCTCACCGGCACGAGCCGCCTCGACGTCACGCGCGTCGCGTCGTACACGGTCGACCCGTGGATCGAGGAGGTCGCCAAGCTCGCGCCCGTCGCGGTCGCGTGGTGGCTCCTCACCGCCGTCCGCCGGTCGTGGGGCGTCACCGACCTCACGCTCGCCGCGGGGGCGGTCGGCGCCGGGTTCGGCCTCGCCGAGCAGCTCCTGCGGTTCGGGTCCGACGCCGGGCGGGCGTTCACGGGCGGGTGGGACGGCTGGACGCTGCCGGGCGGCATCTTCTGGGCCGTGCACGTCCCCGGTCCCGGCACGGTCCTCGGGTCGTGGCTGCCGGCGGGCGCCGCGAGCAGGGAGTTCCTGGGCGGCGCCGCGTCCGACGGCATCGACATCCACCTCGCGTGGAGCCTCGTCGCCGGGCTCGGGCTCGCGCTGCTGCTGCGCTCCCGGACCCGCGTGCCCCGGCTGGTCGGCGTCGCGCTCGTCGCGTTCGCGGGCCTCGACCACGCCGCCCACAACGCGTCGGGCGCGGCGGGCGACGTCCTGCAGGGCCTCGTGGCGCCGCTCGACACGCTCCGGGACGGGATCGGGTTCTTCGCGTTCGCGGCCGTCGTCGCGGCAGTGGTCGTCGACCGGCGCGAGCTCGCGGCGCACGCCCGCACCGACGACCTGCTCCTGGCCGCCGAGCGCGGAGCGGCACGCACCCGCAACGCGGCGGCACCGCCGGGGGACGCCACGCGGGCCGCGGGCGACGCGCCCGCCGGGAGCGCGACCCCGGGAGCGACCACCGCCACCGACGCGGCGGCGCGTCCCCGGGCCGACGTGTGGACC
>NZ_BIMR01000280.1 GCF_004306155.1 Cellulomonas biazotea
ACCCCGCGGCCCGCACGATGGCCCGGGCGGTCGCGGGGACGACGGTCGCGGCGGGTGCGGCCACGGTGCCGCCCGGCTCGGCCGACGCCGCCGCAGCGCAGCGCGCCTGGCTCGCGGCGGGAACGGTGCCGGGCGCGGACGGCCCGTACGCGTCGATGTCCCGGGCGGCGCTGCTCGACCTGCACACCCTGTTGCTGCCGGGCGGGGCGGCCGTCGCGGGCTGGTCGGAGAAGTGGCGGTACGTGTGGCCGCGCGACGCGTCGTTCGTCGCGGTGGCGCTCGCCCGCACCGGTCACGTGGACGACGCGCTCGACGTGCTCGGCTTCCTCGACGGCGTGCAGGCGGACGACGGGTCGTTCGAGGCGCGGTACCTGCCCGACGGGTCCGGCCCGCCCGACGACCGCGGGCTGCAGACCGACGGCACGGGCTGGGCGCTGTGGGCCGCGGGGCTGGTCGTCGCGGAGATCGCCGACCCGGCCGAGCGCGCCGCGGCCGCCGCGCAGCTCCGCCCGCTCGTGCTGCGGTCGGTCGAGCACGCGACGAGCCTGGTGGCCCGCACGGGCCTGCCGCCCGCGTCGCCCGACTACTGGGAGGTGCGCGAGAAGTCGCTGACGCTCGGCACGGTCGTCCCGCTCGTCGCGGGACTCCAGCAGGCGGAGGTGCTGCTGCGCCTCACGGGCGACGTCGCGCTCGCGGACACCGCAGGGCGGGCGGCGCTGCGCAGCCAGGTCGCGACGGTCCGCGCCTTCGCCGGGTCGGGGTACGCGCGGTACGCCGTGGGCGGTCACGCCGACGCGGCGACGGCCTTCCTGCTCAGACCGTTCCTGCGGACCGCGCCGCCGGGGGCGCGGCAGGCGTGGCTCGACTCGGCGCCGACGATGCTGCGACCGGCGAGCGGCCTCGCGCCCGGTGCGGGCTGGCGGGACGACGGCGTCTCCTGGACCCCGCAGACGTCGCTGTACGCGTGGGTGGCCGCGGAGAACGGCGAGACCGGGCTCGCGCAGGGGTGGCTGGACTTCCTGGACGGGCACCGCACGGCCGCGGGGTCGATCCCGGAGAAGGTGCTGGCCGACGGCTCCCCCGCGGCGGTCGCGCCGCTCGGGTGGAGTGCGGCGTGCGTGCTGCTCGCGCTCGACGCCCTCGACGCGTCGGCGGCCGGCCCGGGCGACGCGCCCCGGTAGTCCTCGGGCGCACGCGCACCGACGACCCCGGCGGCCGCGGTCCGGGAACGGCGACGGGCCGCGCACCACGACGGTGTGCGGCCCGTGCGGAGCGCGTCCGCCCCTCGGTGGCTGGAGCGTCGGAGGGGCGGACGCGGTGACTCGGGTCTGGCGGCCGGGCCGGTCAGACGGGACGGACCTGCTCGGCCTGCGGTCCCTTGGTGCCCTGGCCCACCTCGAAGTCGACGTTCTGACCCTCCTCGAGGGTCCGGTAGCCGTCGACCTGGATGGCGCTGAAATGCACGAAGAGATCCTGGCCTCCGCCGGTGGGGGTGATGAACCCGTACCCCTTCTCGGCGTTGAACCACTTCACGGTGCCCTGGGCCATGCGAACTCCTCGACGATCGGTGCGCCAGGGGCTCCGCCGGCCCCTGGTGCGCGTGAGCCTAGTGGTCACAGCCCACGCACGACCAGGGTCATCTTGCAGGTGACCGCGCAGGTCGGCGCCCCGGTCGCCCGGTCAGCCCGCCGGGTCGCTCTTGAGGAGGACGACGATGCCGTCGCCCGCGTCCTCGGCCGACATCGTGACCGTGGTGATGCCGAGCGTCTGGGCGACGAGGTCGGCCGTGGGCTTGAGGTCCTCCGACGCGTAGAACACCGTGGAGTCGTCGACGCCGGCACCGTCGGAGTTGCCGGTCGTGACCGCGGTGAACCCGGCGACGGTGAGCTTCTGCTGCTGCGTCCCCGCCAGACCGCCGATGCCGGCCGCGTTGAGCACCTCGACCGGTGTGCTGAGGACGGGCTGCGGCGCGGGCGGCGCCTCCGACTCGGTCGTGCCCGGGTCCTCGGTGCCCTCGGTGGGCTCCTCGGCGGTCCCGTCGGACGCGGTGTCGTCGGGCGCCTCGTCGTCGATCGTGGACGACCCGGGGTCGCCCGTCGACGGGTCGTTGAGCACGCCCCAGACCGTCACGGCGGCGTAGGCGAGGACGGGCGCGAGGACGAGGACCGCGAGGAACGGCCACCACTTGGCCCACGCCGAGCGCGGGGCGCGGTGGACGCCGCGGGGCGCGTCGGGGTCCGCCGGGACGTCGAACTCGTCGTCAGGGTAGGGGTAGTCGGCCTTGCTCACGGCCGCAGGCTATCCGCTCGACCTGTCGGTCAGGCGTCGGATGCGAGACGACGCGCGGTGCGGGCGCGCTGGCGGGAGGACCGCAGTCGTCGCAGGCGCTTGACGAGCATGGGGTCGAAGGCCAGGGCGGCGGGCTCGTCGATGAGCGCGTTGAGCACCTGGTAGTACCGGGTGGCCGACATGTCGAACAGCTCGCGGACGGCCTGCTCCTTGGCGCCCGCATACTTCCACCACTGCCGCTCGAAGGCGAGGATCTGCTCGTCGCGCTCGCTGAGGCCCGACGTCGGGGCGGCGGCCGTGGCGAGTGCGGGGAGCGTGCCGATCGGGAGCGCGGCTGCGGCGTCCATGCGTCCTCCTCGGGTCCCGACCGGGCAGGTCGGGGGGCGACGGTCGGTGGGGCGGGCGGGTCGTCGCCCGACATCGTAGGTCGGAACCACACCGGTGTCATTCCGCCTCACCGGGTCGGGCGACGCGGGTAGCCTCGCGGGCGTGCACCCGGCTCCGCTCGACACGCTGGTCGCCCCCGACTGGGCCGCGGCCCTGGCCCCCGTGGAGCCGCAGATCCGGGCGGCGGGGCAGTTCCTGCGCGAGGAGGTCGCCGCGGGGCACGGCTACCTGCCGGCCGGTGACGCGGTGCTGCGGGCCTTCGCGCGCCCCCTGGCCGACGTCCGCGTCCTGGTCGTCGGGCAGGACCCGTACCCCACGCCCGGCCACCCGATGGGACTGTCGTTCTCGGTGCAGCCGGACGTGCGCCCGGTCCCCCGGTCGCTCGACAACATCTTCCGCGAGCTCGTCGACGACGTGGGCGTCCCACGGCCCACCACGGGCGACCTGTCGCCGTGGGCCGACCAGGGGGTCATGCTGCTCAACCGGGTGCTCACCGTCCGGCCGGGCGCCCCGGCGTCGCACCGGCGGCGCGGCTGGGAGGCGGTGACCGACCGGGCGATCGCGGCGCTCGTCGAGCGCGGGGGTCCGCTCGTGGCCGTGCTGTGGGGGCGGGACGCGCAGTCCCTCAAGCCCGCGCTCGGCGCGGTGCCGACCGTCGAGTCCGTGCACCCGTCGCCGCTGTCGGCGAGCCGCGGGTTCTTCGGGTCGCGCCCGTTCTCCACGGTCAACCGGCTGCTCGAGGCCCAGGGTGCGCCGCCGGTCGACTGGCGGCTGCCCTGAGGCCCCACGCCCTGACCCGCCGGCACCGCCCCGCGCGAACGCCCGTCAGGGCTGGCAGAGGCTCGTCGACGGCTGCTGCGCGAACATGAGGTAGACCTCGGGCGTCGGGCCCAGGTTCGCCCCCACCATGCCGGTGACGGTCGGCAGGTCGGCGCACCGCGACGTGATCGCGGCGGTGTTGTTGGCCCCCGTGATCCCGACGCCCGGCCAGCTCCACCACGCGGGCGTGTGGGCGGCGGGCACGGTGAACGTGAACTCGACGTGCTGGGTCGGCGCGATGCCGGGCGCGGAGAAGTTCGCGGTGACCTGGCCGTAGCCCGGGCCGGGTTCGCCCCACCAGCTGAGCGCGCGGACACCGACGACGGTGCAGGGCGTGGCGACCGGCGTGCCGTCGGCCTCGACCACCCGGCAGGAGTCCGGCGGCGGTCCCGGCGCGCGCCACGTCGCGGGCACGACGAACCCGTCGACGACCACGCGGACGCGGGTCACGTCCGCCGGGGCGACGGGAGCGCCCAGCGGGTACGTCTGGTCGGCGCCGGCGAACGTGCCCCCGGCGGTGCCGAGCACGTCTGTGCCGCCCAGGAGCGTCACGGTGACGGCGGCGCCCGCACAGGCGGACTCGTCGGCGACGCCGAGGCCGTCGAGCCGGACCGCGGTGGCGGCGGTGGCCGTCGTGGGCACGACCTCGACCGCCGTGGTCGTGCAGGCGGCGCGCGCGAGGACGGACGCGGGACGGGCCTGCACGTCGAGGCGGGATGCGCTCGCGGTGCCGACGGGGAGGACTGCGCCCAGCAGCAGCGCACCGAGCAGAGCGAGGACGGCGGCGGTGGCCGCGCGCAGCGCTCGGGGACCCCGCGGGCGGCCGCGGACGGCGGTCGGGACGAGGGCGGGACGCCGGCGACCCCGCACGCGGGCGCGCACGGCGGTGGGGACCGGGGCGGGAGGCAGCGGAGTCACGAGACGGACACCACCAGGGAGTGCAGGGCGGTCGCGACGACGGGCGCGACGAGGGGCAGCCGCATCTCGGCGCCGGTGACGGGTCCGCTCACGTCGAGCAGGACGGCACCCCCGGCGTCGTGCCCGGTGACCTCGACGGCCCGTGCGTCGCAGCCGGGCGCCCCGAGGTCGAGGCCGTGGACGTCGACCGCGACGACGTGGTCGGGGCCGTCGACGGTGGGCTCGTCGAGCACCGGGACGGTGGCGAGCCGGTCGCCGCAGGCAGGGGTCACGACAGCCGCGCCGGACGCGACGCGGTCGTGGGCGCCCACGGTCAGGCGGGAGGCGGACGCGGAGGTCACTCCCGCGAGCAGGACGAGGGCGAGGGCGCCGACGGCGACGGGCAGTCGGCGGCGGCGCGGGTCACGGGGTGGGTGCACCGGCGGCCTCCTCGTCGGTCAGGTCGCGGGCCGGCCACAGGAGCCAGCCGGCGAGGATCACGCCGAGCGCGACCCAGGTGAGCGGGGACCCGAGCACCGGGGTGACGGCGCCCAGGCCGGGGACGTGCCAGCGCACGACGCCCACGACGTCGTCCGCGGTGGGGTGCCAGACGTCGTCCCAGCCGTTGTTGTCGCCGCGGGTCGTCCAGCCGCCCTGGGCGTCGCCGCCGACGACGCGGTGCACGACGTAGCCGTCGACCCCGTCGGGGCGGTAGACGACGACGTCGTCGACCTGCGGGGTCCCGGTGCGGGCGACGACGAGGTCACCGGACGCGTAGGTGGGCTCCATGGAGTGCCCGGCGACGACGACGAGGGTCGTGCCGCCGCCCCACGTCGTCGGCCACAGGAAGGCGGCGAGCGCGAGGACGAGGGCCGCCGGCACCCATGCCACGAGCCGCCGCCGGCGCGCACGGGGGCGCCCGGGGGCCGCCGTCGGGCGCGTGGTGGGGGTGGTCGTGGTCACGGGTGCCTCCGTCACGGGGTGGGGTGGGGTCAGCGCTGCTCGAGGACGACGGTCACGGTGTCCAGCTCGGTGTGGCTGTCGAGGCCGGCACCGGTGAAGGTCGCCGTCGCGTCGGCGTCGGTGAACGTGCCGAGGACGTCGTCGCCGAGGTAGACGGTCCCGGCCCAGGCGCCGGTGGCACCGGAGACGGTGACGGCGAGGTCGACGGGGACGGCACCGTCCTGCGGCACGCCACCCGGGGTCCGGGTGGTCGCGAGCGTGGCCGTGGCGTTCTCGAACACCTCGCTGACGACGGGGGCACTGCCGGACGCGACGCGGTCCTCGGCCGAGACGCTGAGCATCGAGGCGGACGCCGTGGCGAGCCCGGCGACGCCGAGCCCGACGAGGGCGACCGCGACGACGCGACGGCGCCGGTTCTTCTGCGCGGCCGGTGTGGTGGTCGCGGCGGTCTGGGGGGTGGTCTGGGTGGTCATCGTGCACCTCCTGGCCCGCACGCCGGGCTCCGGACGGTCCGGAGCGGTCGTGCGCACCGCTCTGTTGACGGTTCAACAATGCGACCGCCCAGTCACCCGTTCGGGGGACTCAGGTCCCACCAAACTGGACGAGCGTCCAGAAAACCCGTCTCGACCTGCGCCGACGCACGGTCCTGTCAGGCGCGTCACAATGCTGCGGTGAGCACGACTGCCGACACCCCCCGCTGGTCCCGCTACGTCGCGATCGGCGACTCGTTCACCGAAGGCCTCTGGGACTCCCCCGACGGTCCCGACGCCGCTCAGCGCGGGTGGGCCGACGTCCTGGCCGCCCGCCTCTCGCAGCGACGCACCACCGCCGGGCAGGCACCGCTCGAGTACGCCAACCTCGCGATCCGCGGACGGCTGCTGCGGCCGATCCTCGTCGAGCAGGTCCCCGCCGCGCTCGCGATGAAGCCCGACCTGGTGAGCCTCGTCGGCGGTGGCAACGACATCCTGCGCCCCGCCGCGGACGTCGACCGCCTCGCCCGGCTCCTCGAGCAGGCCGT
The DNA here is from genome assembly GCF_004306155.1 of Cellulomonas biazotea. Lineage (GTDB taxonomy): Bacteria > Actinomycetota > Actinomycetes > Actinomycetales > Cellulomonadaceae > Cellulomonas > Cellulomonas biazotea. The sequence continues at coordinate 6,374 of NZ_BIMR01000280.1, forward strand.
CGTCCGGCTCCGCGACGCCGGGGTCGACGTCCTGCTCGGCACCGGCGTCGACGCCGTCGAGAGCCCGCTCGTGCGCGCGACCCGCAGCCGCGTCGCGGTCTACAACGCGCACATCTGGTCCATCGCCCGCCGCCACGACGCCCACGTCCTCGACCTGTGGGGCATGCGCAGCCTGCGCGACTGGCGCATGTGGGCCGACGACCGCATCCACCTCACGACCGACGGGCACGCCCGAGTCGCGCAGGCCGCGCTCGTCGGGCTCGGGCTCGCCCCCGACGAGGAGCGCTGGGACGACCCGCTCACGCCGCTCCCCCCGACGCCGCGGATCGCGCAGGTCCGCGACGACGCCAAGTGGCTGCGTGAGCACGTCTACCCGTGGGCCACCCGGCGGCTGCGCGGGCACTCCTCGGGCGACCTGCGCGTCCCCAAGCGGCCGGAGCTCAGCCCTGTCGAGTGACGCACCGGCCGGCGCGGCCCGCACGCACGGCTAGTTGTCGACCACGCACGTCTCGAACGAGAACGCCTGCGTCCCGACGATGTTCGACGCGACCCGCGAGGTCGCCTGGAAGACGTACGGCCCGGTGAGCGACGGCACGACCGTCCGGTCGACCTTCCACTCCTCGCCGCCGTACCGCCACGCGTCGGGCGTGCGACCCGCCGACTGCAGCCGCTGCACCGCCGCGGTCAGGTCGACCGGCGTCTGCCAGGCCACGTAGAACGGCGACGTCCCGTTGCCGGTCACGGTCGTGACGACGCACGCGAGCCGGTCGGTCCAGGTGCCGTTCGCGAAGGTCACGGTGTACGCGGACGGCGTGACCACGGCGCCCGGCAGGTCGTAGTGGCAGACCTCGACGACGCGGACCTGGCCGGCGACGACGGTGTCGTAGGGCTGCCAGACGTCGGTGCGGCCGCTGATCCGCACGAGACCGACGCTGGGCGTGTCCTCCTGCAGCCGGTACTTCCACGACTCCGAGCCCTGCAGCGAGTAGCCCGTGCGCTGGCCGTTGAACGGCGCGCGGGACGTGTCGATGTACGCGGACCACGTGATCGGCGTCGTCGACTGCGTCGTCACGCGGATCGTGAAGCAGGCCTGCTGGCCGCTCGTCGCGTTCTTGAGGTCCCACGTCACGGACGTGTCGAACGCGGTGCCGTCGGGGCCCGGGTACACGGGAGACGTGGGGGTGGGCGGCGCCCACGTCGCGGCGACCGGCCACGTGCCGACCGACACGTAGACGCGCGCGCCGTTCGCGGTGGGCGGGACGAACGGGGTCGCGGCCGTCGCGGTGAACCGGCCCGCGCTCACGGTGCCGGTCCCGTCGAGGAGCAGCGTGCCCGCGGTGGTGGCGAGCAGCACGCGCCCGGCCGTGCACGTGCCGGACAGCCCTGTGACGACGACCTGGCTGTACTTCCCGGCGACCGGGGTGCCGGTCGGGGCGACCGTCGCAGGGCCGGTCGCGCACCGTGCGAGCGCCGCCGCGTAGGGGCGGGCGGGGCCGACGGCCGTCAGGCGCGCGGCGTGCGCGACGCCCGTGCCCAGGACGAGGACGACGAGCACGAGGACCGCCAGCACGAGTCCGGCGGTGCGGGGGCGCAGCGTGCGGCTCACGACGTCAGCCGGGGGTGGACGTGAGCGCGGGGCGCCGGTGGGACGCGGTGCCGTCGGACATGCCGTCCGGCACGCCGGAAGGCGTGGCGTCGGGGACGGCGTGCGCGTCGGCGGGCACGACGTCGGGAACCGTGCGGAGCAGGTCGCCCGTGGCGGCGAGGGCCGCCACGTCCGACGCGGCGGGCGGGACGTCGCCGTCCGGCTCGGGCTCGTCCTCGTCCTCGTCGCGTGCCGACGGCCACACGAGCAGGGCCACCGCGAGGAGCAGGCACGAGCCCCAGACCCACGGCGACGTGACGAACCGGCCGGCGAGGCCGATCTTCGGGACGTGGAGCTGCGCGACGCCGACGACCTCGGCGTTCGTCGGCGCGAACGGGTCGGTCCAGTCGTTGTTGTCGCCCTGGACGACCCAGCCGGTCGTCCCGTCACCGCCGACGAGGCGGTGGATGATCCGCGCCCCGCCCAGGTTCGCGGGCTGGTAGACGACGACGTCGCCGACCTGCGGCTCGCCGCACCGGGAGACCACGAGGTCGCCCGACTGGTAGGTCGGCTCCATCGACTGCCCGGACACGATCGTCAGGGTCGTGCAGCCGCCGAGCGTGGAGGGCCACAGCACCCACGCGGCGAGGGCGGCGGTCGCGTAGAGGACCACCGACGCGACGGCACGCAGCACCCGGCGCGCGCGGGGCGCACCGGGTGCCGTCGTGCCGTCGTGAGTCATCGGTGTCAGCTGTCGATGCTGACCGCGAACGACGCGATCGTGTTGTAGTCGGTCGCGGCCGGCAGCGCGAAGCTGACGACGCTCGCGGTGGTGAGGGCGGCGGGCAGCGTCTGCGGCGTGCCGAGCGCGGTGTAGGCACCGGCCGCGGTCTTCCACGCGACGCGGATCGTCTTGCCCTTGCAGTCGGCGTCGATGTTCGTGAACTGCACGTCGGCCGGGGCGAAGCCCGCCGTGCCGAGCGCCGGCGTCGCGTACTTCACGGTGACGGCGCCGGTCAGCGCCTTCTGGCAGGCGGCGTCGACGTTGACCGTGCCGGTCTCGGTGGTGCCAGTGCGCTGCAGGTTGAGCTGCGACGCGGACGCGAGCGACAGGCCGGCGACGCCGAGGACGGCCAGGCCGACGGCCAGGCCCTTGCGGGTCGAGAACTTCGAGGACGCCATGGTGACTCCTGGATCGTGACGACGCGGGTCGGCAGTCGTCGATCCGCACGGCCACCTCCTGTGGAGCGGCCGTCGCAGACGCTAGGTTCTGCCCATCGGCGCCGATACACGAGCCCTGGGTGCCAGCACCCGCCGCGCCGGGAACGTCGTTTTCTTTCACCCGGGACGGATCGCCCGCATCCGGACGGTCGTCGTGGAATCGGGCACCCCGGCGAGTCGCGCGCCCTAGGGCCGAACGGGTGAACCCGGCTCGGCCCCGCTGCGGCCGAGCGGGATCCGTGCGACGAGGCGCGCGCCGCGCGTCGCGCCCGGTTCGAGCGTCACGGTCCCGCCGACGAACGCGAGCCGCTGCCGCATCCGCGCGGTGCCGGACGGCCGGCCCGCCGTGTGCTCGTCGTACGTCTCGCCGTCGTTCTCGACCTCGACGAGGAGCACGCCGTCGGCGACGTCGACGCGGGTGACGATCGACGTGGCCGGGCCGTGCTTGAGCGAGTTGGTGACGCCCTCCTCGACGACCCGCACGGCGAGCAGCCGTTCGGGGATCGTCAGCCGTGGGTTCGCGGGGTCGTCGTAGGACCGCACCGCGTCGGTGACGTCGAGGCGGGTCGCGATGCTCGCGGGGAGCCGTCCGAGCAGCGCCCGGACGGCGGGCACGAGCCCGAGCTCGAGCCGGTCGGGGTAGAGCAGGCGGCTCATCTCGCGGACGTCGGCGGCGCGCGCCCGCTCGAGCTCGGCGCTGACCCAGCGCAGGTCCTCGAGGTCGCCCTCGTCGAGGCGTCCGGCGCCCGCGTGCTCGACGACCTGCGCGAGGCGGGCCTCGACGAGCACGAGCTTGTTCTGCAGCGTGCCGTGCAGGCCCTCGGCGACCTCGCGGCGGACGCGGATCTCCTCCTGCTCGAGCGCGCGGACCGCGTTCTCGACCTGGATGGCCTCGCGCTCGGCGGCACGCACCCGGGCACGCAGGCGACGGCGGGCGACGAGCCCCCACATGCCGATGGCCCCGGAGATGACGGCGATGATGAGCCCGGACAGCAGCTCGGTCTCGACGACCTCGGCGGTGGGGTCGTCGTACACGCCGAACAGCTGCTGCGCGGCGACGCGCAGGACGGTGCTGCCGAGCGCCGCGAAGCCGAGCGCGAGCGCCATCTGCCACACGCGGGTCGCCCGGTGGGCCTGGACGGCCGCGAGCACGACGACGAGCCCGACGACGGCTGCCGCGTTGGCGCCGAGCCGGCTCCAGAGGCTGACCGACGCCCAGTCCTCCATGACCTGGCTGTAGATGTACGTGCTCTGCAGCGCCGCGCCGACGGCGTAGCCGGTGGCGACGATGGCGCTGGCCCGCAGCAGACCGACCCGGTCGCTGCGCAGGTCGCGCAGGCGTCGGGTGAGGGCGGTGGCGGACTCGTCGTCCACGGGGGTGCTGCGGGGTGTCGGCATCTCGTCCCTGCTGTCCGCCACGCGGGTGGTGCGGGCGTGGCGTCGGTCACGTGTGCGGCGCGCTCCGGTGCGGGCGGCTGCGGCGACGACGATACTGGCCGCGATGAGTGAGCCCCTGACGGACCCCGTGCGCGTCGCCGTGGTCGAGGACCAACCCCTCTTCCGGTCGATGCTCGAGCGCATGCTCGACGACACCGACGGGCTGCACGTCGTCGCGGCGACAGGGTCGGTCACGGACGCGACCCGCCAGCTCCAGCCGGGCGTCGCGGACGTCGTCGTGCTGGACGTCGACCTGCCGGACGGCAACGGGATCGCCCTGGGGGTGACGCTGCGCCGCCGCCAGCCGGACCTGGGCGTGCTGCTGCTCTCGGCGCACGACGCGATGGACCTGCTGCTCGACCTGCCGCAGGACGTGGCGGCCGGCTGGGGCTACCTGTCGAAGACGTCGTCGACGAGCGAGGAGGTCCTCGTCGCGGCGGTGCGCGCGGCTGCGGTCGGCGAGACGGTGCTGGACCCGACGCTGCTCGCCAAGATGGCGCCGCGGGCGGGCTCGGCGGTGTCGCGCCTGACCGACCGGCAGTACGACGTGCTGCGGCTGCTGGCCGAGGGGTTGTCGAACGCGGGCATCGGCCGCCGTCTGGGGATCACGGAGAAGTCCGTGCAGAACCACGTGAACGCGCTGTACGCGACGCTCGGCATCGACACGGACCCGAGCCGCAACCCGCGGGTGAGCGCGGCGCTGCGCCTGCTCGCGGAGACCGGCCCGGCCTGACCTCTCCTGCTCCTTGCCGGCCATCGGTTCGACGGTCCTCTTGACCGGTACAGATCCCCGTCCTACGGTAGGGACATCGGTTCTGTAGCGGTACAGAACCGGAGAGGAGAAGGAACCGTGCTCGACCAGTCGATCGCCCTGCTGCTCGCCCGCGACGCGTCCGTCGTCGAGTCCCACAGCGCACGCCCGTGGGCACCCGTCGAGGAGGAGCGCCCGCCCCGCGAGCACCGTCCGCGCGTGCCCCGCACCCGCCGGGTCGTCGCCCGGGCGCTGCACCGCGCCGCCGACGCCGTCCAGCCCGCCTGCCACTGGGAGGCCGGGCAGGTCGCCCGGTGACCCTGGCACCGGCGCCGTCACCCGGGCGGGGAGCAGCGTCACCCGTCGGCACCACCTACCCTGTCCCGCATGTCGCGGAACAGGGTGGCGTCGTGCCGCGGGTGACGCTCCAGACGATCGCGGACAAGGTCGGCGTCAGCCGCATGACCGTCTCCAACGCGTTCTCGCGCCCCGACCAGCTCTCCGCCGACCTGCGGCGCACGATCCTCGAGGCCGCCGCCGAGCTCGGCTACGTCGGCCCCGACCCGTCCGCCCGCGCCCTCGCGCGCGGCACGACCGGCGCCATCGGCCTCCTGCTCACCGCGTGGGTGGGCGAGGCGCTGCGCGACCCCATCGCCGCGTCGTTCTTCGGCGCGATCGCCGAGGAGCTCTCCCCCACCGGCTACGCCGTCGCCCTGCTCCCTGGGGAGAAGGCCGCGCGCGACATCCCCCTCGACGGCGCCGTCGTCTACGCGTGCGGGGGTGAGTCCGCCGCGCTCGGCTGGCTCGTGCGCCGCAAGCTGCCGCTCGTCTTCGTCGACCTCGACCCCATCCCCGGCTACCCGTCGATCCTGCTCGACGAGCGCACCGGCAGCCGCCTCGCGGCCGAGCACGTCCTCGGTCTGGGCCACCGCCGCATCGCGTTCTTCACGTGGGGCAACCGCGACCGCGGGGCGCTCGCCGACGGCCGTGACGCCGGCTCGGACTACGTCTCGCGCGCCCGCGTCGCGGGGGCCGTCGAAGCCCTCGACGCCGTGGGCGTCCTGCCCACCGCGTACGAGATCGCCGACAACCTCGACCACCTCGCCGCCGACGGCGCACGCGCGCTGCTCGCCGGCCCCGACCGCCCGACCGCCGTCCTGTGCTTCTCCGACCGCATGGCCGCCGCGCTCCTCGACGCCGCCGCCGAGGCCGGGCTGCGCGTCCCGCAGGACCTGTCCGTCGTCGGCTGGGACGACAGCCCCCTCGCGTCGCTCACGCGTCCGACCCTCACCACGCTGCGGCAGGACCTCACCGTCAAGGGCCGCGCCGCCGCGCGCACCCTCCTGGCGGGCATCGAGGGCACCCGGACCGGCACGGTCCCGGACGCGACCCGGACCGTCCTGCCCGTCGAGCTCGTCGTCCGCGAGAGCACCGGACCCGCCCCGCGCGACTGACGCCCGACGCCCGCGCCCGGCACTCGCGCCCCGGCACTCGCCCTCGCGCCCGTCAGGTGTCGGGGTCGCCGATGTGCCCCGGCGCGGTGACCGACAGGACCCGCTGCACGAACGCGCAGTACTCCGCCATGTAGTGCCGCAGGAACTCCTCGAGCGACGCGTCCCGCACCGACCCGTCGTCGCCGAACGTGTCCTCCTGGACCTGCACGTACACCTCGGGCGCGTTGAGCTGCGGCGCGTTGAGGAACGACAGCACGCTGCGCATCGACGACTGCATGACCGCGGTCCCGATCGCCCCGATCGACGCCCCGACGATCCCGGTCGGCTTGCGCGCGAACGAGTTCGTCCCCCACGGCCGCGAACCCCAGTCGATCGCGTTCTTCAGCGCCCCGGGGATCGAGCGGTTGTACTCGGGCGAGACGAACAGGATCCCGTCGGACGCCTCGATCGACTCCTTGAGCGCCCGCGCGACCGGCGGGTAGTCGCCGTCGTGGTCAGGGCTGTACAGCGGCAGGTCGCCGATGGGGATCTCGGTGAACTCCAGGTCGTCGGGCGCGAGCGCGACCAGCGCACCCGCGAGCCTGCGGTTGATCGACGTGCTCGACAGGCTGCCGACGAAGTAGCCGATGCGGTAGGTCACGTGCGACTCCTCTGACCGGGCCGGCGGGAGCAGGACGCGCACGCCGACGGTGGTGTGCAGGGACCTGGTCGATTCTCCTGCGCGACGGCGCACCGCGCGCGGCGGGACCTGTCCTGGGCACGCCGCGCCGCGGCGGACCGACGGTGACTACCGAGCTAGCCGCTTGACTACTCAAGGTGTCTATTGACTGGAGCCCCCTGTCGGATTCGAACCGACGACCCCCTGTTTACAAGACAGGTGCTCTGGCCGACTGAGCTAAGGAGGCGGGCGGGGACAGCGTACCGAGCGGACGACGCCGCCCGGCACGGCACCTCGCCGCGCGAGCCGGGCACCGGAGCCAGGGCCGGGACGAGCC
>NZ_BIMR01000281.1 GCF_004306155.1 Cellulomonas biazotea
CGGCCGCTCGGCCGTCCGGGCCTGCACCCGGGCCCGCACCCCGTACGACCCGACCCCGGGAGACCCACCCCATGCCTGCCCGTCCCGTGCCCCAGGTCCGCTACGGCGGCGACTACAACCCCGAGCAGTGGCCGAAGGACGTGTGGGAGGACGACCACCACGCGTTCGACCTCGCGGGCGTCACGACGCTCACCGTCGGGGTGTTCGCCTGGGCGCACCTGCAGCCCGCCGAGGACCGGTACGACTTCTCGACGCTCGACGCGATCGTCGAGCGCGCCGCGCAGGCCGGGCGGGAGGTCGTGCTGGCGACGCCGTCGGGGGCGATGCCGCCGTGGCTCGCGCGCGCCTACCCCGACGTGTGCCGGGTCGACATCGAGGGCCGCCGGCACGTGTACGGGCAGCGGCACAACCACTGCCCGTCGTCGCCGGACTTCCGGCGGCTGTCCGTCGCGATGGCGTCACGGCTCGCCGAGCGGTACGCGGGGCACCCCGCGGTCGTCGCCTGGCACGTCGGCAACGAGTACGGCGGCGCCTGCTACTGCGCGCACTGCGCCGCGGCGTTCCGCGTCTGGCTGCGCGAGCGGTACGGCACGCTCGACCGGCTCAACGAGGCGTGGAACGCGACGTTCTGGTCGCACACCTACACCGACTGGGACGAGGTCCAGCCGCCGTCGATGCTGTCCGAGCACTGGCGCGGCCCGAACCACACGGCGTTCCAGGGCACGACCCTCGACTACCGCCGGTTCATGTCCGACGCGCTGCTCGGCGGGTTCGTCGCGGAGAAGGCCGCGATCCGCGCCCGGGACACGACGACGCCCGTGACGACGAACTTCATGGGCCTCTACCAGCCGGTCGACTACCACCGCTGGGCGCCGCACCTGGACCTGGTGACGTGGGACAACTACCCGCCCGCCGACACCCCGCTGCGCACGGCCGCCCGGATGGCCGCGACGCACGCCGCGATGCGGGGCGTCGGCGGCGGCGCGCCGATCTGGGTCATGGAGCAGACGCCGTCGATCACCGCGTCGCGCGACGTCAACCCCGTGAAGCGTCCTGGCGTCCTCGGCCTGTGGACGTGGCAGTCCGTCGCGCACGGCGCCGACGCGACCCTGTACTTCCAGATGCGCCAGTCGAAGGGCGCGTGCGAGAAGTACCACGGCGCCGTCCTCGACCACACCGGCCGGACCGACACCCGCGTGTTCCGCGAGGTCGCCGCGCTCGGGTCGTCGCTCGCGACCCTCGGGGAGGGCGTGCTCGGCGCCCGGACGCCCGCCCGCGTCGCGCTGCTGCTCGACTGGGACTCGTGGTGGGCCGTCGAGATGACCGACGGCTACAACCGGCACGTCTCCTACGTGCAGACCCTGCTGCAGCACCACCGGGCCCTGTGGACCGCGAACGCGGCCGTCGACGTCGTGCCGGTCACGGCGGACCTGGCCGGGTACGACGTCGTCGTCGCCCCGCTGCTGCACGTGCTCAAGGGCGACGTCGTGGCGCGCCTGACCGCGTTCGTCGAGGGCGGCGGGTCGCTCGTCACGACCTTCTACGGCGGGAGGGTCGACGAGGACACCAACGCGTTCCTCGGCAGCCCCCCGCTCGACGACCTGCTCGGCGTGCGCGTCGAGGAGACCGACTCCGCGGCGCCCGACGTCACGAACCCCGTCACGCTGCTGCTCGGCGACGACGCCACGACGTCCGCCGCGTCGCTCGTCTTCGAGCTGCTCCACCCGCACGACGGGACCGAGGTCGTCGGCCGGTACGGCGCCGACTTCTACGCCGGCACCCCCGCGGTCACCCGGGCGACGCGCGGCGCGGGCGAGGCGTGGCACGTCGGCACCGGGCTCGACGACGACGGCGTCGCGCGGGTCCTGCGGCACGTGCTCGACCGGCACGGGCTCGTCGGGCCGCACGCCGACCAGCCGGCGCTCGAGGTCGTCGACCGCGTGCAGCCCGACGGCACCCGGTACCGGTTCGTCCTGCACCACGGCGACGTCCCGCTGACCGTGACGTCGCAGGTCGAGGGCACCGACGCCCTCACGGGCCGCGTCGTGTGCCGCGGAGAGCGCCTCACGCTCGCGCCGACCGAGGTGCTCGTGCTGGTCGACGCGGCGGCGGTGGACGCCGTGGACGCTGCCGACGTCGCCGACGCCGCGGACTCCGCCTACGTCGCGGGGGAGCGGTGAGCGCCGCGCGCGTCGTCGTCCCCGCCGGGCCCGGCACGCCCCTGCCCGACGCGTGGCGCGCGTGCGTCGGCACCGGTCGCCTCAACCTCGCGCTGCGGTCCGACTACCGCGAGTCCCTGGCCCTCGCGCAGCGCGACATCGGCTTCCGGCACATCCGCGGCCACGGCCTGCTCTCCGACGACCTGGGCATCTACCGCCCCTGGTCGCACGAGGGCCGCTCCGGGGTGCGGCACGCGTTCACGTACGCCGACCAGGTGCACGACACGTTCCTGTCGCTCGGCGTCCGCCCGTTCGTCGAGCTCGGCTTCATGCCGTCGGCGCTCGCGTCGGGCGACCAGACGGTGTTCTGGTGGCAGGGCAACGTGACGCCCCCGTCGTCGTGGTCCGCGTGGGAGGACCTCGTGACGGCCGTGGTCCGGCACCTCGTCGACCGGTACGGGATCGAGGAGGTCCGCACCTGGCCGGTCGAGGTGTGGAACGAGCCGAACCTCACGCAGTTCTGGCAGGGCGCCGACCAGGCCGCCTACCTGCGGCTCTACGAGGTCACGGCGCGCGCCGTCAAGGACGTCGACGCGGCGCTCCAGGTCGGCGGGCCCGCGATCTCACCCGGCGCCGACGAGTGGTGGGCGCCGTTCGCCGACTTCGTCGCCGCGCGCGACGTGCCGTGCGACTTCGTCAGCTTCCACGCGTACGCGTCGGGCCCGGCGCAGCACGTCCCCTTCGGGACCTACCAGGCCCTCGCCCCGCCGCAGCGGCTGCTCGACCAGTTCGCGACCCCCCGACGGCTGCTCGCCGGCACCGCGCTCGCGGACCGCCCGCGGCACGTCACCGAGTTCAACACCTCCTACCGCCCCGACAACCCCGTCCACGACACCGCCTACAACGCCGCCTACCTGGCGCCCGTCCTCGCGGGCGGCGGCGACCTCGTCGACTCGTTCTCCTACTGGACGTTCTGCGACGTGTTCGAGGAGGAGTGGATCCCGACGTCCTTCTTCCACGGCGGGTTCGGGCTGCTCACGCACCGCCAGGTGCCCAAGCCGACCTACCACCTGTACGCGTTCATGGCCCGGATGGGCGCCCGGGTGCTGGCCCGCGGGGACGACCACCTGGTCTGCACGGACGACGACGGGCGCGTCACCGTCCTCGCGTGGCAGCCCGTCGGGGGCACCGACGCCCCGGCGGCTGCCGAGCGGCACGAGGTGCGGCTGTCCGTCCCGGTGCGGGTGCCCGCAGCGTGGTCGACGTCGGCGTCGGGGTCGGTCTCGGGCGACCCGATGACCGCGTTCGTCGTCCGGCAGCGCGTCAACGAGGAGGACGGCAACGCGTTCGCGGCCTGGCGCGAGCTCGGCCGACCCTTCTCCCCGACCGACCGCCAGGTCGACGTCCTGCGCGACCTCGCCCGGCCCGCGTCGTCGCACACCGCCCTGCCCGTCGTCGACGGCCGCGTCGACCTGGACCTGTCGCTGTCCCGCCACGAGGTGACGTTCGTCGAGGTCACGCCTGTCGTCCCGACCACGCACGAGGGCCTCGACGACCGCCGCCTGCTCGGCGTCGACGACGGCCGGCTCGTCGCCGACCCGCCCGGCACGGGCCGCAGCGCGCGTCTCGTCGCCGGCGGTGCGGCAGGGTGAGCGTCGTGAGCCGGGACGCCGAACGCTTCTCCGAGGTCGGCCGCGGGGCCTTCTCCCGCGGGGCCGCGGCCGTGTACTGGGCGGTCGTCGTCGAGGCGCTGATCGTCCTCACGTCGGCGCCGGGCATCGTCGCGCTGCTCCTGCTCGACCGCTCGCCCGGCAACGCGCCGCTGTTCGCCCTCGCCGCCCTGCCGTTCGGTCCGTCGCTCGCCGCTGCCGTCTTCGCGTGGCGCGACTGGATGACCACGCCGCCGGGCGACCGCGACCTGCAGCCCGCCCGGCACTACTGGCGCGGGTACCGGCTCAACTGGCGCGACGTCCTGCGGTGGTGGGTGCCGACCCTCGTCGTCCTCGCGGTCCTGGGCGTCAACGTCGCCGGTGCGGGGGCGCTCGGCGGCGCCGGCGGCACGTTCGCGCTGGTGTCGCTGGTCCTTGCCGTGGCCGTCCTCGCGTGGGCGGGTCACGCCCTCGTGCTGTCCTCCCTGTTCGCGTTCCGCACGCGCGACGTCGCGCGCCTCGCCGCGTACTACCTGGCCGCCAGGCCCGTCAGCAGCCTCGGCGTCGTCGCCCTGCTCGTCGTCGCCGCCGGTGTCGCCGTGCTCGCGACCGACTGGCTCCTCGTGCTGCTCGCGTCCCCGCTGGTCGCCCTGCTGGTCCGCAACGCGGGCCCGGTGATCGCGGACGCGACCGACCGCTTCACGACGTCCTGACCCCGAGGCGTCCGGGGGACGCGCCGAGGCCGCCGCGATCGGCCCCAGCGGGTACGGCGACCTGCGCGGCGGCCCGAGCGTTATCGGCACCGTCCCGGACGACGCAGCCCCGGTGTGGAAGGTCTGTCGCGAGGAGTGCGACAGACCTTCCACGCGCCGGTCGCGCTGCTGATGCGCAGCGCGGGGACGGTGATCGCGGTCGCGGCTACGCGCTCGACGGCGTCCTGACCCCCGGACGCGCGGTCATGGCCGCCCTCACCTCGGGTCCGCGGCATCGTGACTGAACCGTTGCACAAAGGGGGCCGCGCGCCGGCCCCGCACCGCCTAGGTTCGACGGCGCCGACCCCACCCGGACAGGTCGTCGCCGTCGTCGAGGAGCGTCATGCCCAGTCCCCGCCCGCACCGCCGAGACCCCCTGCGCCGCTCGCTCGGCCGCTCCCTGGCCGTCCTGGCCGCGGCCGCCGTCCTGCTCGGCAGCGGTGTGCAGCCGGCCACCGCCGCGATGCCGACGGCCGTCGACGGGACCGACCCCGCCGTCGCCGCCGCCGCGCTGGAGGCCACGACCGCCACCGTCGCCCTGTCGGCCAACCCCGTCCTCGTCGGGGCGCCGCTGACGGCCACGGCGACGCTGACGTCGGCGACGGGCGTCCCGACCGGCACGGTGACGTTCTCGGTCAACGGGACCGACTACGGGACGGTCGGGCTGGTCGACGGCGTGGCCTCGGTCGCGCTCGACGGGCTCGTGCCCGGCAGCTACTGGGTGCGCGCGCAGTACGCCGGCGACGCCACCCACGCCGCGACCGTCAAGCTCGCCCCGTTCCTGCGGGTCGGCGTCACCGACCTGCCGCTCGTCACCGAGGTGACGCCGGCCGTCGTCGGGGAGGAGGGCGGCGCCCGCGTCGCGCTGCTCGGCGCTTACCTCACCGCGGTGACGGGCGTGACGTTCGGCGGCGTCCCCGGCACCCTGGTCGACCGGGACGACTCGCGGCTCCTCGTCGAGGTGCCGCCGCACGCCCCCGGCACCGTCCAGGCCGTGGTGACGACCGTCGCCGGGACGTCGTCGCCCCTGCCGGTCGAGTACGTCGGGTCGAGCGCGGGCATGGTCTCGCGGGTGCCGGTGCGCATCGAGGACGAGTCGCACACCGGCCCGCAGCCGCACTGCCTCCAGGTGACCGGGACGAAGGGCGTCCCCGCGGGCGCCTCGGGCGTGATGCTCAACGTCACCGTCGTGGCGCCGTACCAGGTCGGCTACCTCACCGTCTACCCCGACGTGCCCGGACCGCGCCAGCCCACGTCCACGGTCAACTTCGAGGTCGGTCGGGAGGTCGCGAACGCGGCGTTCGTCGCGCTGCCCCCCAACGGGCGGCTCTGCTACGCCCGCGTCGGCGGGATCGCCCGCGTGATCCTCGACGTCACCGGCTTCACGATGCCCGGCTCCGGCACCGAGCTCCAGGACCCCGTGCGTCTGGTCGACACCCGCCCACGCCCTACCGCGTCGGCGAGGTGAACGGCCCGGTCGGTCCCGGCGTCGTGCACACCGTCCAGGTCGGTGGTCGGGCCGGCGTCCCCGCCGACGCGACCGCGGTGATCGTCAACGCGACCGTCACGAACGTCACCGGCCCCGGGAACCTGCGGGTCTTCCCCGCCGGCGCGCCGGTCCCGAACGCGTCCGTGCTCAACTACGCGCCGGGGAAGGACAAGGCGAACGCGGCGATCGTCGCGCTGTCGTCCTCGGGCCAGCTCTCCTTCTACTCCGACACCGACGGGTCGACCGTCGACGTGGTCCTCGACGTCACCGGGTACGTCACCGCCGGCGGCGTGTACGCGGGCGTCACCCCGGCGCGGGCGCTCGACACCCGCCCGGGTGCGGGGCACGTGGGCGACCTCGTCGGCCCGCTCGAGGCCCGGACGCCGTACACGTTCGCGCTGCCGGCCGCGAAGGTCCCGGCCGGTGCGACGTCGGTCGTGCTCAACGTCACCGCGATCGACCCCAGCGGGTACGGCAACCTGCGGGTCTACCCGAGCGGTCTCGGCGACGTCCCGTTCGCGTCGACGCTCAACTACGTCCCGGGGCGGGACATCCCGAACCTCGTCGTGGTGGACCTTCCCGACGACGGCTCGGCGACGGTCACGCTGTTCTCCGACATGGTCGCGGGCGGCACCGTGCACGTCGCCGCGGACGTCGCGGGGTACGTCGTCCCCTGACGACGGCGCCTGCGGGACGGATCCCGACGTGGGGAGGGCGGCGGACGCTGCCGCCCTCCCGTCCGCCAGGGTGCCCGCGATGCTCCCCTCGGGTGACATCCCGGGACGATGCGTGACGAGTCGCAGAAACGGGGCACATCGGGCGGACGTGTGACCTAGGGTCGGCTCGCCGACGCCTGCCGGGCGGTGCATGTCACGTCGAAGGAGCCTCCATGAGCCTCGTCCCCGCACCCGCACGGAGCCGCCGGCGCCGACCCCTGGGACGCGCGATGGTGGCGGCCGGCGTCGCCGCGGTGGTCGTCGCCGGGGCGGTGGCGCCCGCCGCCGCCGAGCCCGCGACGGGGACGATCGCGGGAACGGTCACGACCCCCGCGGGCGTCTCGCCGACGTTCGTCACGGTCCTGGTGCTCGACCCGGACGGCGGCGGCGCGGGGGGCGGTTCCGCACCCGTGGGCACCGACGGCACGTACCGCGTGGAGGACGTCCCCGCCGGCGACTGGGCGCTGCTCTTCGCGACCGGGGACAGCGACCTCATCCCCGAGTACTTCGACGACGCGGCCCTCCTCGCGACGTCGACGACCGTCGCGGTCGCCGGCGGCGGCACCGCGACCGCCGACGCGACGCTCGAGCTGGGCGGCGTGATCGAGGGCACCGTCCGGGACGGTGCAGGCAACCCCGTCGCGGGCGCCTTCGTCAACGCCTCCCGTTCCGACTGGTCGTCGGGCGGCGCGTACGACACGACCGACGACGAGGGCCGGTACCACCTCGGCGGCCTCCGCTCGGGCGGCTACCGGATCCTCGCGAACCCGCTCGGCGGGTCGTCCCTGCTCCTCGGGTGGGTGGGCGGTGGGACCAGCCAGCAGACCGCGGCGGTCATCGCCGCCCAGCAGGGCGTCACGGTCGTCGGTCAGGACGCGGTCCTGCCGACGGCGGGCATGGCCGCGGGCCGCCTCCGGAGCGCGACGGGCGCCGTCGTCGGCGGCACGGTCCAGTTCACCTCGGTCACCGACGCGGGCAACGTCGTCACGGTGACGACGGGCGCGGACGGCGAGTTCGAGGGACGCATGGCGCCCGGCCAGTACCGCATCCGGTTCTCCGGCCCGGCGGACAGTGCGCTCGCCCCGCAGTACTGGGGTGGCACCGCCGACGTCTCGGGCAGCGTCGCCATCTCGGTCGGCGCCGGTGCGACGTTCCCCCTCGGGAACGTCGTCCTGGCCTCGGGCGGCTCGATCACCGGCACCGTGACCGACGACGACGGGGAGCCGGTGGCCGGCGTGACCGTCACCGCCCGGTCCGGGCTGGTGCAGCGCACCGGAGTCACGGGCGCGGACGGCTCCTACACCGTCGCGGGACTCGCCACGGGCGCGTACACGGTGTCCTTCACGCCGCCCGCCGGCTCGGTCCTGCGTGCGGAGCACTACGACGACGCCGCCGCGTCCTGGGAGGCCGACGTGGTGGCGGTGACCACAGGGGCGACCACGGCCGGCATCGACGCCGAGCTCGCGGTGGGTGGGGGCATCGAGGGACGCGTGCTCGCTCCCGGCGGCGCCCCGCTCGCGGGCGCGAGCGTCCACGTCTGGCCTCGCGACCCCGGGACAGGTTCGGCGCCCACGCCCGCCACGACCGGCGCGGACGGTACGTATCACGTCGGGGGTCTCGCCGCGGGTGCGTGGGTCGTCGAGGTCGTCCCGCCCTTCGGGTCGACGCTCGCACGCGAGTTCTACCTCGACGCGACCACGAGCACGGCAGCGACGGCGGTCGACGTCACCGTCCGCGAGACGGAGCAGCTCGAGGACGTCGTCCTGGAGCCGGGAGCCTCCGTCTCGGGCGTCGTGCTCGACCCCGACGGGGCACCCGTCGCGGGGGCGTGGGTCGGTGCCCAGCGAGCAGGTGCGTCGACCGCACTCTCGGCGCAGACCGGTGCCGACGGCTCTTACACGATCATCGGTCTGCCCGCGGGCGGGTACCGGGTCCGCGTCTCGCCGCCCTGGACGAGCACGGATCTCGTGGCCGTCTACCACCCTGGCGTCGCCGCGTACGAGCAGGCGCAAGAGGTGACCGTCGCGGTCGGCGCGAGCCGGACCCTGCCCGCGACCCGGCTCCTGCGGGCCGGCGTCGTGAGCGGCACGATCACCCGGCCCGACGGCACGCCCGTCGCGGGCGCGTCGGTCAACGCCTACAGCGGGACGCAGGGCGGGTCGGCCACCACGGCCGCCGACGGCACCTACACGATCGGTCGTCTCTCGGCCGACGACTTCCGGGTCTCGGTGTCCTCCAGCGCGACGATGCTGGGCACCTACGACGGCGTCACGACCTACCACGACGGGCGGACCGGCACCCAGCGGCGTTCGCTCGCCACGACCGTCAGCGTCGTCGCCGGGCAGACGAGCGGTGAGGTCGACCTGGTCGTGCCTCCCCGAGGGCAGACCGCCCCCGACGTCACCGTGACGCTCGACCCGGCCACGCCCCGCATCGGCCGGCCGGTCACGGCCACGGTGCAGGTGGACGGCCCGCACGGACCGGCGGTCGGCGGCGTCGCGCAGCTCTCGCTGGGCGACGACCTCGGCGACGTCGTCCTGGGGGCGGACGGTCGCGGCGCGCTGACGTTCGACGCGTTCGCCCCTGAGTACGGCCTGCTCTTCGCGTGGTTCACGGGCACGGCGGCCTACGACGAGGGTCAGGGCACCGTGGAGTTCCTCGCGGTCGAGGACACGACCCCGCAGGTCACGGTTGTCGCACCCGCTGCCGGGAGCAGCGTCGGCGGGACCGTCGTGACCGTCACGGGCTCGGGGTTCACCCCGTCGAGCACGGTGACGTTCGGCGGCGTGCCCGCCGCGTCCGTGGTCGTCGACTCGGCGACCTCCCTGAGGGCGACGACGCCCACGCTGCCCGCCGGGCCCGCCCCGGTCGTCGTCACGACTGCCGGAGGTGCCAGCGCTGCCGACGTGGCCTTCACGGCGACCCCCGAACCGACGACCACCGTCCTCGCGCTCCCGGCGCGCACCGTGCTCGAGGGTGCTCCGGTGACGGTCACCGCGACCGTCTCGGCGGCCGCCGGGGTCCCGTCGGGGAACGTCACGTTCGCGGTGAACGACGCCCTGACGGTGGTGCCGGTCGTGGCCGGCGTCGCGACGCTCCGCCTGGACGGCCTCGCGCCCGGCACCTACGGCGTCC
This sequence comes from Cellulomonas biazotea, assembly GCF_004306155.1. Taxonomy (GTDB): domain Bacteria; phylum Actinomycetota; class Actinomycetes; order Actinomycetales; family Cellulomonadaceae; genus Cellulomonas; species Cellulomonas biazotea. Next base: position 9,901 of record NZ_BIMR01000281.1, read on the forward strand.
GGGCGGTCTACGCGGGCGGCGGCGGGTACGCCTCGTCCGCGACGTGGCGCTACCTCGACGTGATCGAGCGCGTCGCACCGGTCGTCTCCCAGGTCACGCCCGCCGCGGTCAGCGCCGCCGGCGGCCAGCGGGTCAAGGTCCGTGGCACGCACCTCACGGGGGCCACGGGCGTGTCGTTCGGCGGGGTCCCGGGCAGCCGCGTCACCGTGGTGGACGACGGTCTCCTCGAGGTCGACGTGCCGGCGCACCCGGCCGGCACCGTGCCCGTGGTCGTGACTACCCCGGCGGGCAGCTCCGCGCCGAGCGGTGCCGTGCAGTTCGTCGACACGAGCGCCGGCGTGGTGTCGCAGGTGCCCGTGCGCATCGAGGACGAGCTGCACGTCGGCGACCAGCCTCGGTGCCTCCAGGTCGCGGGGACGACGGGGGTGCCGGCGGGGGCGTCGGGCGTCACCCTCAACGTGACCGTGGTCGCGCCGTACGAGGTCGGCTACGTGACCGTCTACCCGGACGTCGCCGGGCCCCGTGAGGCCACGTCCACGGTGAACTTCGAGGTCGGTCAGGAGGTCGCGAACGCGGCGTTCGTCGCGCTGCCGGCGAACGGCCGGGTCTGCTATCGACCCGTCGGAGGGATCGCGCGGGTGCTGCTCGACGTCACCGGGTTCACCATGCCCGACTCGGGCACCGAGCTGCAGGACCCGGTCCGCCTGCTCGACACCCGGCCCGCTCCCTTCCGTGTCGGCGACGTGGACGGGCCCGTCGGGCCGCGCAGCGTGCACACCGTGCAGGTGCGCGGCCGTGCCGGGGTGCCCGCGGACGCCACCGCGGTCATCGTGAACGCGACGGTCACGAACGTCACCGGCCCGGGGAACCTGCGGCTCTTCCCCGCGGGTGCGGCGGTGCCGAACGCGTCGGTGCTCAACTACGCGCCGGGCAAGGACAAGGCGAACGCCGCGATCGTGGCGCTGTCGTCGTCGGGGCGGCTCTCGATCTTCTCCGACACCGACGGCGCGAGCGTGGACGTGGTCCTCGACGTCACCGGGTACGTCACGGGTGACGGCGCGTACCGGGGGGTCACCCCGTCGCGGGCGCTCGACACCCGCCCGGGCGCCGGTCACGTCGGCGACCTGACCGGCCCGCTGCCCGCCCGGACGCCGTCCACGTTCACTCTGCCGAGCGCAGCGGTGCCGGCGGGTGCGACGTCGGTCGTGCTGAACGTGACCGCGATCGGCCCGAACGGGCCCGGCAACCTGCGGGTCTACCCGTCCGGTCAGTCCGGCGTCCCGTACGCCTCGACGATCAACTACATCCCGGGCCGCGACATCCCGAACCTCGTGGTGGTGGACCTGCCCGACTCCGGTCCTGCGACGGTCACGCTGTACTCCGACATGGAGCCGGGCGGCACGGTGCACGTCGCCGCGGACGTCGCGGGGTTCGTCGTCCCCTGACGCCCGGTCCCGCGGGCCGCGCGCAGCCCCGG
>NZ_BIMR01000282.1 GCF_004306155.1 Cellulomonas biazotea
CGGCGGCGGCTGCCGCGTCGACGCGGTCGGCGGCGGCGGCCAGGTCGGTGCCGGGCGGCAGCGGCTCGCCGGAGGGCGCCGGGACCGGGTCGGGCATCCGCGCGACGACGCCTGCGCGGCGCCCGGGGCTGACCCCGACGCCGCGCAGGACCACGGTGGTCGTCGTCATCGGCCGGTGGTCGTCCCGGCGCCGGTGGCGTCCGGTTCGCCGCGTGGCGCCGGGACGCCCGTGTCCCTCGCCGGCTTCTTCTCGAGGTCGGGCCGGTCGGCGGTCGGATCGGCGCCGACGAGCGCGTCGTCGTCCTCGCGGCCCGGGGTGCGCAGCTGCCAGCGCGTGATGACGAAGCGGAACAGGACGTAGTAGAGGACCCCGTACCCGAGTCCGACGAGGATGAGCAGCAGCGGCATCTCGGCGATGCGGAAGTTCAGCAGGTAGTCGATGGCCCCGGCCGAGAAGCCGAACCCGTCGCGGATGCCGAGGGCGTTGACCAGGGCGAGCGACGTCCCGGTGAGCACCGCGTGGATGGCGTACAGCGGGTAGGCGACGTACACGAACGAGAACTCGAGCGGCTCGGTGACGCCGGTGACGAACGAGACGAGCGCGGCCGAGCCCATGATCCCCGCGATGACCTTGCGGTGCTCGGGCTTGCTGGTGTGCACGATCGCGAGGGCGGCGGCGGGCAGCGCGAACATCATGATCGGGAAGAAGCCCGTCATGAACGTGCCGGCCGTCGGGTCGCCGTGCAGGAACCGCGCGATGTCGCCGTGCCAGACCTCGCCGTTCGCGTCCTCGTAGGAGCCGAACTGGAACCACGGCAGCGAGTTGAGCAGGTGGTGCAGGCCGATGGGCACGAGCAGGCGGTTGAGGGTGCCGTAGACGAACGCGCCGATGATCGTCGAGCCGGTGACCCAGTCGCCGAGGCTCGTGAACGCGGTGTCGAACACCGGGTAGACGAGCGACGCGACGACGGCGATGAGGACGGCGGCGCCCGCCGTGACGATCGGCACGAAGCGCCGCCCGCCGAAGAAGGCCAGGTAGGCGGGCAGCTTGATGCGGTAGTAGCGCTGGTAGAGCAGCGCCGCGACGAGCCCGATGACGATGCCGCCGAGGACGCCGTAGTTGATGAGCTCCTGCGGGTCGCCCTCGGCGGGCTTGCCCAGGACGTAGGGGGACAGGGCGTCGGTGACGCCGGTGAAGACCAGGTACCCGATGAGCGCGGCGAGGCCTGTCGACCCGTCGGCCTTGCGGGCGTAGCCGACGGCGACGCCGAGCGCGAACAGCAGGGGCAGGTGCGCGAACAGCGCGTTGCCGGCGGCGGCGAGGACCGCGCCGACCGGCAGGAGCCACTCGGCGTTCGCGCCGAGGCCGGCGGCGCCGAGCATGTCGTCCTGGCCGAGCCGCAGCAGCAGTGCCGCGGCGGGCAGGGACGCGATGGGGAGCATGAGCGAGCGGCCGATGCGCTGGAGCTGGGCGAGGCCGGGGACGCCCCTGCGGGGCGTGTCGACGGGGTCGACGACGGCGGTGGTCATGAGCACTCCTCGTTGCGTGTCGATGACGTGCGGGGCAGGCGTGCGAGGGACGATGGGGGGTCCGTGCGTCCGTGGGGCCGTCCAGCGCGGTGCGTGGTCTGGACCAGTTGCGAGCAGAGTGGTCTAGACCTCATCATGTGTCAAGAGTCACAGCCACGGCGTACGCGGACGACGTCCGACGCCCGGGCGGCGACCTGCCCGACCAGCCCGACACCGCACGAAGGAGTGGACCGCACGGTGGAGCAGCCCGCGCACGAGGACGCCGCAGCGGCGCACAAGTACCTCGTCGTCCGCGACCACCTCGTCGCGCTCGTCGCGCAGCAGCTCCGCGTCGGCGACGCCATCCCCTCCGAGCGTGCCCTCTGCCAGGAGTTCGGCCTGTCCCGCATGACCGTCCGGCAGGCCGTCGACGCGCTCGTCACCGAGGGCGTCCTCGTCCGCGAGCACGGCCGCGGCACGTTCGTCGCCCCGCAGCGCATGGACTTCGAGATGCGGCTCACGACGTTCGGCGAGGAGATGCGCCGCCGCGGCATGGAGCCCACGACGGCCGTCCTCGCCGCGCAGGCCGTCGCCGCGACGCCCGACGTCGCCGCCGCGCTCGAGGTCGAGCCCAAGGACCGCGTGCACTACCTGTACCGCGTGCGCAGCGCCGACGGCGCGCCCATGTGCATCGAGCAGGTCTGGGTGCCGGCCGCCCTCGCGCCCGACCTGTTCGACGACGGCCCTCCCGCGAGCATGTACGACGCGCTGCGCGCCCGCGGCCTCGCGCCCGAGTGGGGCGAGGACACGCTGTCCGCCGACGAGGCCACCGACACGGAGGCGTCCCTGCTCGGGCTCGGCGACGCCCGGGCCGTCCTGCGCGCCGCCCGCCGCACCTACGCCGAGACCGGCGCCGTCATGTACTCGCGGGCCTGCTACCGCGCCGACCGGTACAGCGTGTGGGTCCCGCTGCGCGCGCCCCGGCCCTCGCTCGTCCCGCGCCGCCGCGCCGACGCCGCGGCCGACCCGCCGCCGGCGGCACCCCACCCGACGGACCCCACCGCACGACCGCTGCCGGCCGGTGCGGGAGCACGAGGAGAGCGGCCATGAGACCCGAGGGCATGGAGCAGGCGGCGGCGATCCTCGCCGCGCTCGGCGGCGTCGACAACATCGACGAGATCGAGCCGTGCACCACGCGGCTGCGCTCGCTCGTGCGCGACACCTCCCGCGTCGACGCGGCGGCCCTGCGCGCCGCCGGCGCGTTCGGCGTGATGATCTCCGGACGGGTCGTCCAGGTGGTCGTCGGCCCCCGCGTCGACACCATCGCGAGCGACCTCGACGAGCTGATGTGACCGACCCGGCCGCCGGGACACCACGAAGGAGCACGACATGAGCAAGGCGGAGAAGATCCTCGCGGCCCTCGGCGGGGACGCCAACGTCCTCGACCTGGAGCCGTGCATCACCCGGCTGCGCGTCGAGGTCGCCGACCCGGGGCAGGTCGACGACGCCGCGCTGCGGGCCGCGGGCGCGATCGCCGTGGTCCGGTCCGGCATCGCCGTGCAGGTCGTCGTCGGCCCCGAGGCCGACACGCTCGCCTCCGACATCGAGGACCTGCGCTGATGGCCCTGACGATCCTCGCCCCCGTGACCGGCCAGGTCCGCGCGCTCGCGGAGGTCGACGACCCCGTGTTCTCCGCGGAGCTCGTCGGGCCCGGCCTCGCGGTCGACCCGGCGCACGAGCCGGGGTCGCAGGTCATCGCTCCCGTCGCCGGCGTCGTCGCGAAGCTGCACGCGCACGCGTTCGTCGTCCAGACGCCCGACGGGCGCGGCGTGCTCGTGCACCTCGGCATCAACACCGTCCAGCTCGGCGGCGCGGGCTTCACGCTGCACGTCCGCGAGGGTGACGCCGTGACGGCCGGCCAGGTCGTCGTCACGTGGGACCCCGCGGCCGTCGAGGCCGGCGGACGCTCGCCGGTGTGCCCGGTCGTCGCGCTCGACGCCGGTCCCGACGCGCTCGACCGCGTCGCGCAGCCCGGCGACACGGTCGCGGCCGGCGAGCCGTTCCTCGAGTGGGCGTGAGCCCCGCACCGGGCGCCCCGGTGCTCGAGGTCGCCGTCCAGGACGTCGGCGGTGCCGTCGCCGCGGTGCGGTGCGGGGCCGACCGGCTCGAGCTGTGCAGCGCGCTCGCCGCGACCGGCGGGCTCACGCCGAGCCGCGGGCTGCTCGACGGCGTCGTCGCCGCCCTCGCCACCCACGCCGCGCTCGACGCACCGCTGGGCGGCACCGGCCGGTCCGTCGGCGTGCACGTCCTGGTGCGGCCGCGACCCGGCGGGTTCGTCTACGACGCCGACGAGGTCGACGTCCAGGTGCGCGACGTCCGTGCGGCCGTCGCAGCCGGGGCCGCGGGCGTCGTCGTCGGGGCGCTCGACGCAGGCGGGGCCGTCGACGTCGGCACGCTGCGTCGCCTCGTCGACGCCGCCGACGGTCGCGACGTGACGTTCCACCGGGCGGTCGACGTCGCCGCCGACCCGCGACCCGTGCTCGACACGCTGCGCGCGTGCGGCGTCGTGCGGGTGCTCACGTCCGGCGGGGCCGCGCGCGCCGCGGACGGGACGGACCGCCTCGCCGCGATGGTCGCGCACGCCGACCGTCGCGTGCAGGTCATGGCGGGTGGCGGTGTGCGACCGGCGGACGTCTCCGCGCTCGTCGCGCTCGGCGTCGATGCCGTGCACCTGTCGGCCAGCCGGCACGTCGCCGCGGACGGCGGCCCGGGCGGGGGAGGCGGCGACGGCTACACGACGACCGACCCCGACGTCGTCGCGGCGGCCCGCGCGGCGCTCGACGCGGTCACCGTCTGACGGCGGACGTCTCGCGCGCCGGCCGCGACGCGTCGGTCGAGCGCCCGCCGGGGTGACCGGTCGGGACCCGACGACCGCCGGGTCCCGACCGCCGGGTCAGAACACCCAGCTGCACACCGGCGCGACCGGCCAGCCGAACGCCGAGGCGGCCCCCTGCACCGCCCCCGCGCGCCGCTCGGTCACCAGCCCGGCACGGACCTGCGCCGCGAGCGACCGGCCGCCGAGGTAGGCGGCGCCGAGCTCGCGGACGTCGAGCTCGAGGTCCGCGGCCTCGTCGGTGCGCACGACCTGCGCCTCCCACGACCCGTCGACGGGCGCCGACGCGGTCGTGAGCCGCCACCGGCCCGCGTTCGCGGGCAGGCGGGCGTCGCGGACGTCGAGGACGACGTCGACGGGCGCCGCGTAGCGCCGGCCCGTCAGCGCGGCGGGGAGGTCGAGCAGTCGCACCCACAGGTTGTCGGTGACCCGCGGGACGGCGCCGCGCGGGTCGACGAGCTGGTGCAGCAGCGGGTCGTCGGCGGGGAGCATCGGGCCCTCGACGGTCGCGGTGAGGTCGAGGTCCAGCACGAACGACCACAGCCGGTGCGAGGCCGCGGCGTCGAGCGCGGCCGCCTCCCGGACGAACACGGTGAACTGCGGCCCGGCCTCGGCCCACTTGTCCTTGCGGCGCAGCAGCGCGTAGGCGCGCGGCGCGCCGTCGGCGTCGTGCACGGTGGCGATGCGCAGCGGCTCGCCGCCGTCGCGCCAGGCCGGCGGGTCGGCGAGCTGCCGGCGTCGCAGCGCGTCGGTGTCGCGCGTGATCCAGCCGGGCCGCCCGGCGCCCGCGGCGCGGTGCAGCGCGTCGACGACGTCGGTGTGCGTCGCGACGTCGAGCGGGCCGAACCGCACGGTCAGGCCGTCGGTGCCCGGCACGTCGCGCAGCGCGGCACCGCGGCCGAGCTTGACACGCACGTCGTCGGCGGCCGACCCGTAGCCGAACCGCCCGTAGATCGCGTGCTCGGCGGCGAACAGGGCCGACACGGGCTCGCCGCGCCCGAGCGAGCGGTCGAAGTGGCTGTCGATCATCGCCGAGAGCAGCCCCTTGCGGCGGTGGTCGGGGCGGGCACCGACCCACGTGAGGCCCGAGCAGGGCACCTGCGCCCCCGGCACGGGCAGCGTGAACGGGAACGACGCGTGGACCGCGGCGAGCTCGCCGTCGGGGCCCTCGACCGCG
>NZ_BIMR01000283.1 GCF_004306155.1 Cellulomonas biazotea
GGGGCCCGTCCGCGTCCAGGCACTTCGCGCGCGTCGCCGACGCCAACCTCTCGCTGTGGACGCTCAAGCTGCGCCGAGGCGAACATGCCCTGCGCGGTCGCTCCTCCGACGAGTGGGACGTCTTCGGCCCGGCGACGACGAGTACGACCGCTTGCTCACCGACGGGACGGTGGACCGCCAGCACTCGGCAGTCGACCAGAAGCCGGGTCGGCTACTGGGTGCGGGCGGTCGCCTCGGCCACGAGCGCGTTCGCCGCCCGCAGGGCGGCCGTGCGGTCTCGGTCGGTCAGCAGCGCCGTCCCGTAGTGGGATGCCGGCTTGAGCGCCACGAGGTCGCGGAGGTTCTTCCCGCGGGTCGAGTCCACCTGGGCGAGCAGGTCCGCGGCTGCGGCGTGGTCCTGCCCGGAGTACCGCTGCCCGGTCGCCGCGACACAGATGGCGTCTCCGGCGGCGATCCCCGCCAGCACGGCCAGACCCACGGCCACGTTGATGGCGGCGCCGTCTTCGGCTGCGGCCAGCTCGGCGACCTCGAGGTACTTGGCGGCGATACGCCGACGCTGGCGTGCCTGCCCGATGTCCTCCGTACGGGTCGGGTGCTTCTTCGGGTTCACGCGTCCTCCGCCAGCACGGTGGTCATCAGCACGGGGAAGTCGGGGCCGTGAACGGTCACCGCGTCGCGCCACAGCTCGCGGATGAGAGGTTCACCGGCGGCGTGCGCTGTTCCGACGCCGTGCGCGGACAGGGTGAGCACTTCGAGGCGGTTCCCTGTCCAGGCGTGCACCCGGTCCTCCAGGGTCCGCATCTGCTCGCGCCAGGTGTCGTCGTACCGGTCGGCTTCGGTCGGCGTGACGATGAGCAGGTCCACGTCCGAGTCCTCGGTTGCCTCTCCGCGTGCGGTCGATCCGTACACGCTGGCGTGCACGGGGTGCGGGATGAGGTCGTCGATCACTGCTCCCAGCCGATGCAGAAGCTCCCGTCGGGCGGTCGCTGCGTCGAGCACCGCTCGTGCGAGCAGGTGGTCCCGGTTCAACCGGTAGAGGTGGCCGGTGTTCGACGGAACGGCGTGGACGAGCCCGGCGCGGGTGAGGCGGTCGAGCGCGAGTATCAAGCCGGGCCGGCTGCCCTTCCCGGCGAGCTTGGCGACCTGGGTCGCGGAAAGCCCGGACTCGGTACCGGCGAGCACTTCGAGCGCAGCGGCGTCGAGGGTCGGGATGAGCGACCTCAAGGGGTGTGACAGGTCCACCCGACCAGTGTGTCAGGATCCTGACACTGTGCAACTATTCTTGCGGCGTGTCAGGATAGTTGCACCAGTGGATCGGCTCGCGGATCAGGCGAGGTCAGCCCCCCAGTGCCTGCGAGACCACCTGCTTCGCCTCGTCCTGGACCTGCTTGAGGTGCTCCTCCGACACGAACGACTCGGCGTAGATCTTGTAGACGTCCTCGGTCCCCGACGGCCGCGCGGCGAACCAGGCGTTCTCGGTGGTGACCTTGAGCCCGCCGATGGCGGCGTCGTTGCCCGGTGCGTGGGTGAGGCGGGCGGTGATCGGCTCGCCGGCGAGCGTGGTCGCGGTGACCTGGGCGGCGTCGAGGGCGCCGAGGGTCTTCTTCTCCTCGCGGGTCGCGGCGGCGTCGACGCGCGCGTACCAGGACTCGCCGAACTCGCCGACGAGGTCGCGGTGGATCTGCGAGGGCGTCTTGCCGGTGGTCGCGATGATCTCGGACGCGAGCAGGGCGGGCAGCAGGCCGTCCTTGTCGGTGGTCCACACGGTGCCGTCCTTGCGCAGGAACGACGCCCCGGCGGACTCCTCGCCGCCGAAGCCGACGGACCCGTCGACGAGGCCGGGCACGAACCACTTGAACCCGACGGGGACCTCGAGCAGGCGGCGGCCGAGGCGCGCGGCGACGCGGTCGATGAGGCTGGACGACACGAGCGTCTTGCCGATCGCGGTGCCGGTGGGCCAGCCGGGACGGGCGCCGCCGTAGAGGTACTGGATCATCACGGCGATGTAGTGGTTGGGGTTCATCAGGCCGCCGTCGGGCGTGACGATGCCGTGCCGGTCGGAGTCGGCGTCGTTGCCGGTCGCGACGTCGAAGGGTGCCTCGCCGCCCGCCATGCGGGTCACGAGGGACGCCATCGCGTACGGCGACGAGCAGTCCATGCGGATCTTGCCGTCCCAGTCGAGGGTCATGAACGACCAGCGCGGGTCGACCTGCGGGTTCACGACGGTGAGGTCGAGGCCGTACCGCTCGCCGATCGCGCCCCAGTACTCGACGGACGCGCCGCCGAGCGGGTCGGCGCCGATCCGCACGCCCGCGGAGCGGATCGCGTCGAGGTCGAGGACGTTCGCGAGGTCGTCGACGTACGCGGACAGGTAGTCGTGCTTGCGGGTCGTGTCGGCGGCGAGGGCCCGTTCGACGCTGACACGCGGCACGGCGCGCCAGCCCGACGCGAGGATCGCGTTGGCGCGGTCGGCGATCCAGGACGTCGCGTCCGACCCGGCGGGGCCGCCGTGCGGCGGGTTGTACTTGAACCCGCCGTCCCGGGGCGGGTTGTGCGACGGGGTCACGACGATCCCGTCGGCGAGCCCGGGGCCGGACGTGCGGACGCCCTCGGAGGACCCGGCGCCGTTGTGGCGGAGGATCGCGTGCGAGACGCCGGGCGTCGGCGTCCACGAGTCGCGGGCGTCGACGTGCACCTCGACGCCGGCCGCGGCCAGCACCTCGAGGGCCGAGCGGAAGGCCGGCTCGGACAGCGCGTGGGTGTCACGGCCGATGAACAGGGGACCGTCGGTGCCCTGCCCGCGGCGGTACTCGACGATCGCCGCGGTGATCGCGACGATGTGCGCCTCGTTGAACGCGGAGTCCAGCGCCGACCCGCGGTGGCCGCTCGTCCCGAACACCACGCGCTGCGCGGGGTCGTCCAGGTCGGGCTCGCGGTCGTAGTAGGCGCTGAGCAGGGCGTCGAGGTCGACGAGGTCGGACGGCTGGGCGGGTGTTCCGGCGCGCGGGTCCATGCGGTCGATCCTTCCCCATGACCAGCGAGGGCGCAGCCCCCGATCGTCCTGGGTTGCCAGGGCCCTGGTGTGGAAGGAACGGCGCGCCAGGCGCGACAGATCCTCCACGCGGCCGACCCCGACCGAGCCCGCACCGGCCGGACCAGGCCCGACCCCAGCGCGGTCCGGGTCGGACGCGGGCCGCTGGGCCGGTAGCCTCGGGGCATGGCCAGGAACACGCCCGACTTCGTGCTGCGTCCGTTCGAGGGACTGCCCGGTGAGCCCGACTGGGTCGCGCTCAAGGAGCTCGTCCCCGCGGCGACGGCGACCGCCCGCACCACGAAGGAGCACGGCGCGCGCGACGTCCTCGTGACGACGGTCCTGCCGACCGCGTGGCCGGCCCTGCACCGCGCCGACGGCGTCGTGCTGCTCGCGCTGCAGACCGTGGGCAGCAGCGGCGACGCGAGCCGCGACCTGGCCGCCGCACTGCTGCAGGCCCTCGACGTCGAGGCCGGCACGGCCGTCGAGACCGTGGGCCTGCCCGGCCCGGGGCCGCGCCTGCAGGACGTGCTCGACCCGTCCGTCCCGTTCGAGGTGACGGTCCACGACTCGTTCTCCTACTGGCTCGCGCCCGACACCGAGCGCACGCCGGACCTCGTGGCCGCCATGGAGGAGGCCGACGCGGGCATCATCGACACCCGCAAGCTCGCCGCCGCCGACGCCGCGTACTGGTGCCGCATGGGTGCCCGCGAGTTCCTGCGCTGGGCGCAGCCGCACGAGGAGCAGGTCGTGCTCGACGCGCTCGCCCGCCTGCACGCGCGCCGCGCGTCCGGGTTCGAGGGTGCGAAGTTCGTCGGCTACTTCCGGTCCAGCGGCCTCGTCGTCCCCGTGTGGGAGCTGGCGCGCGGGTCGGAGGCCGAGGACATCGAGGCGCCCGTCGCCGCGTTCGCCCCGTCGTTCGCCGAGGCCCTCGCGAGCACCGAGCCGCTCGACGCGAACGAGCGTCGCGCCCGCGCCGGGCTGGTGGCGCGGCAGGTCACGCTGCGCTGACCCGCCCGTCCACGCCGGTCCGTGCCCGTCGCGCCCGTCGGGCGCGGGCCTCACGGCTCGCTAGGCTGGCGCCCGTGACGCGCAAGGGCGGGAAGGCCGCCGACGACCAGCCGGAGGCCGGCTCGACCCCCGCCTCGACCGAGCCCGCGAGCGGGCCTGCGACCGAGGCGACCCCGCAGACGACGCCGACGCCGGCGGACGGGTCCCGCGCGCCCGCGCGCGAGGCCCACCGCCCGCACAAGCAGAAGCAGCGCGTCGCCGTCATCATCCCCGCGAAGGACGAGTCCCGGCGGATCGCCGCGACCGTCCGGTCCGCGCGCGCCATCCCGCACGTCGACCTCGTGCTCGTCGTCGACGACGGCTCCGAGGACAACACGCAGCACGTCGCCCGCGAGGCCGGGGCCGTCGTCGTGCGGCACTCCCACAACCGCGGGAAGGCCGCCGCGATGGAGACCGGGGCCGCGGTCGTCGCGATGCGTGACGCGCCCGACCGGCTGCCGCGCGTCCTGCTGTTCATCGACGGCGACCTGGGCGAGACGGCCGTCAACACCGCACCCCTCGTCCCGCCCGTGCTCGAGGGGCACGCCGACCTGTCGATCGCGCTGCTCCCGCCGCAGCCCGGCGCGGGCGGTCGCGGCATCGTCGTCGGCGCGGCCCGCCGGGCCATCGCGTCGATGACGGGCTGGACACCCACGCAGCCGCTGTCCGGCATGCGCTGCCTGACCCGGGAGGCGTTCGAGGCCGCGACGCCGCTCGCCCGCGGGTGGGGCGTCGAGACGGGCATGACGATCGACCTGCTGCGGCACGGCTTCCGGGTCGTCGAGGTGCCGTGCGAGCTGCGGCACCGCCCGTCGGGCGCCGACCTCAAGGGTCAGCTGCACCGGGCCGCGCAGTACCGCGACGTGCAGCTCGCCGTCAGTGCGCGGCGGGTCCGGAAGGCGGCGTCGGCGGTCCGGCAGACGGTCGCCCCGACGTCGCGTCCGCCGCAGACGCACCGCTGACGGCGTCGGCGGTCCCGACCTCCGCGACCGCCTCGCCGCTGCCGGCACCCCCGTCGGGCGCGCCGGCGTCGTCCGCATCACCGGGTCCGTCGTCGCCACCCGCACCACCGGGTCCGCCTGCACCGCCCCCGGCGCGCGCCACGACGTCGTCGGCCGGGGCCTGGCCGTCCGCCGACCCGAGCCGCCACTGCGCGGCCGCCGCGACCAGGCACGGCACTGCGACCGCGATGCCCGTGGCCGGCACGACGATGCCGGAGTCGTTGATGAGGAACCCGACGGCGAGGCCGGCGCCGATCGCGGCGATCGCCGGACGCAGCAGCGGCACGGCCGCCTGCAGTCCGGCGAGCGGGGAGCGCGGCCCCATGAGCGCACCCCGGCGCGCGCTGCCACCGGCGATGACGATCCACGTGAGCGCGATACCGCCGACGGCGAGCACCAGGTAGCGCCAGTTCGTCAGGACGCGCAGGTTCACGGACAGCTTGCGGTAGACGACGTCCCACAGGCCGCCGTCGAGGACGGTCGCGAAGAACCGGCCGAGGTGGGTGCGGTCGCCGGGCGGGCGCATCCAGTCGAGCACCGCGAACCCGCCGACGACCAGCACGCCGATCCCGAGGACGAGCGTGAGGGTCTTCCAGTTCACGGACCGGCCGCTGACGACGACCGCGAGCAGCGCGAACGCGAGGATGAGCGCGGGCGGGCCGCCGAAGTCCGACCCGAGGCCGGGTGCGCCGTCGACGACGACGAGCAGCAGGCCGAGCGCGGACACGAGGACGGTCGCGAGCCGGCGTCGGCCGCGCCGCACGAGCGGGTCGGCGATCGCGACGGCGACGAGCAGGCCGGCGGCGGTGAGCAGCGCGAACGCCTGGTTGCTCATGCCGTAGAACCGGGCGGCGAGCAGCCGGTGGGCGCCCATCGGGGTGTCGATGACGAGCGACGATCCCGTGCACGCGTCGACGACGAGCACCCCGACGGTCACCGCGGCGACGAACCCGGCGGGGCCGAGGACCGAGCGCCGCCAGGGGCCGGTGAGCGCGAGCGCGGTGATGAGCGCGATCCACGCGAGGACCGTCCACCAGAACGCGGCGCGCGGGTCGTCGGCCCGCCACCACGGCACGAGGCCGGTGAGGAACGCGGTGATCGGTGCGGCGGCGAGCGCGAGCGCGGCGACCCGCAGGACCTGCAGCGCGGGCCGCAGCGGCGGACGGTCGGAGCGGCCCTTGCGGGTGAGGACGATCGCGGCGGCGACGAACAGGACGGCCTGCACGAGGACCATCCGCGTCGAGAACGCGCCGCTCACGCGCGTGACCCACAGCGCCTGCTGCTGGATGTCGAGCAGCTGCGCCATGCGTCCCGCCGCCGTCGCGGGCCCTGCGGTCGGCACGATCGTCGCGCCCGCGAGCGCGGGGGCCTCGTCCTGCAGGTCGAGCGCGTCGAGCAGCGTCGGGGTGACGTCGACGGTCTGCACGAGGCCCGCCTGCCGGGTCGCGCCGGACGTGAGCAGGTTGTCGGCGTAGGTGCCGCCGTTCGGCGCGGGCCCGGTCGCGGCGGCGAGCTGCAGGGTCGCGCGGCTGGAGTCCGCGAGGGACACGACGAGCACGGTCGCCCCGGTCCGCTCGGTCGCGCGCAGGACGGCGCCGATGCGCTCGTCGAGCGTCTGGGCCTGCGCGGAGCGGGTCGGCTCGACGATCGCGTCGGGTGACGGCAGGTCGGGGTCGGTCGGGTCGGCGATGCCGGGGATCTCGTCGCCCTGCTCCTCCTGCGGCGGGGTCGTCGCGCCGCGGGGCTGGGTGGCGTAGCCGGGGTCGCGCAGGACGCCCGCGTCGACGACGACGAGCTGCGAGGTGCCGAGGGCGTCGCGGACCGCGCGCGTCAGGCCGGCCATCGACTCGGGCCGCGCGACGTGTGTGCCGACGGGCAGCCCGTCGCCGTCGGCCAGCGCGACCGCCGCACCCGGGCCGATGCCCGTCGCGGGGACCCCGGCGTCGGTGAGCAGGTCGCCGAGCAGGCCGGGGCGGGCGCCGTACGACTCGTCGTCGGCGGACGTCTGGTAGTCGTCCCAGCCGGGCACGAGGCCGTCCTCGCCGGGCTCCCGCAGGGTGCGGCACGTGCGGTCGTCGGCGGGCAGGTCGGACGCGCGCTCGCCCGACGACACCGCGAGCCAGCCGTCCGCCGGGCAGGACCGGGACGCGACCGAGCGGGCGGCGACGAGGCCGATCGAGCCGTCGCGCGACAGGTCCCACAGCGTGGGGGTGGTGAGGGTCGTGACGTCGTCCCAGCGCAGCCCGGTGACGCCCACGAGCACCACGGGCGCGGTCGTCGCACCGTCCTCGGCGGCGACCACCGGGGTGCTGGCCGGGGCGGTCGCACCCGCCGGCGGGACGAGGAGCAGCGTGGTCACGGCGGCGAGCAGCGCTCCGGCGAGCACGCGCACGCGTCGGCTGAGGGCGCGCGGGCGGGCAGGGGTGGGCACCGGTCAAGGGTACGGGCGCACTACCCTCGACCCCGGCGGGCTGCGTGCACGCCCCGAGGAGGAGTCGTGATGTCTGCAGCACCGCAGGGACGGCCGCGCTACGCCTACCTGGGGCCGGCGGGCACCTTCACGGAGGCCGCGCTGCGCCAGGTCGTGTCGCCCGACGACGCCGAGTACCTGCCGCAGGCCGACGTGTCGGCCGCGATCGACGCGGTCCGCACCGGCGCGGCCGACTTCGCGGTCGTCGCGATCGAGAGCACCGTCGAGGGCGGCGTCACCGCGACGCTCGACAGCCTCGCCGGCGGTGCACCCCTCGTGCTGCTGCGCGAGGTCCTCGTGCCGGTCCAGTTCACGCTCGCCGCCGCGCCCGGCGTCGCGCTGGCCGACGTCCGCCGCATCTCCGCGCACCCGCACGCGTGGGTGCAGTGCCGCCGCTGGCTCGCGCACCACCTGCCGGGCGTCGTGCACGTCCCGGCCACGTCGAACACCGCGCCCGCGGCCCTCCTCGACCAGGCGAGCGCCGAGGGTCGGGTCGCGGACCTGCCGTTCGACGCGGCCCTCGTGCCGCCGCCCGCCGTCGAGACGTACGGCCTGACGGCCCTCGCGCACGACGTCGCCGACA
>NZ_BIMR01000284.1 GCF_004306155.1 Cellulomonas biazotea
GTCCTCGGCCGTCGCCGCGACGCCGCCGTAGGCGACACCGTCGAACAGGTCGCCCGCGACGCGCAGGTCGGCGTCGAGCGTCGGGAGCCGGACGGCGGCCGCGGAGACGGCCTCGTGCGCGGTGCGGCCAGGGCGCTCCTCGAGGACGGTGCGCTCCTCGAGGTCGCGCACGACGGCCCGGAACCGCTCCAGGGTCGCCTGGTGCCAGTCGCCCTGCGTGGCGGCGGCGTCCGCGGCGGCCCGCAGCTGGGCGGCGGTGCGCGTGTCGTCGGAGCTCAGGACGGCCCGTGCGCCGCCTCCCGGCCGGCGGGAGCGGCGGACGGGCCCGACGAACCACAGGATGGCGAGCGCGAGGGCCACGGCGACACCGAGCGCGATGAGCAGCGACATGCCGGTCGGCAGCCCGAGCGACGGCACGGTCGCGAGCTGCTCCTGCAGCCACGTGAGCAACCGGCTCAGCAGCGACGGCGACGAGTGGTACTCCGGCTGCTGCAGCTCGTCGAGGGCCCAGCGGCGCGCCGTCGGTGCGTCCGGGTCGACCGGGACGTCCTGCACGACGACCGCCAGGACGCCCGTGAGCGGCACGTTCACCCGCCGGCCTGGACCGCTCGCCCGAGCTCGATGTCGAGGCCCTCACGGCGCATGCGCACGTCGATGTAGAGCAGGGCGACGACGGCCGCGAGGAACGTCGTGGACAGCGTCAGGCCCACCGCGTTCCCGATGCCGGTGATGACGATCGACGCGAACGACGTGCCGAGCGGGTCCTGCAGCAGCAGCGCCGTGAGGACCCCGACGGGCGTGAGGATGATCTGCAGGACGATCCCGACCAGCAGGTTGACCAGCAGGTAGATGCCCAGCAGGCGCCAGAAGCTGCCGCGCGTGAGGCGCCAGGCGCGCCCGACGGTCCGCCAGAAGCCCTTGCCCTCGAGCATGAGGGCGGGCGTGACGAGGAGCGTGCGGACGGTGAACCACATCCCGCCGACGACCAGCAGCACCAGCCCCACGATCCCGACGGCCACGGCCCAGCCGGGCGCGTCGAGGGCGACGAGACCGACGACCGCGCCCGTGACGAGCGCGATCGCGAGCACGACCGCGAACCCCGCGAGCAGCGTGAATCCGAGGACCCACCACACGCGCCACGACCGCAGCGCCTCGCCGATCGAGATGCTGCGCCCCAGCACGGAGCGGCTCACCGACACCATGAGGAGACCGGTGAGGATCGTCGTCGCGAACGTCGTGACGGGCAGCGCGAGGAGCTGGCCCACGAGCATGCTCGCCTGGTCGGCGATGCCCGTCTCCCCGGTCGGGTCGAGCTCGCGCACGACGTCGGCGACCTGACCTGCGACGAGGCCCTGGACGTACCAGGTGACGACGCTCTCGACGATGACCGCGATGCTGACGACGAGCGCCGCGAGCCCGAACATGACCTTGGGGTTCGCACGGACGGCCTTGAAGGCGCCGTCGAGGATCTCGCCCAGGCCGAGCGGGCGCAGCGGCACGATGCCGGGCTGGAGCGCCGGCGGCCGCCAGGCGCCCCCGGGCGGCGGCGGGGGCGGCACCGCGTTGCCCCACCCGCCGGGCGTGCC
>NZ_BIMR01000285.1 GCF_004306155.1 Cellulomonas biazotea
CCGCCAGCCCGCGCAGTCGCCCGCCCGCCGCTCGAAGCGCCGCCGCGCCCGCGTCGTGCACGCGCCCGGACGTCGTCAGGGCGTCGACGCGCACCCCGCGCCGCGCCAGCAGCGCCCCCGCGTGCAGGGCGTCTCCCCCGTTGTTGCCCGCGCCGGCGAGCACGACGACCCGCGAGCCGCCGACCCGGCCCCGCCGCGCCTGCAGCTCGCGGGCGACGACGACGTGCAGCGCGAACGCCGCCCGGTCCATGAGCGGGACGCCCGCGGCCAGCAAGGGCTCCTCGGCCGCCCGCACCCGGGCCGCGTTCCACGACAGCAGCACGCCTCTCATCCTGGCCGGTCCGCAGGTAACGTGCCCGGCATGCGCTTCGGACTCTTCATCCCTCAGGGCTGGCGGCAGGACCTCACCGGCATCGAGCCCCGTGACCACTGGGCCGTCATGAGCGGCCTCGCGAAGCACGCCGACGACGGCGACGTCTTCGACTCGATCTGGGTGTACGACCACTTCCACGCGGTCCCCGAGCCGAACGGCGAGGCGACGCACGAGGCGTGGAGCCTCATCAACGCCTACGCGGCCACGACGTCCCGCGTGAAGCTCGGCCAGATGTGCACGTGCATGGCGTACCGCAACCCCGCCTACCTCGCGAAGGTCGCCGCGACCGCCGACGTCATCTCGGGCGGCCGCGTCCAGATGGGCATCGGCGCCGGCTGGTACGAGCACGAGTGGCGCGCGTACGGCTACGGCTTCCCCACCGCGGGCGAGCGGCTCGGCATGCTCGACGAGGGCGTGCAGATCTTCAAGCAGCTCTGGACGAACGGTGTCGCGACGCTCGACGGGAAGCACTACCAGGTCGACGGCGCGCAGCTCTCCCCGCTGCCCCTGCAGGTCGACGGCCCACCGCTGTGGATCGCGGGCGGCGGCGAGAAGAAGACGCTGCGGATCGCCGCGGAGCACGCGCAGTACACCAACTTCGACGGCCACCCCGAGGTCTTCACGCACAAGTCGCAGGTGCTGCGGCAGCACTGCGAGGCGATCGGGCGCCCGTTCGAGGAGATCACGCGCTCGTCGAACTTCAACGTCGTCATCGGCGAGAACCAGGCCGAGGTCGACGACCGCATGGCGTGGGTCGAGGAGCACCTGTCGCTCACCGTCCCCGCGAAGGCCCCCGAGGTCGCCGAGGAGTTCCGCAACGGCGTGCTCGTCGGCACCCCCGAGCAGCTCGTCGAGAAGCTGCGGGACCTGGAGCGGCTCGGCATGACGTACGCGATCACGTACTTCGCCGAGGCCGCCTACGACCGGTCCGGCATCGAGCTGTTCGAGCGCGAGGTCGTCCCGGCCCTGCGCTGAGACCGAGCCGGGCGTGCGCCCGGCGGGCCAGGGGCGGGTGCCGGACCGGTGCCCGCCCCGACCCGCGTCCGGCGGGCGCGGGGGGCGGCCGGCGACTCAGTCGCGCTCGGCGACCACCACGGCGGACGCGATCCCCGCGTCGTGCGAGATCGACAGGTGGAACCGGGCCACGCCGAGCTCGGCGGCGCGCGCCGCGACGGTGCCGCTGACCTCCAGCACGGGCTGGGCGCCCGCCGCCCGCGGCACCTGGGCGTCGTGCCAGTGCAGCCCGGGCGGGGCGCCGAGCGCCTTCGCGAGCGCCTCCTTCACGGCGAACCGCGCCGCGAGCGACGTCTCGGGCATCGCCCGCTCGGCCTCGGTGAAGAGCTTCTCGCGCAGCGCGGGCACGCGGTGCAGCGTCGCGACGAACCGCGTGATGTCGACGACGTCGATGCCGACGCCGACGATCACGTCCGCTCCCCCGTGCCTTGCGCGGGGGTCACTCGACCGTGACGGACTTCGCGAGGTTGCGCGGCTGGTCGACGTCGAGGCCCTTGGCGTGCGCGAGCTCGGAGGCGAACACCTGCAGCGGGACGACGGCCAGCAGCGGCGCGAGGAGCGTCGGCGCCTGCGGGATCGAGAAGACCTCGTCGGCGTACGCGCGGACCGCCTCGTCGCCGTCCTCCGCGATGACCAGGGTGCGGGCGCCGCGCGCGCGGATCTCCTGGATGTTCGAGACGACCTTGGAGTGCAGCGAGTCCCGGCCGCGCGGCGACGGCACGACGACGAACACGGGCTGACCCGGCTCGATCAGCGCGATCGGGCCGTGCTTGAGCTCGCCCGCGGCGAAGCCCTCCGCGTGGATGTACGCGAGCTCCTTGAGCTTGAGCGCGCCCTCCATCGCGACCGGGAAGCCGACGTGGCGGCCGAGGAACAGCACCGACTGCGTGTCGGCCATCCACCGGGCGATCTCGCGGACGCGGCCCGAACGGTCGATGACCTGCTGGATCTTGTCGGGCATGGCCCGCAGCTCGGTGAGGACCTCGGCGATCTCGTCGGGGAACTTGTTGCCGCGCAGCTGGGCCAGGTAGAGCCCCAGCAGGTACGCCGCGGTGATCTGCGCGAGGAACGCCTTGGTCGACGCGACCGCGATCTCCGGCCCGGCGTGCGTGTAGAGGACGGCGTCGGACTCGCGCGGGATCGTCGAGCCGTGCGTGTTGACGATCGCGAGGACCTTCGCGCCCTGCTCGCGCGCGTGCCGCACGGCCATGAGGGTGTCCATCGTCTCGCCCGACTGCGAGACCGCGACGACGAGCGTGCGCTCGTTGACGACCGGGTCGCGGTACCGGAACTCGTGCGCGAGCTCGACCTCGACGGGGATCCGGCACCAGTGCTCGATCGCGTACTTGGCGACGTGCCCCGCGTAGGCCGCGGTGCCGCACGCGACGACGACGATCTTGTCGACCGCACGCAGGACGGCCTCGTCGATGCGCACCTCGTCGAGGACGAGGCGGCCGCGGGCGTCGGTCCGGCCGAGCAGCGTGTCGGCGACGGCGTGCGGCTGGTCGTGGATCTCCTTGTCCATGAAGGAGCGGAAGCCGCCCTTCTCCGCGGCCGCGGCGTCCCAGTCCACGGTGTAGCGGCGGGCGTCCGCGGGCTTGCCGTCGAAGTCGGTGACCGTCACGGACGTCGGGGTGATCGTGACGACCTGGTCCTGGCCGAGCTCGAGGGCCTCGCGCGTGTGGGCGATGAACGCCGCGACGTCGGAGCCGAGGAAGTTCTCCCCGTCGCCGAGCCCGACGACGAGGGGCGAGTCGTGGCGGGCACCGACGACGACGTCGGGCGCGTCCGCGTGCACCGCGAGGAGCGTGAACGTGCCGTGCAGCGTCCCGGCGACCTCGGTGAGCGCCTGCGTCAGGTCGTGGCTGCTCTCGTAGGCGCGGGCGACGAGGTGCGCGACGACCTCGGTGTCCGTCTCGGAGGAGAACTCGACGCCCGCGGCGAGCAGCTCGGCCTTGAGCACGGCGAAGTTCTCGACGATGCCGTTGTGGATGAGGGCGAGCCGGCCCGCGACGTGCGGGTGCGCGTTGACGTCGTTCGGGGCGCCGTGCGTGGCCCACCGCGTGTGCCCGATGGCGGCGGTCGCGCCGTCGAGCGGGTGCAGGTCCAGCTCCTCGACCAGGTTCGCCAGCTTGCCGGCCTTCTTGGCGGTCCCGAGGTCGCCCGTGGGGCTGACCAGCGCGACGCCCGCGGAGTCGTAGCCCCGGTACTCGAGCCGCCGCAGGCCCTCGAGCACGACGTCCAGCGGACGGCTGCTCGCGGTCTGGGATCCGACGTAGCCCACGATTCCACACATGCCGCGGAGTCTATCCGGCGCCCGCGCGTGGACGGGCTGCCGCGGACGTCGCCCGCGTCACGGTCACCGCGCGGCTCGACGTCCGGCACAATCGTCCCCGTGCCACCGTCGCTCACCCCGGCCACGCCGTACGTCGACCTGGACCGCGACGCCTGGCGGCGCCTGTCGGCCTCGACGCCGCTGCCGCTCACCGACGCGGACGTCGACCGCCTCGCCGGGCTCGGCGACCCGATCGACCTCGCGGAGGTCGACGCCATCTACCGGCCGATCTCGCGCCTGCTCGACCTGCACATCGAGGCGACGCGCGGCCTGCACGCCGCGTCCAGCACGTTCCTGCGCGAGGACGTCGGCGGGACACCGTTCGTCATCGGCGTCGCCGGGTCGGTGGCGGTCGGCAAGTCGACGACGGCGCGCCTGCTGCGCGAGCTCCTCGCGCGGTGGCCCGCGACCCCCCGCGTGCAGCTCATCACGACCGACGGGTTCCTGTACCCGAACGCGGAGCTCGAGCGCCGCGGCCTCATGGACCGCAAGGGCTTCCCCGAGTCGTACGACCGGCGCGCCCTGCTGCGGTTCGTGTCGAAGGTCAAGGCGGGCCGCCCCGAGGTCCGCGCCCCCGTCTACGACCACCTGACGTACGACATCGTCCCGGGGCGTGAGGTCGTCGTGAACCGCCCGGACGTGCTGGTCGTCGAGGGCCTCAACGTGCTGCAGCCGGCCCGGCCGACGCAGGAGGGCACGTCGAACCTCGCGGTGAGCGACTTCTTCGACTTCTCGATCTACGTCGACGCCCGCACCGTCGACATCCGGCAGTGGTACGTCGACCGGTTCCTGCGCCTGCGGGAGACGGCGTTCGCGCAGCCCGAGTCGTACTTCCACCGGTACGCGTCGCTGTCGGACGACGAGGCCGTGGAGCGTGCCGAGGGGATCTGGGACAGCATCAACGCCCCGAACCTCGAGCAAAACATCCTGCCGACGCGCAGCCGCGCCACGCTCGTCCTCACCAAGGGCAGCGACCACTCCGTCGAGCGGGTCCGCCTGCGCAAGCTCTGACGCGCCCGCCCGGTTGGTGCCACGGCCCGCGGGCGCGGGTCCGTCGTGCCGTCATCGCCCCGACGGGGGCCCGGACGGGACGATGCGCTCGACCGGGAAGTCGGTCGTGTCGGTCTCGACGAGCGCGTCGAGCGCCTCGTGGACGTCGGCGACCGGCGCCCCGCACCGGTCGGTCGGCCACACCGGCCGCACGGCCCGCCCGAGCACGTCGACGAGCCACAGCACGGTCGGCACCGCCGCGGTCGCCTCGCACGCTCCTGTCGGCTCCTGCGACGGCCGCTCCAGCGCCGCGAGGAGCGGCGCGAGGTCGCCCTCGCGGCGGCTCTCGGTCACCGCGACCCACGTGCCCGACGCCGACCGCAGCGTGCCGGACGCCGAGCACACGAGCACGCTCACGGGTGCGAAGTCCTCCGGGACGCCCCCGGGCGTGACCGCGCCCGACCCGGCCGGCTCCGCCGAGCCCCCCTCGTCGGGGACCAGACCCAGGTCGCGGACGACCCGGGCGTCGAGGCAGTCGGCCTGGATCGCGACGTGCGCGTCGGGCTGGTTCGTGACCTCCGGCGGCCCGGCGCACGCCGCGAGGACCATGCCGGCGACGACCGCGAGCACCACCGCGACCGCACCCGTCACCCGGTCGCGGGGACGACCGTCGACCCGTCCGCGCGCACCGGCCGCACGACCGGCCGGAGCACCGGTCGGTCGTCGGTCGAGACGTGCGCGCGCTGCCATTGCTGTGCCCCCTGGTGCGTCGGCCCGCGACGGCAGCCGTGGGGCCACGCGGGTCGCGGGGAGATGTCGACTCCCCTGTCGACCCGAGTCACAGCGTAGGCACACACACCGGCACGAAGCCCCCGTCGCAACCGGATCGTTAGCAGCCGCGCACGGATCGTGAGCAGTCCGTGACCCGACGGCCGGCCCCCGGTCCCGAGGGCGCCTCAGGCGACCGCGTCGTCCTCGGCGACCGCACGCGACGACGCCGCCGTCGCCCCGACACCGCGCAGCGGGACGGGCGTCGCGACCCCGGCACGCCCGCCGCGGCGCCGGTCGACGATCGCGTGGTAGCGGCGCAGCACCCAGTCGATGGCGACGCCCAGCAGCACACCGCCGACGACGCCGACGCACACCGCGAGGATCGGGTTGTGCCCGAGCCACGCCGCTGCCCCGACCCCGATCGCCGTCGAGTAGATCCCCCACGTGATCGCCGCGAGCGCCGCCAGGCCGGAGAACCGGCGCCGGCTGTAGTGCAGCGCCCCCGCGGTCATGTTCACCGCGACCCGCCCCACCGGGATGTACCGCGCCGCGATGATGAACGACGCCCCGCGGTGCTCGAGCGCCCGCTCGGCCCAGTCGATGGCCGCCTGGGCGCGCGCCGACCGCAGGAACCGCACCTCGCGGACCTTGACCTTCGTGCCGATCTGGTAGGCGATCTGGTCACCCGTGAACGCACCCGCCGCGGCGACGAGCACGACCAGCAGCAGGTTCGGCTCACCGCTCGACATGGCGAGCGCCGCCAGCGCGATGACGATCGACTCGCTGGGGATCGGCGGGAAGAACCCGTCGATCGTCGCGAGCAGGTAGAGCACGACGAAGACCCAGGGGGACCCCACGAGGGCGAGCGCCCATGCCTCCACGCGTCATCAGCTCCAGCGGTCGTCGGGCGCCGACCTGCTGGCCGGCGTCGTGACTCCCACGGTAGGCCCGCCGCACCGCCCCGGACATAGGGGATACCCCCGGATCACCCCTGAGGCCACCCCGAGAGAGACGGAGGGCGCAGGGCCGGCGACGGCGGGTCCCCCCACGGTCCCATGCGGCGCGAGGGCCGTTCTGTCAGGACGCGGGCCGGCCCTCGTCGGCCGCGACGGGCGGCGCCGCACCGGGCTCGTCGACCGACGCACCCGCGTGGACCGGCTCGTCCGCGCGGTGGTCACCCTCGGCGTCCCCACCGGGCACCCCGGCAGGGGCCAGGTCGAGCGCGTCGGCGGCGGGCGCCCCGTCGAACGCGTCGGCGGGGCGCTCGACCGC
>NZ_BIMR01000286.1 GCF_004306155.1 Cellulomonas biazotea
CGCGGTCGTCGTCGACCTCGGTGCGGACCACCGGCTCGTCGACGCCGGTGCCTGGGAGGCCTATTACGGCAGCGCCCACGCCGGGACGTGGCCGTACGGCCTGCCCGAGCTGCTGCACGCGGGGGAGACCACCGCCGCCGCACAACGTGCCGAGCTCGCCGCCGCGCGCCGCATCGCCGTGCCCGGCTGCAACGTCACCGCCGTCACCCTCGGCCTCCAGCCGGGGATCTCCGCGGGCGTCGTCGAGCCGCTCGACGTCGTCGCGGTCCTCGCCAACGGCTACTCGGGCGCCGGACGCACCCTCAAGACCCACCTGCTCGCGAGCGAGGCGCTCGGCTCCGCGCAGCCCTACGCCGTCGGCGGCACCCACCGGCACATCCCGGAGATCGCGCAGAACCTGCGGTCCGCGGGCGCACCCGACGTGACGATCTCCTTCACGCCGACGCTCGTCCCGATGTCGCGAGGCATCCTCGCCACGGCGACCGCGCGGCTCGTCGAGGGCACCGACCCCGCCGCCGTGCGCGCCGCGTGGGAAGCCGCCTACGCGGACGAGCCCTTCGTCCACCTGCTCCCCGAGGGGCAGTGGCCCACGACGGCTGCGACCCTGGGGGCGAACACCGCGCTCGTGCAGGTCGCGGTCGACGCGCGCGCCGGACGGGTCGTCACCGTCACCGCGATCGACAACCTCGTCAAGGGCACCGCCGGTGGCGCCCTGCAGTCGCTCAACCTCGCGCTCGGCCTCCCCGAGACGCTCGGCCTCCCCACGGACGGAGTCGCTCCCTGATGAGCCAGCTCGCCGACCTCGCCCCCGAGACGCCCTCCCCGGGCGTCACCGCCCCCGCGGGCTTCCGCGCCGCCGGCATCACCGCCGGGCTCAAGGCGTCGGGCCGCCCCGACCTCGCGCTCGTCGTCAACGACGGCCCGAGCCGCGTCGGCACCGCGGTGTTCACGACCAACCGTGTCGTCGGCGCCCCCGTCGTGTGGTCGCGGCAGGTCGTCTCGGACGGCGTCGTGTCCGCGGTCGTGCTGAACTCCGGCGGTGCGAACGTCTGCACCGGACCCGCCGGGTTCGAGGACGTGCACCGCACGGCGGAGAAGGTCGCCGACGCGCTGGCCGTCTCCGCGGGCGACGTCGTCGTGTGCTCGACCGGTCTCATCGGCGAGCGGCTGCCCATCGAGACGCTGCTCGCGGGAGTCGACGTCGCGGCCGCCGAGCTCGCCGCCGACGGCGGGCCCGCCGCGGCCACCGCGATCATGACGACCGACACCGTCGCCAAGACCGCGCACGTGACGATCCCGGGGGACTTCGGCACGTTCACCGTCGGCGGCATGGCCAAGGGTGCGGGCATGCTCGCGCCCGGCCTCGCGACCATGCTGTGCGTCCTCACGACGGACGCGGAGATCGAGATCGACGTCGCGGAGGCCGCGCTGCGCGAGGCCACCCGGCAGACGTTCGACCGGGTCGACTCCGACGGCTGCATGTCGACGTCCGACACGGTGACGCTGCTCGTGTCCGGGGCGAGCGGGGCCCGCCCCGACCCCGCCGGGTTCACCGCCGCGCTGACCGCGGTCTGCGGTCAGCTCGCCCGCGCGCTCGTCGCCGACGCCGAGGGCGCCACGCACGACATCGCCGTGACCGTCACCAACGCCGAGACCGAGGACGCCGCCGTGGCCGTCGCGCGGGCCGTCACGCGGTCCAACCTGTTCAAGGCCGCGATGTTCGGCAACGACCCCAACTGGGGACGCGTGCTCGCGCAGGTCGGGACCGTCCCGGAGTCCGTCGCCGCGTTCGACCCCGAGCTCCTCGACGTGACGATCAACGGCGTCCAGGTCTGCCGCGCCGGCGGCGCGCACGCCCCCCGGACCGACGTCGACCTCGCAGCCGCCCGGGAGGTGCACGTCCTCATCGACCTGCACGCCGGCACCGAGGTCGCGACCGTCTGGACCAACGACCTCACGCACGACTACGTCCACGAGAACAGCGCGTACTCCACATGAGCGGCCACCCCGGCGACTTCGTCTTCGACACCCGCACCGACCTGCGCGCCGACCAGAAGGCCGAGGTCCTCATCGAGGCCCTGCCGTGGCTGCAGAAGTTCAACGGCGCGCTCGTCGTCGTGAAGTACGGCGGCAACGCGATGATCGACGAGGACCTCAAGCGCGCGTTCGCGCAGGACATGGTGTTCCTGCACCAGGTCGGCCTGCGGCCGGTCGTCGTGCACGGCGGCGGCCCGCAGATCAACGCGATGCTCGACCGGCTCGGCATCGAGTCGGAGTTCCGCGGCGGCCTGCGCGTGACGACGCCCGAGGCGATGGACGTCGTCCGCATGGTCCTCACCGGTCAGGTGTCGCGTGAGCTCGTCGGCCTGCTCAATGCGCACGGCCCGCACGCGGTGGGCCTGTCGGGCGAGGACGGCGGCCTGTTCCAGGCGCGGCGCCGGACCGCGGTCGTCGACGGCGAGCACGTCGACATCGGCCTGGTCGGTGACGTCGTGCACGTCAACCCGGGTGCGGTCCAGGACCTGCTCGACGCGGGCCGCATCCCCGTCGTCTCGACGGTCGCGCCCGACCTCGACGACCCGACGCAGGTGCTCAACGTCAACGCCGACACTGCGGCGGCCGCGCTCGCGGTCGCGCTCGGTGCGCGCAAGCTCATCGTGCTGACGGACGTCGAGGGGCTCTACACGAGCTGGCCCGACAGGTCGTCGCTGGTCCGGCGCCTGCGCGCGCGCGAGCTCGCGGAGCTGCTGCCGACGCTCGACGCGGGCATGCGCCCCAAGATGGAGGCCTGCTGGCGTGCGGTCGAGGGTGGTGTCGGCCGCGCGCACGTCATCGACGGCCGCGCGCCGCACTCGATCCTCGTCGAGGTCTTCACGTCGGACGGCATCGGCACGATGGTGCTGCCCGACGAGGAGCCCGCCGACGCCCCGTTCACCGCGCCCGTGCCGGCCGTCCGGCCCGCCCCGGAGGTCCACCCATGAGCACCGACGTCACGCCCGCCGCCGGGCGGCACCGGGCGGCGACCGCCCCCGACGCGTCCCTGCCGGTCCCGGTGACCGACGGCTCGGTCGCACAGTGGACCGAGCGGTACACGCACGCCGTCATGGACACGTTCGGTGCGCCGCAGCGCGTCCTGGTGCGCGGTGAGGGCCCGTACGTGTGGGACGCGGACGGCCGCCGGTACCTGGACCTGCTCGGGGGCATCGCGGTCAACTCCCTCGGCCACGCCCACCCGACGCTCACGGCTGCCATCAGCGCCCAGCTGGGCACGCTCGGCCACATCTCGAACTTCTTCGCGAGCCCGACGCAGATCGCGTTCGCCGAGCGCCTGCTCGAGCTCGCGCAGGCACCCGAGGGGTCGCGGGTCTTCCTGACGAACTCCGGCACGGAGGCGAACGAGGCCGCGTTCAAGCTCGCACGGCGCAACGGCGGCGCCGACCGCCCGCGGGTCCTCGCGCTCGAGGGGGCGTTCCACGGCCGGTCGATGGGTGCGCTCGCGCTCACCCACAAGGCCGCGTACCGGGAGCCGTTCGAGCCGCTGCCCGGCGGCGTCGAGTTCCTGCCGTTCGGCGACACCGCCGCCCTTGAGGCGGCGTTCGCGGACGGCGCGGGGGAGCGGGTCGCGGCGCTGTTCGTCGAGCCGATCCAAGGCGAGGCCGGTGTGCGCCCCCTGCCCCCGGGCTACCTGGCGCTCGCGCGTCGCCTGACGTCGGAGCACGGCGCGCTGCTGATCCTCGACGAGGTGCAGACCGGCATGGGCCGGACCGGAACCTGGATGGCGCACCACCTGCCGCACGTCGGCGGCGGCATCGTGCCCGACGCCGTCACGCTCGCGAAGGGGCTCGGCGGCGGCTTCCCGGTCGGCGCGCTCGTCGCGTTCGGGGAGCGCACGGCGACGCTGCTCGGCCGTGGCCAGCACGGCACGACGTTCGGCGGCAACCCCGTGGCGGCGGCCGCCGCGCTCGCGACGATCGCCGTCATCGAGCGCGACGACCTGCTCGCCCACGTCACGCGGACGGGTGCGACGCTGCGCGACCGCGTCGCAGGCCTCGGTCACCCGCTCGTCGACGCCGTGCGCGGCGAGGGCCTGCTGATCGCGGTCGAGCTGACCCGCCCGGTCGCCCCGCAGGTCGCGTCGCTGGCCCTCGACGCTGGCTTCGTCGTCAACCCCTGCACGCCCACGACGATCCGCCTCGCGCCGCCGTTCGTCCTCACCGACGAGCAGGCCGCGACGTTCGTCGAGTTCCTCGGCGCCCTCCCGGCGGACGTGGGGGTGGACGCGTGACCCGGCACTTCCTGCGGGACGACGACCTCAGCCCCGCCGAGCAGCGCGAGGTCCTCGAGCTCGCGCTCGCGTTCCGCGACGACCGGTACGTCCGGCGCCCGCTCGTCGGGCCGCGTGCGGTCGCGGTGATCTTCGACAAGCCGACGCTGCGCACGCAGGTCTCCTTCACGACGGGCATCGCGGAGCTCGGCGGCTACCCGCTGCTCGTCGAGGGCTCGCTCGCGCAGATCGGCGTGCGGGAGTCGGTCGCCGACACCGCCCGCGTGCTCGGCCGCCAGGTCGCGGCCGTGGTGTGGCGCACGTACCAGCAGGAGCGGCTCGAGCAGATGGCGCAGTTCGGCGGGGTCCCCGTGGTCAACGCGCTCACCGACCTGTTCCACCCGTGCCAGGTCCTCGCCGACCTCGCGACGGTCGCGCTGCACCGCGGCGGCGTGGGACGCCTGGCGGGCCTCACGCTCGCCTACGTCGGCGACGGCGCGAACAACATGGCGCACTCCTACCTGCTCGGCGGCGCGACCGCGGGCCTGCACGTGCGGGTCGGGACGCCGGACGGCTACCCGCCCGACCCGCAGGTCGTCGCGGACGCGACTGCGGTCGCCGCGCGCACCGGCGGGTCGGTCACCGTCGTCGGCTCCCTCGCGGAGGCCGTGACCGGCGCGGACGTCGTCGCGACCGACACGTGGGTGTCGATGGGCCAGGAGGGCGAGGCCGACGCGCGCGAGACGCCGTTCGTCCCGTTCCGCGTGGACGCCGCCGCGATGGCCCTCGCCGCGCCCGACGCGCTCGTCCTTCACTGCCTGCCCGCGTACCGCGGCAAGGAGATCACCGCGGAGGTCCTCGACGGCCCGCAGGCGGTCGTCTGGGACGAGGCCGAGTTCCGCCTGCACGCGCAGAAGGCGCTCCTGACCTGGCTGCTGGAGCGGTCGTGAGCGTCGCGTCCGGACCCGCGACGGTGCCCGCGACGAAGGCCGCCCGGCAGGCCCTCGTCACGGCGCTCCTCACGCGCGGCACCGTCCACTCGCAGCAGCAGCTCGCCGAGCTCCTCGCCGCGGAGGGCGTGTCCGTGACGCAGGCGACGCTGTCGCGCGACCTCGTCGAGCTGCGGGCCGTCAAGGTCCGCACGCCGTCGGGCGCGCTCGCGTACGCGGTGCCCGCCGAGGGGGGCCTGCGCACGACCGCGCCCGGCCCCGACGAGGAGATGCTGGCCGCCCGGCTCGCGCGGTTGTGCGCCGAGCTCCTCGTCACCGCCGAGGCGTCGGGCAACCTCGTCGTCCTGCGCACCCCGCCGGGCGCCGCGCAGTTCCTCGCCTCCGCGATCGACCACTCCGTCCTGCCTGCCGTCCTCGGCACGATCGCGGGGGACGACACGGTGCTCGTCATCGCCCGCGAGGGCGAGGACGCACCGAGCCCCGCAGCCGCCGGTGCGGCGCTCGCGGCCCGCTTCCTCGCGCTCGCGACGGACGCGCGGCCCGACCCGGCGGCGCGCTCGCGCCCCGCCGACTGACCTTCGACCTCCCCGACCCGAACCCCCTGAGAAGAGAGAAGTTCCATGACTGAGCGTGTCGTCCTCGCGTACTCCGGCGGCCTGGACACGTCCGTCGGCATCGGCTGGATCGCCGAGGCCACCGGCGCCGAGGTGATCGCGGTCGCCGTCGACGTCGGCCAGGGCGGCGAGGACCTCGAGGTCATCCGCCGGCGTGCCCTCGACTGCGGCGCCGTCGAGGCGTACGTCGCCGACGCCCGCGACGAGTTCGCGAGCGAGTACTGCATGCCCGCGCTCAAGGCGAACGGCCTCTACCTCGACCGCTACCCGCTGGTCTCCGCGCTGTCGCGGCCGGTCATCGTCAAGCACCTCGTGCGCGCCGCACGCCAGTTCGGCGCGACGACCGTCGCCCACGGCTGCACCGGCAAGGGCAACGACCAGGTCCGCTTCGAGGTCGGCATCACCTCGCTCGCGCCCGACCTCACGTGCCTCGCGCCGGTCCGCGACCTCGCGCTCACGCGCGACAAGGCCATCGACTTCGCGGAGAAGCACCAGCTCCCGATCGCGACCACCAAGCACAACCCGTTCTCGATCGACCAGAACGTGTGGGGCCGCGCCGTCGAGACCGGCTTCCTCGAGGACATCTGGAACGCCCCGACGAAGGACGTCTACACCTACACCGACGACCCGACGTTCCCGCCGGTCGCCGACGAGGTCGTCATCACGTTCGAGGCCGGCATCCCGGTCGCGCTCGACGGCGTCCCGGTGACCCCGCTGCAGGCGATCCAGGAGATGAACCGCCGCGCGGGCGCCCAGGGCGTCGGCCGGATCGACATCGTCGAGGACCGCCTCGTCGGCATCAAGTCGCGCGAGGTGTACGAGGCGCCGGGCGCGATCGCCCTCATCGCCGCCCACCAGGAGCTCGAGAACGTCACGGTCGAGCGTGAGCAGGCCCGGTTCAAGCGCGGCGTCGAGCAGCGCTGGACGGAGCTCGTGTACGACGGCCAGTGGTTCTCCCCGCTGAAGAAGTCGCTCGACGTGTTCGTCGACGACACGCAGCGCTACGTCTCGGGCGACGTGCGGCTCGTGCTGCACGGCGGCCGCGCGACCGTGTCGGGCCGCCGTTCCGACGCGTCGCTGTACGACTTCAACCTCGCGACCTACGACACGGGCGACACGTTCGACCAGTCGGCCGCGAAGGGCTTCATCGAGATCTACGGCCTGTCCTCCAAGCTCGCCGCCGCGCGCGACGTGCGGTTCGGCAACGCCGAGGACCTCGGCTCGCAGGGCGGTATCGGAGATGCCTGACGAGCAGGCCCCGCTCGCCCTGTGGGGCGGCCGGTTCGCCTCCGGGCCGGCCGCCGCGCTCGCCGACCTGTCGCGCTCGACGCACTTCGACTGGCGGCTGGCGGACCACGACATCTCCGGGTCGGTGGCGCACGCGCGCGTCCTGCGGGGTGCGGGCCTGCTCACGGACGACGAGCTCACGGGCATGGTCGACGCGCTCGAGCGGCTGCGTGCCGACGTGGCGTCGGGGGCGTTCGGCCCGGCGCCCGACGACGAGGACGTGCACACGGCGCTCGAGCGC
>NZ_BIMR01000287.1 GCF_004306155.1 Cellulomonas biazotea
GGCGGGCGGCTGGTCGGCCGCCCGCCACCGGAGCGCTCAGGTGGTGGCCGTCCCCGGTCGGGGGGTGGTCACCGGGGGGATCACCGCAGGAGGGACAGGACGCCCTGGGGGATCTGGTTGGCCTGCGCGAGCATCGCGGTGCCGGCCTGCGAGAGGATCTGGGCCCGCGTGAACGAGACCATCTCCGACGCCATGTCGGTGTCGCGGATCCGGGACTCCGACGCCGACAGGTTCTCGACCGAGACGTTGATGTTCTTGATCGTGTGCTCGAAGCGGTTCTGCATGGCACCGAGACCGGCGCGAGCGGTCGAGACGGCCTCGATCTGCGCGTCGATCCGGCCGATGGAGGTCTGCGCGGCGTCCGCCGTGCTGAAGTCCAGACCGGTGGTGCCCGGGACCAGCGCCACGGAGGCAGCCGCACCGGTGCCCGCCGAGGCGTGCGTGCCGGCCGTGTTGCCGCCGTAGACCGCCGCGCCGTCCTTGGCCGTCACGACGAGCTGGTTGTCCTTGTTGACCGAGGCCGCGAGGTTCTTCGAGAAGTTCGCGTCCTTGTTCAGCGCGGCGGCCAGGTCGTCGACCGTCTTGAAGGTGCCGGCAGCACCGAGGTTGGCCGTCGTGACGGTCGTGTCGACGTTGTTGCCGCCGACGGTCTCACGCGTGGTGAACGTGAAGTTGCCCGCCGCGAGCGTCGGGGTGACGACGTCCATGGTGGAGCCGGTCGTCGCCGCACCGAGCTGGTCGGCGATCGACTTGACGTTGGCGCCGGACAGGTCGACCGAGATGCGGCTGTTGGCGTCGCCGTCGGCACCCACCTGGAAGTGGAGCGTGCCGGCGGAGCCGTCGAGCAGCTTCGTGCCGTTGAAGTTGGTCGACTCGCCGATGCGGCCGAGCTCCTTGACCAGGCTGTCCGCCTCGGTCTTGATGTTGGCGCGCGCCTTGTCGTTGTTCGAGTCGTTGGCGCCCTGGACGCTCAGGTCACGCAGACGCTGCAGGATCGCGTGCGTCTCCGTGAGGGCACCCTCAGCGGTCTGCACGACCGAGATGCCGTCCTGGGCGTTGCGGGCGGCGACCTTGAGGCCACCGACCTGCGAGCGCAGACCCTCGGAGATGGCCAGACCGGCCGCGTCGTCGGCCGCACGGTTGATGCGGAAGCCCGACGAGAGCTTCTCGAGCGACTTGCTCAGGTCGTTCTGCGTGTTCGAGAGGTTGCGGTACGAGTTGACCGCGGCGATGTTCTGGTTGATCGAGAGACCCATCGTTCTCTTCCTCCTTGAGTCGGGTCGAGGTGGCCCATCCGTGGGCGCACCCTTCACATCGGCTGTCGTCGCCAGGCCTGAGGGATTCCGTCGAAGAAGTTTCCGGCGAGGTCCCGGGCGGTCCGGCGACTCCGGCCGGCCGGGGCGTCAGGCGCCGCGCGGCCGGGCCAGGCTGGGGGTCCCGTCGGCGGCGACGGTGACGCCGCGCTGGTGCGGGAGGGACGTCAGGCGGTCCCCGGTGGGGATCGACGTGACGAGCGCCGCGCGGGCGGCGACGGCGGCGAAGTAGGACTGGCGGCGGCGCTCGGCGACACCGTCGGCGCGCGCGGGCGCGGGCACGAGGTCGGGGTCGAGGCCCGCGTTCATGCCGTCGCGGAGCAGCGTGAGCGCCTCGGTCCGGAGCTGGCTGATCCGCGACTGGGTGACGCCGAGCTCGGCGGCGAGGTCGGCGACGGACCGGTCCTGGAGGAACAGGCCCTCGACGACGGTGCGCAGGCGGTCGGGCAGCGTCTCGACGGCGGCGCGCATCCAGCGGTGGCGCTCGTCGGCGAGCAGGCTCTCCTCGGGCGTGGGCTCGCCGTCGACGACGAGGACGGCGGCGGTGCCCTCGGTGGCGTCCATCGACAGGACGCGGCGCTCGGCGTCGCGCAGGGCGTCGTCGACGGCGCGCACCTCGACGCCCATGGCGCCGGCGAGCTCGTCGCGGGTGGGCTTGCGACGCAGGGCGGCGGTGAGCCGCTCGGTGGTGGCGGCCAGCTCGCGGACGCGCTGCCGGGCGCCGCGGGAGGCCCAGTCCATGGACCGGAGCTCGTCGACCAGGGCGCCGCGGATGCGCAGCGAGGCGTAGCGGGCGAACGGCACGCCGGTCTCCGGGTCGTACGCCTGGGCGGCGAGGACGAGGGCGAGGCTGCCGGCCGAGGCGAGCTCGTCCCGCGACACGGTCGGCGGGACGCGGTGGAGCATCTCGCTGACCGCGTACCCGACGAGGGGGAGGTGGGTGACGACGAGCTCGTCGGTCGCCTGAGTGGTTCTGGTCACCTCCACTCGTTCGGACCACAGGACGCCTGCCTTGAGTCATGGGATGGCCCACGGCGATGACTGGACGCCTGCCCAGGTCGGCTGCCCGCGGCAAAGACCCGCGCCATGCTGGGGAAACGATTCATGTGGACGTTTGCCCAGGTCAGATATGTGATGTGCGTCACACCTGAGAGCGCGCTGTGGAGTTTTCGGACGCATCCCGACGCACCGGACGGGGCCCGCGAAGAAGCGCTTCGATGACCGCCCCTGTGACAGCGCTCCCACGGCTGTTCGTCGAATCTGCCGCGAAATCGTCACAATCACCCGAGCCCGGCCGATGGAAGGACCAGACGCCCGGCGGGAATGACCTCGCCCGGGAGAGTGGAGGACTGACGATGCCCCTCAACGGGCTCTCCGACGCGCTGTGGCAGCAGCGCAACCTGCTCGAGCTCCTGCTGTTCAAGCTCGAGGAGGAGCAGCTCATCCTGACGAGCGGGCGCTCCCGCTGGCTCGCGCACGCCACGCGCGAGGTCGAGACCGTGCTCGACGAGATCCGCACCGCCGAGCTCGGCCGTGCCCTCGCCGCCGAGCTCGCCGCCGTCACCCTGGGCCTGCCCGCCGAGTCCAGCCTCGCGCAGATCGCCGCCGCCGCACCCGCCCCCTGGGACGACCTGCTGCGCGCGCACCGCGACGCCTTCACGTCCCTCGCGACCGAGATCGCCCAGCTCTCCGACGGCAACCGGGAGCTGCTCACGCTCTCCCACCGCGCCACCCAGGAGACCCTCGCGACGCTCCAGGACGTCCACACCTACACCGGCACGGGCGCGACCGCGGCGACCAGCCACGCCGCGCAGCTCGTCGACCGGACCTTCTGAGGAGACCCCCACCGCATGAGCACCTTCTCCGGCCTCGGCACCGCGCTGAGCTCGCTGATCGCCCAGCGCCAGGCCCTGGACGTCGCCGGCCAGAACGTCGCCAACGCCAACACCGTCGGCTACACGCGCCAGCGCGCGTCCATGTCCGCGCTGCCCGCCGCGACCGTCCCCTCGATGTTCTCCGTGTCCCACGGACCCGGCGAGGGCGTCCGCGTCACGGGCATCGAGCGGCTCGGCGACGTGTTCCTCGACCTGCGCGTGCGCACCCAGACCGCGGGCGCGTCCTACCTCTCGGCCCGCGCCGGCGCGCTGTCGACGCTCGAGACGAGCCTCGGCGAGCCCGGTGAGACCGGCTTCGCGAGCCAGCTCGCGTCCATGTGGGGCGCCTGGTCCGACCTGTCGAACACCCCGAACAAGGACGCCGCCCGCGCGGTCGTCCTGCAGGACTCGCAGGCCGTCGCCGACCGTCTCGCGAGCCTCTACACCGCGACGCAGACGCAGTGGACGCAGGCCCGCACCACCACGGTCTCGCTCGTCGAGCAGGTGAACACCACCGCGGCCGGCGTCGCCGACCTCAACGCGCGGATCCTCGAGATCACCAACTCGGGCGGCACCGCCAACGAGCTCAAGGACCAGCGCGACCTGCTCATCACCAACCTCGCGTCGCTCGTCGGTGCCAGCGCCACGACCCGCGAGAACGGCCAGGTCGACGTCCTCGTCGGCGGCAACGCGCTCGTCTCCGGCGGCCGCACCCACGCGCTCGCCGTGCAGGGCGCCGCGTCCTTCGCGCAGGCCACCGGCGACGCCGTCACCCCCGGCCAGCCGGTCACCGTCGTGTGGGCCGAGCGGCCCACGCAGAGCGCCGGGCTCGACGGCGGCCGCGTCGCCGGGCTGCTGTCCGTGCTCGCCCCCCCGAACGCCTCCGGCACCGGCGGTGCGCTCGCCGAGGCCGCGAAGAGCTACGACGCGGTCGCCGACTCGCTCGCGACGAAGGTCAACGCCCTGCACACCACCGCCGTCACCACCGGCGGCGCGGCGGGCGGCGCCTTCTGGAGCTTCACCGCCGGGCAGCCCAAGGCCCTCGGCCTCACCGTGGCGATCACGAACCCCGCCGACGTCGCCGTCGGTGCCGTCGGCGGCGGTCCCCTCGACGGCTCGGTCGGCAGCGCCATCGCCGACCTCAAGAAGGCCGCCGGCGGCCCCGACGCCCTGTGGTCCGCCACGGTCGTCGACCTCGGCGTCCGGACCGCGAGCGCCACCTCCCGCGCCAAGGTCGCCGAGTCGGCCCGCGCCACCGCGGAGCAGCAGCAGCTGGCCGCGACGAGCGTCGACACCGACGAGGAGACCATCAACATGCTGGCGTTCCAGCGTGCGTACGAGGGCGCCGCGCGCGTCCTGACCGCCGTCGACGAGATGCTCGACACCCTCATCAACAGGACCGGCCTCGTCGGAAGGTGATGACGCGATGATCCCCCGGGTGACCCACCTGACCGTGCAGCGGCAGACGCTGTCGAACCTGCAGGGCAACCTCACGGCCATGGCCGACCTGCAGGCCCAGCTCTCCAGCGGCAAGAAGATCACCGTGCCGTCGGACGACCCCGCGGGGGCGTCTGACGTGCTGCGGCTGCGCGGCGAGCAGCGCGCGCTCACGCAGTACTCGCGCAACGCGACCGACGGCGACTCGTGGCTCACGACCGTCGACTCGGCGCTCCAGGCGTCGCTCACGGCCATGCGCCGCGCCCGCGACCTCACCATCCAGGGCGGGAACGGCGGCCTCGGCCAGTCCTCCCGCGACGCGCTCGCCGCCGACATCGAGGGCGTGCGCGCCACGATCATGGACCAGGCGAACGCGAGCTACTCCGGTCGCACGGTCTTCGCCGGCACCTCGGACGCGGGCTTCGCGTTCGACCCGGGGGCGAACCCCCTGGACCCGCCGGCCGTGAAGTACGCGTGGCACGGCGTCGCCGGGTCGTCGGTCGAGCGCCGCGTCAGCGACGCGACGACCGTGCGGGTCGACGCCGACGGCTCCGCGGTGTTCGGCGACGGGGACACCTCGGTGTTCGCGCTCCTCGACGAGGTCGCCGGGATCCTGCGCGCGGGCGGCGACCCGACCTCGCGCCTCAACGACATCGACGCCCGCATGGAGGCGATGCTCACCGAGCTGTCGTCGGCGGGCGCCCGGCAGAACCAGGTCGGCTCCGCGCAGACGGCGATCGTCGGCAACCAGCTCACCACGAAGACGCAGCTGTCCGGGATCGAGGACATCGACCTCGCCCAGACCATCCTCGACATCCAGATGCAGGAGGTCGCCTACAACGGCGCGCTCGGCGCGGCGGCGAAGGTCCTCCAGCCCAGCCTGATGGACTTCCTCCGATGAACATCGCACCCACGACCGTGCCGGTCGCCGCAGGCGGCGTCGTCCTCGACGTCCCCACCGAGCTGCGCCTCGTCACCGCCCTGCCCGGCCTGCCCGGCCGCACCGAGTACGTCCTCGAGGCCCTCGACGACACCGGCGTGCTGTTCGCGCTGCGTTCCGTCGACGGCGGCGACGCCGCCCGGGAGGTCCGGCTCTTCGTCGTCAGCCCCGCGCTGTACTTCCCCGACTACCGTCCGCGCATCGACGCGGGCGCCCTCGGGGACGGCACCGACCCGGACGACGTCGTCGTGCTCGTCGTCGTGCACCCCGGTGCCGGCGAGGCCCCGCCGACCGCGAACCTGCTCGCGCCCGTGCTGGTCGACCGCGCCCGCGGCCGTGCCGTCCAGTCGGTCCTCGAGGAGGACTGGCCGCTGCGCGCACCGGTCGGCTGACCCGCCCCGTCTGCCCCCGGTCCGGCGCCGTCTGGCCGCCGTCCGCCCGACGTCCGGCCGCCGTCTGCCGTTCGTCCGTCCGCGGCCCGTGGGCCGCTTGCCCTCAGGAAGCGCCGCCCGCTGCCGATAGGTGGACCAGCAGCACTGCACCGCACCTGGAGGCCATCCGATGCACGATCTGGACCACCCGAGCACACGCGTCGGGTCCGCGGTCGTCCACCGCCAGCCCATCGTGCACCCCGACCGCTCGGTCTTCGGCTACGCCGTCCGCGCGTCCGTCATGGCACCCGACGGCTCCACCGAGCCGGAGAGCCGCGTCGAGCACCTCGTCGAGGCGCAGTACCGCATCCTCGACCCCGACCTGCTGGCCGGCGACAAGCTCCTCATCCTGCGCGCCACGACGCGCGTCATGATGGGCGGCTACGACCTGCCGCCCGCGGGCGGCGGCGTCGTCGTCGAGATCCCCGAGCGCATGTCGTTCCACGACGGTGCCGTCGACCAGGCCGCCGCGCTCAAGCAGCTCGGCTACGGCCTCGCGCTCGGCGACTACACCGGTCTCGCGGCGCACGACGAGCTCCTCACCGTCGTCGACTACGTGAAGATCGACGTCGCCGAGCACCTCGACGACCTCGACGCGCTGGTCGCCCGCGTGCACGGCGCCGGTGCGCACGTCATCGCGGAGCGTGCCGACTCCCGCGACCGGATCCACGCCGCGCTGTCCGCCGGTGCGGACCTGCTGCAGGGCCCCATGTTCGAGCGGCACCGCTCCGACTCGGGCCGCCAGCTCTCCGCGGGCGAGGTGCAGTGCTTCGAGCTCGTCCGGCTGCTGTCCGAGGAGTACCCCGACCAGGCCGCCGTCGTGCACGTCGTCGAGTCGGACCCCGAGCTGACGATGCGCGTCCTGCACCTCGTGAACTCGTCCGCGAGCGGCCTGCGCCGGCACATCGACTCCGTGCGGCAGGCCGTCGTCCTCGTCGGTCCCCGCCAGCTCGGCGCGCTCGCCATGGCGTCGCTCGTCGACGCCCGCACGGCCGCCGTCGGCCCGCTGTGGTCGGTCCTGACGCGTGCGCTCACGTGCGCCCGCCTCACCGGGACGGACGCCGGGTACACCGTCGGGATGCTCTCCGCCGTCGCGTCGCACCTGCGCCTGTCGATCGAGTCGGTCATCGAGCGGTCCGGCGTGTCCGACGCCATCGCGAGCGCGCTCACCGACCAGACCGGTCCCCTGGGCCCCGTCCTCGCCGCGGTCCTCGCGCACGAGGAGAACGACACCGCCGCCGTCGTGGCCGCCGGGTTCGAGCCGATCGAGGTCGCGCACGTGCACCTCGCGGCCATCCCCGAGGCCCTGGCGACGGCCACCGCGCTCGCGACGCCCGTCGGGGTCTGACGGGCGGACGTCAGCCGTCCGGGACGTCGTCGACGCCTGCGCTCGGCTGGGTCGTCGGCGTCCGACCGGCGGAGGTCAGCCGTCCGCGACGTCGTCGAGCAGCGCCTCGGCGGCGCGTGACGGGTCGGCGAGCACGGCCTCGACCGCGTAGCGCGCACCCCAGCGCCCCGCCGCCTGCGCGAGCCCGGCCGCGAGCCCCGCGACGTGCACCGCGTGCACCACCGCACCCGGCCCGTCGCCCTCGACCCACCAGTCGACCGGTGCGCCGTCGACCGTGAGGTCCTCGTGCTCGACCCACGTCGTGGGTGCGCCCGGCAGCAGCGCGAGGGCCTCGGGCGGCACGTCGACGGTCTCCCCCGCGCCCGACACCTCCCCCGCCGCGAGGTCCTCGACGAGCGGCAGGTCGAGCACCTGCGCCGTCCGGGCCGTGCCCGGCACGACCGCGGCGACGTCGGTCCGCTGCCACCACATCGGCCGGTCGGCGACCGCGGCGTCCTGCGCGTGCACGACGGCGGCCCGCCCGGGGCCGACCAGGGCGGGCACGCGCTGCGGCGGCTCGTCGGGCGCCGCCCCGCGCCACAC
>NZ_BIMR01000288.1 GCF_004306155.1 Cellulomonas biazotea
GGTCGAAGTCGTCGAGCTCGTCGACGACTTCGACCACGTCCACGTCCTCGACCTCGTCGACCTCCTCGACGTCCACGTCGAGCGGCTCGACGACCTCGTCCAGCGGGACGTCCGCCACGAAGGCCGCACCCGCCGCCTCCGCCTGACGGCGGCTCGAGCCGTCCACAGGTTCGCCTACCGATCGCTCGTCCCCCTCGTGGGCAGACCTCGCATCGCTGACGCGCAGGGCTGCCTAGCGTCCGGGGAGTGACCTCCTCCCGCCCTGCCTCGACGCGTCCGTCGCCCTCCCGCGCGGCCGACCGACCGCCCCCGCTCGCCCGCCGCCGACCACCCCTGGCCCTGCGCTGGCGGATCGTGCTGTGGCGCGCACGGTTCGTGGCCGCCGCCCTGCTCGTGGCGGTCGCGGTGCACGGCGTCCTCACGACGCTCGACCCGGACCCCGCCCCGACGGTCCCCGTGGTCGTCGCCGCGCACGCGCTCACCGCCGGCAGCCGCGTCGGGTCCGCCGACGTGACGGTCCGGCACGTGCCCGTCACCGTCGCGCCCGACGAGGCCCCGACCACCACGGCCGACGTCGTCGACCGGGCGCTCGCCGTCGACCTCACCTCCGGCAGCCCGCTCGTGCCGGGCGTGCTCGTCGACGACGACGGCCGAGGACCACCGGGCACCGTCGTCGCCGCCGTCCGCCTCGCCGACGAGGCCGCCGCCGCGATGCTCTCCCCCGGGCTGCGCGTCGACGTCATCGCCGCGACGGCCGAGGGCGGTGACGGCACCCGTGTCGCGGCAGGCGCCCTGGTCCTGCCCGCCCCGCCGTCGCCCCCCGACGCGGCCGGGGGTGGACTCGTCGGCCTCGGCGGGAGCGGCTCCGAGACCGCCCCGCCCGTGCTGCTCGCCGTCACGCCCGACGAGGCGTTGGCCCTGGCCGGGGCGTCCGCGTCCTCCGTGCTGTCGGCAGTCGTCGTGCCATGATCGTCCCGACACGTCCGGATCCGCGGACCACGGGACGGACCCCACAGGATCTCCGGGAGACAACGTGACCGACTCGATCACCCAAGGACTGCGCGGGGCCGGCGACCGCGCTCGGGGCATGTCCAAGGTGTTCCAGGGCTTCAAGGACTTCATCGCCCGCGGCAACGCCATCGAGCTCGCCGTCGGCGTGGTCATCGGCGCCGCGTTCACCGGGGTCGTCGCCGCGATCCAGGAAGGGTTCATCAGCCCGCTCATCGCGGCGATCTTCGGCGAGCCCGACCTCACGGCCGTCGGCGTCTTCGTCATCAACGGCGCGACGTTCTCGATCGGCCTGATCCTCAACGCGCTGCTGCAGTTCCTCATCACCGCCGCGGCGCTCTACTTCGTCATCATCCTGCCGCTCAACGCGCTGGCGGCCCGTCGCAAGCGCGGCGAGGAGGAGGAGCCCAAGGCCCCCGCCGAGGACATCCTGCTGCTGCAGGAGATCCGCGACCTGCTCGCCGCCCGGCCGTCGCCGGCCGTCCTCAACGACGCGGGCACGCCGCCGACGTTCCCGCCGGGCAGCACGCCCCCGGCCCCGCCGACCGTCTGACCCTGTCCCGGGTCACCGCGCCGTCGTCGTCCTTGCGGACGGCGGCGGCGCGTCACTGCGCCGACGCGGACCGGTACGGCGTCACCAGTGCGGCGGTCGGTCCCGGGCGAGGCGGTCGTCGTTCGTGTCGGGGCCGCCGCCCCAGCCGACGTCGCCGTCGTCGAGGCTCCGCAGCGGGACGGCACGCTCGTCGGGCGCGACGACCTGCGCCCGTCGGTCGACGCCCGCGCCGGGGGCCCGCCCGTCGGGTCGCTGCCCGGGCATCGCCGGCAGCGTGCTGACGAGTAGGTCGTCGTCGGTGCCGACGGTCCCCGCACGCCGCACGGCCCGACGCGGCCGTCGCGCCCCGGACGCCGAACCCGCCTGCCCGGCCGCGGGCGGCACGTCCGGGTCCGGCGCTGTCCCGTCGACCGTCGGCCCCCGACCCGACGGCCCGTCTGCCGTCACCGCGAGGGCCGGGGC
>NZ_BIMR01000289.1 GCF_004306155.1 Cellulomonas biazotea
CCCGGGGGGCCCCCCCACGTCAGGGCATCAGCCCACCGGCCCCTGCGCGAGGGTCACGGCTGCCTGCTGCGTCGCGCCGGTCTCGGCGTCGGTCCAGGTCAGGGTCACCGTGTCGCCGGGCTCATGCCCGCCGAGCAGGGCGGACAGGCCCGTCGACGAGGTGACGGGCGTCCCGTCCACACCCGTGACGACGTCGCCCGCGGTCAGGCCGGCGGACGCGGCCGGGGTGCCGTCGATGACGCCCTCGACGACCGCGCCCGCCCCGGAGTCGACCCCGAGGCCGATACCGAGGAACGCCGGGTAGCCGATCTGCACGGTGTTCGTCTCCACCCCCGACTCGATCTGCTGGACGATCGCGACGGCGTCGACGATGTCGATCGCGTACGCGACCGTGGTGGTGCCGCCCACCGACGCGGCGGTCGTGATGCCGACGACCTCGCCCTCGTCGTCCAGGACCGGCCCGCCGGAGTCGCCGCTGACGACGGCCGCGGAGAACTCGATCAGCCCGCTGAGCGTCTCCGCCTCGCCGTTCGAGGACGTCGCCGCGGTCATCGTCTCGTCCGTGCCGGTGACCTCGCCGGCCGCCGCGACGAGCATGCCGCCGCCCTCGGCGTTGCCGACCGCCGTCACCGTGTCGCCCACGTCCGCGCCGCCGTCGTCGTCGAGCGTGACCGTGGCCAGACCCTGCGCGTCGGTGAGCCGGAGCAGCGCGACGTCCGCCGACGCGTCCGTCCCGACTACCGTCGCCTCGTACGTCTCGCCCGTCGACTCGACGGTCACGCTGATCG
Source organism: Cellulomonas biazotea (assembly GCF_004306155.1). Classification (GTDB taxonomy): domain Bacteria; phylum Actinomycetota; class Actinomycetes; order Actinomycetales; family Cellulomonadaceae; genus Cellulomonas; species Cellulomonas biazotea. The sequence continues at coordinate 789 of NZ_BIMR01000289.1, forward strand.
CGGTGGCGCCCTCGACGACGTGGTGGTTGGTGAGGACCAGCCCGTCCGTCGTCAGCACCATGCCGGTGCCGGCCGACGAGCCACCGGAGTAGCCGAGCGTGGTGGCGACCGTCACGACGCCCACCTGCTGCTCGGCGGTCGCGGCGGTCGTCGTCTGCGCGCTGGTCGTGCCGGCGGAGTCGTCGGACGTCCCCGGCGCCCCGCGGCCCGGGCCACCCGGCAGCTGACCGGTGCCGTCGGACCCGTCGGTCCCGTCCGTGCCGCCGTCCGGTCCGGACCAGGACCGCTGCGGCCAGTCCGCCTCGGTGACCGAGGACCCGCCCGTCGTCGCGTCCTGGGTCCCCGCCGCGATCGCCCAGCCGGTGCCGCCGCCGGCGACCAGGCCGACCGCGAGCGCCGCGCCGACCACGCCCGCGGCGGCCCCGCGCCGCACGGTCAGGGGGCGCTTCGGGGC
>NZ_BIMR01000290.1 GCF_004306155.1 Cellulomonas biazotea
CCACGAGGCCCCGTCCGGCAGCGACGCCGTCCGCCCGGCCGGCGCCGTCGCGCCCGCGTGCACGAGGACGTCGGACGCGGCGCCCGCGAGCGGGGCGTCCCGGCGGCCGAGCACGCGTCGGGCCAGGTACGCCGACCCGTGGTCGTCCCGTCCGAGCAGCAGCCACGCCTCGACGTCCGCACCGTCGGCGGCAGCGTCGTCGCGCCCACGGCCGTCGATCGACGGCACCGGGCCGCCGGCGAGGGCGTCGGCCTGGTCGGGGGCCAGCAGGACGAGCGCGCCCGACGCGTCCGTGAGCACCCCGCCGTCGTCGACGAGCAGCACGCGCGACGCCGGGTCCGCCAGGGCCGGCGCGAGCCCGTCGGCGCGCCGCTCGGCCGCCCGGTCCACCTCGGCGCGGGACAGGGGCAGGTCGTCGACGATCACGCCGCCACCGTACGCGTCGCCGACTCCGGCCACCGACGCGGTCCTCTGCCACGGGCCGCCGAGACCGGACGCGACACTCGGCACTCGCCACCTGCGGACGAGGACGGCGGTGGAACGGTGGCCGGTGGTGGATCGGTGCCGCGGCAGGGGCCTGGCGGGCGCGTGCGGACGAAAGGGACCGACACGCCGTCGTGCGACCGCCCCCGGCGGGCCGACCGACCTACCCTGGTCGACGTGCCACGCTCACCCCTCGCGCTCGCCGCCCTGGCGACGGTCGCCGTCCCGGGCCTGGACGCCTACGACGTCCGCCGGCCCGCCCAGCCCGGGACCGACTACGACGTCGCCGTGGTGATCGACGCCCACCGCCGCCGCTGGGTCGTGCGCGCACCCGCCGGTGCCGCCGCGGGCGCCGCGCTCGAGGCCGAGGTCGAGGTGCTCGACGCGCTCGCCGAGCACACCGCGTCCGGCGCCCTGCCCTTCGCCGTGCCGCAGCCCGTCGGGTTCGCGCACCTTCCCGAGGGCGGTCGTGCCGCCGTGCACGCCGAGATCCCCGGCACGCCCCTGCGCGTCGACGCCCTCCAGCCCGGCCCCGGGCTCGCCGCCGACCTGGGCCGTGCCCTCGCCGCGCTGCACGAGCTCCCGACGTCGCTCGTCGAGAACGCCGGCCTGCCGGTCTACGAGGCCACCGAGTACCGGCAGCGGCGCCAGGCGGAGGTCGACGAGGCCGCGCGCACCGGCAAGGTGCCGCCCGCGCTGCTGCGCCGCTGGGAGGAGCTCCTCGAGGACGTCGCGATGTGGCGCTTCCGCCCGACGGTCGTCCACGGCGACCTCACCGCCGAGCGCGTGCTCGTCGCCGACGGCCGCGTGAGCGGCATCCTCGGCTGGGGCGACACCGTGGTGGCCGATCCCGCGGACGACCTGTCGTGGCTGCTGGTCGCGGCGTCCCCCGAGGCCGCCGACTCCGTCATGGAGGCCTACCAGCTGCGCCGGACCGAGCTGACCGACCCGCACCTGCAGCGGCGCGCGCTCCTCGCGGGCGAGCTGGCGCTCGCGCGGTGGCTGCTCTACGGCGTCCGCTCCGGCAACACCGAGGTCGTCGAGGACGCGGTCGCGATGCTCGAGGACCTCGACGAGCACACCCGGTCGCTCGACGCGGAGTCGTCGGCCACGTACGCCTGACCGGGTCTGCCCCGGGGAGCCCGGGTACGCCTGCCGCGGTGCTGCCGGGGAACTCGACACGTCCGTGCCGCGCCGGCGGGGACGTTCAGCGCCGACGGCGCACCGACCGGTCCGCCTCGCGGGGACCCTGGGCGGGAGCGCCCGCGTTCGCGGCGCCGCGGTCGACGTTCGAGGGCGCTCCACGACCCGGCACGGCCGCGCCCCGGTCGGCCGGGCCGTCCGCGAGCGCCGGGCCGGCGCTGTCGTCGGCCGGTCCCGACGTCGTCGGCACCGGCGCGTCGACGCCCGTCGCCGTGCGCAGCAGCGTCGTGATCTCGTCCTCGCCGAGCAGGCGCTCCGGGTAGACCGTCTCGCCCGTGCCGACGTAGCAGAACGCGGCGCGCACGAGGGGCAGCGGGGTCCCCGTCCAGCGCGACCACGCGAGCCGGTAGACGGCGAGCTGGAGCTCGCGCGAGGCGCGCGCGGCGGGGTCGGCGGGCGGCGCGCCCGTCTTCCAGTCGACGACGACGACCGGCCGGGCGGTTGGTGCGCCGGCGGACGACGGCGCGGGAGGAGCGGCGTCCACGTCGGGGAAGACCGCGTCGACGCGTGAGCGCAGGACGTAGCCGTCGACCGACGTCTCGATGTCGACCTCGATCGCGAGGGGTGTCCGGTCGGCCCACGGCGTGCGCAGGAAGGTCGCGCGCAGCGCCTCCTCGTCCACGTCGACCAGGACGGAGTCGTCGTCGGCGCCAGGCAGGGCGTCGACGTCGACGAGCGACGCCGACCCGTACCAGCTCTCGACCCACGCGTGGAACCGCGTGCCGCGCCGCGCCTGCGGGGACGGCTCGCGCGGCACCGGGCGGCGCAGTCCGCGCGCGAACTCGGCCGGGTCGGCGTGCAGGCGCACGAGCGACGACGCGGACAGGTGGGCGGGCAGCTCGACGCCACCGTCGGGGCGGCGGACACGCTCGCGCTCGACGAGCAGCCGGTCAGCCAGGTCCTCCCACCGCGACCGCGGTCGATCCGCGTCCGTGTCAGCGCGGTCACGCTCGTCCTCGGCGTCGGGAGCACCGGACGCGGTGTCGGCGAGCGCGGCGCGGACCAGGGCGGCGGCGGCCTCGACGGCGGGGCGCCGGCCCGGTCCCCCGTCGACGGCGAAGGGGTCGGCGGGCCAGGTCGCGGACAGCACGAGGTCGTCGCGGGGGTTCGTCGCCCCGGCCTCGGGCGCTTCGGCCCAGCCGTCGACTCCGACGACCCCGGCCTCGGCGAGCTCGTCGAGGAACACGGACAGGGCGCGCGCTCCGGTCGACTCGCCCCACCACGCGGCGGTGAGCAGCAGGTCCGCGCGGGCGCGCGTGACGGCGACGTAGGCGAGCCGGCGCTCCTCGGCGACCTCGTGCTCGCCGGCGTCGAGCAGGAACTGCTTGCGCCGGTCGTCGAGGTCCTTGTGGTCGGCGGCACCCGCGTAGGCGAAGACCGGCAGGTCGTGCCGGTCGCCGCGCAGCGGGTAGGGCAGCGTGCCGAGGCCCGTGAGCCACGCGGAGTCCTTCGGTCCGTCCTTGCCGCGCGTGCGGGTCGCGGGCAGGACCCCGTCGACCAGGCCGGCGACGGCGACGACGTCCCACTCGAGGCCCTTCGCGGCGTGGATCGTGATGATCTGCACGGCGTCGGGGTCGGGCTCGGCGACGGGCATGTCGAGGCCGCTCTCGCGGACGTCGGCGGCGTCGAGCCAGGCGAGGAACCCGCCGAGCGTCGGGTGGTCGGCGGACCGGGCGAACTCGACGGCGACGTCGCGGAACGCGTCGAGGTTGGCGCGCGCACGCCCCGGCGCGACACCGCCCCGCGCGGCGACCTCGATGTCGAGGCCGAGCAGCCGCTCCGCCTCGGCGACGAGCTCGGGCACGGCGAGGTAGGCGTGCGACCGCAGGGCCGTGAGCGACGCGGCGAGGCCGGTCAGCCGGGTGCGGGCGGTCGCGCTGAGCTCGCGGCCCGTCGCGCTGCGCCACCCGGGACGCGGGAGCTCGTCGAGCGCGTCGACGATGCTGCGCTCGTCCACGACGTCGGCCTGGACGCCGGGGTCGCGGCCCGCCCGACCGCCGGAACGCCCCGCGAGCTCGCCGGCCCACGCCCCGAGCGCGTGCAGGTCGGCGGCACCGAGGCGGGCGCGGCCTCCGGTGAGGAGCCGCATGAGCGCGTCGCCGCGCGACGGGTCGTGCGCGGCCTGGAGGGCGGCGACGAGGTCGACGACCTCCGGGGTGGCGAGCAGCCCGCCGAGGCCGACGACCTCGACGGGGAGGCCCGCGGCCCGCAGCGCGCGCTGCAGCACCGGGAACTGGGACCTCTTGCGGCACAGCACGGCGGCGGTGACCCGTTCGCCGGCCGGACCGGCGGGACGCCAGCGGGCCGCGACGAACTCCGCGACGGCACGGGCCTCGTCCTCGACGGTCTGCGCGACGTGCGCGTGCACGCCGCCCTCGCCGGCTCCGGGGCGTGCGGCGAGCACGGGCACGTCGACCCGCGTCGACGACGCGCGCAGCGGCCCGGCGACGACGTTGGCGGCGTCGAGGATGCGGCGGTCGTTGCGCCACGACGTCGAGAGCACGTGCACGTCGGCGGGGCGCCGCGTGCCGTCGTCGGCGACGTGCGGGAACGACGTCGGGAAGCCCTCGAGCCCGCCCGCGCTCGCGCCGCGCCAGCCGTAGATCGACTGGTGCGGGTCGCCGACGGCGGTGACGGGGTGGCCGTCGCCGAACAGCGCGCCGAGCAGCGTGAGCTGCGCGTACGACGTGTCCTGGTACTCGTCGAGCAGGACGACGCGGAACCGCGTGCGCTCCCCCGCCGCGACCTCGGGCACGTCCCGCGCGAGGCGGGCCGCGAGAGCGACCTGGTCGCCGAAGTCGATCGCGTCGGCGGCGCGCTTGCGGTCGCGGTAGGTCGCGACGAGGTCGAGCACGCGGGTCCGCTCGCCGAGCAGCCGCACCAGGTTCGTGACGTCCCGGTAGGGCTCGGTGCGGCGGCCGGGACCGTTCGGTGTCTGCGCGATGGCCTCGACGATCTCCGTGATGCCGTCCTGCGCCTGCGCGGGCGTGAGCAGGTGCTCGTCGAGCGCGCCGCACAGCGCGAGCACCGCGTCGACGACCGTGGACGTCGCGGCGTCGGTGTCGACGTCACCGGTCCACGCCTCGACGACCTCGTGCGCGAGCTGCCACTGGGCGGCCTCGCCGAGCAGCCGCGCCGACGGGTCGAGCCCGAGACGCAGCGCGTGGTCCGTCACGAGCGAGGACGCGTACGCGTTGTACGTCGCGATGGTCGGCCGTGCCAGCCCGCCGAGCACGTCGCCGTCGCCCCCCGCCAGGCCCGCGGCGCCGGGCAGGACCACGCCCGACTCGGCGGCGGCGCGCGCGAGGCGGCGCAGACGGCGGCGCACCCGCTCCGCGAGCTCGGCCGCGGCCTTGCGGGTGAACGTGAGTCCCAGCACCTGCTCGGGCGTGACGAGGCCGTTGGCGAGCAGCCACACGACGCGTGCCGCCATCGTCTCGGTCTTGCCCGACCCCGCACCGGCCACGACCAGCGCAGGGCCGAGCGGCGCCTCGACGACACGCTCCTGCTCGGGCGTCGGGGGCGGCTGGCCGACGAGCGTCGCGATCTGCGCGGCGGAGAGCACGGTCATGCGACCACCTGCCCGCCCTCGGTGCGCGCGGGGCACGAGCGTCGCACCGGGCACCGGTCGCACAGGTCGTTCGTGGTCGCCTCGAACGTCGACGCGGCCATCCGGTCGGCGACCTCGTCCACGAGCGTGCGCGCCCAGCTCGGGCCGTCGGACTCCGGGCCGAGCGCGTCCTGCGGGCGTTCGGTGGCCGACGCACCCGTGCCGACGTACACGAGCCGGGCGCCCGTGCTGCGGGCGTCGTCAGGCAGCGTCGCGAACGCGCCCGCGTCGACGGCGAGCTGGTACGCGCCGAGCTGCGGGTTGACGGCCGCCTTCGCCTTGCTCGGGACCGTGGCGCCGGTCTTGAGGTCGACGACGCGGACGGGCGTCCCCGGGCCGTCGGGCGCGTCGGGGTCGTGCTCGAGCCGGTCGACCGTCCCGCGCACGACGGCGCGGTCGGTCCGCAGCGTGAACTCGCCCTCGACGAGCAGGGGCGCGCCCGCGTCACGCAGGTACCCCGCGAGCCGGTCGATCATCGCGTCGGCGCGGCGGCGGGTCGCGCGGGCGGGCCAGCCGTCGCCGAGCCCGAGCTCGGACCAGCGGCGGTCGAGCTCGGCGGACAGCTCGGCGTGCGTGCCGTGCGGCAGCTCCTGGGCGATCGCGTGCACGAGCGTGCCGAGCGTCTGGCCGCTCGAGTCCGCCGCGGTGCCGCCCGCGGCCTCCAGCGCCCAGCGCAGCGCGCACCGCTGCGCGGTCTCGAGCCGCGACGGCGAGACCGGCACCTGCTCCTGCGGTCCCCACAGCGGCACGTCGGTCGACGGGTCGGCGAGCCCGTGCCACTCGTGCGGGTCGGCCCCGGCGACCCCCTCGCGCGCGAGCCGGGCCAGCGTCCGGGCGAGCGCCGGGTCGGGCTCGACGCCGTCGACGACCGCCTGCTCCAGCCGCGAGCGGAGCTCGGCGACCAGCCCGCGCAGGTCCGCGGCCGCCGGGACGGTCGTGCGGCGGTGGTCGACCTCGTCGTCCGACGGCTCGACGAGGTCCAGGAACGGCGACGGCTGCTGGTCCGCGTCGGCGACGGCCGTGACGACGAGCCGGCTCCGGGCCCGGGAGCACGCGACGGCGAACGACCGCAGCTCGTCGGCGAGCACCGCCGCCCGCGCCTCGGCCGCACGCGCACCCTCGTCGGCGCCGTCGACCGTGCGACCGGCGACGACGTCGACGAGCGTCTGCGCACCGAGCAGCGAGTCGCGCAGCCGCAGGTCGGGCCAGACCCCGTCCTGCACGCCCGCGACGACCACGAGGTCCCACTCCTGACCGGCCGCGCCCGCGGGCGTCAGGACCGGCACGGCCTGCCGGCGCGCGGCGGCGGCGAGCGAGTCGGACGGGAGGTCCTGCGCGGCGAGCCAGTCGACGAACGCGCCGGGCGTCGCCCGCGGCATCCGGTCGACGAACGTCTCCGCGGCCCGGAACAGCGCGAGCACCGCGTCGAGGTCGCGGTCAGCCCGCTCGCCCGCCGCGCCGCCCGCGAGCGCCGAGCGGCGCCACGGCTCGGCCAGACCGGCCGCGTGCCACAGCGCCCACAGCACGGTCTGGGCGTCCGCC
>NZ_BIMR01000291.1 GCF_004306155.1 Cellulomonas biazotea
GGCGAAGCCCGTCGTCGTGCCCGGCGTCCCGCGCCCGCACGCCGGCGGCGAGTCCCGCCCGGCGTCCCGGCCCGACGACCGGGCCGACGACCTGCCCGGCCTGCCGCTCCCGCCGGCCGCCGCCGTGAAGCACGGCCCGCTGACCGGGTCGGTGCTCGACCCGGCGACGTGGAAGCAGGCGGTGCGCACGCTGCAGGACCGCACGGTGCGCAAGTGAGCGCGCTCGCCACTCTCGCCGCGCTCGCCGCGCCCTACGCGCCGACGCCGCCGACGTCGCCCGACGCGCCCGCGCTCGGCGACACCGTGACCGTCGCCGTGAACGGCGTCAACGGCACCCCGAGCAGCTCGATCGTCGTCCTGCTCGGCATCACGCTGCTGTCGGTCGCGCCCGCGCTGCTGCTCATGACGACGAGCTTCACGAAGATCTTCGTCGTCCTGTCGTTCACCCGGAACGCGCTGGGCCTGCAGGGCGTCCCGCCCAACCAGGTCCTCGCGGGGCTCGCGCTGTTCCTCAGCCTGTTCATCATGGCGCCCGTCGTGAGCGACGTGAACGCGATCGGCGTGCAGCCCTACCTCGACGGCTCGCTGTCGTTCGCCGAGGCCGTCGACGTGGGCTCGGGGCCCCTGCGCGAGTTCATGCTGGGCCACACCCGCGAGCAGGACCTCGCGCTGCTGACCCGCGCCGCCGACCAGGAGAACCCCGCGTCGCCCGCCGACGTGCCCTTCACGACCCTGGTCCCCGCGTTCCTGCTCTCCGAGCTGCGGTCCGCGTTCATCATGGGCTTCGTCATCTTCGTGCCGTTCCTCGTCATCGACCTCGTCGTCTCGGCGTCGCTCATGTCGATGGGCATGATGATGCTCCCGCCCGTGATGATCTCCCTGCCGTTCAAGATCCTGCTGTTCGTCCTCGTCGACGGCTGGGGACTGATCGTCACGTCGCTCGTCGGCTCCTACACGGGCAGCGGGTAGCGCCATGGACACCACCGCCGTCCTCGACGTGGGCGTCGACGCCCTCGTCCTCGCCGCGAAGCTCTCCGCGCCGGTGCTGGTCACGGCCCTCGTCGTCGGCTTCGTCGTCTCCCTGCTGCAGTCCGTGACGCAGATCCAGGAGGTCACGCTCAGCTTCGTGCCGAAGGCCGTCGGCGCCGCGGTCGCGCTCGTCGTGTGCGGGCACTGGATGATCTCCGAGCTCGTCACGTTCACGCACGAGCTGTTCGCGCGGATCCCGGCCCTGGTCGGCGGGTGACGTGGACCCGATCAGCATCACGCTGCCCGTGCAGGCGGTGGAGACGACCATGCTCGCGAGCGTCCGCGTCGCCGCGTTCCTGGTGATCGCCCCGCCGTTCTCGCAGCGGGTGGTGCCGGGCTTCGTCAAGGTCGCGCTCGCGCTGGCCCTCGCGCTCGCGGTCGCGCCGCGCCTCGACCCGCTGCCGTCGGACACGACACCCACGTTCGTCGCGTCGCTCGTCGCGCAGGCCGTCATCGGCGGCGCTCTCGGGTTCCTCGTCTCGCTGGTGTTCTCCGCGGTGCAGTCCGCCGGCAACCTCATCGACCTGTTCGGCGGCTTCCAGCTCGCGACCGCGTACGACCCGATGACGCAGTCGGCGGGCGCGCAGTTCGGGCGGCTCTACCAGATGACGGCGATGGTGCTGCTGTTCGCGTCCGACGGGTACCAGGTCGTCATCGCGGGCCTCGTGCGGACGTTCGACGCGCTGCCGCTCGACGCACTCATGGACCCCGGCGCGCTCGCGGCGACCCTGACGACCGGCCTCACGCAGATGTTCCTCGCGGCCCTGCAGATCGCCGGGCCGCTGCTGGTCGTGCTGTTCCTCGCCGACGTCGGCCTCGGCCTGCTCACGCGCGTGTCGCCCGCGCTCAACGCCTTCGCGATGGGCTTCCCCCTGAAGATCTTGCTCACCCTGACGTTCGGCTCGCTCGCGTTCCTCGCGCTGCCCGGCGTCGTCGAGTCGCTGACCGGGCGGTCGGTCGAGCAGATGCTGGGGGTCCTGCCATGAGCAGCGACGGGCAGGACAGGACCGAGAAGGCCACCCCGCAGCGGATGAAGGAGGTCCGCCGCAAGGGCGGCCTCGGACGCTCGCAGGACCTCTCCGCGTGGATCGGTCTCGGCGCCGCCGCGGCCGTGCTGCCGCTCGTCCTCGACCGGGCGCGGGCGGCGTCGGTCGACCAGCTCGCCGCGTTCCGGGACGTCGCGGCCGACCCCGACGCGACCGACGTCGTGCAGGTGCTCGGCGACGGGCTCGGGTCGATCCTCGAGACGATGCTGCCGCTGTTCGCCGTCGGCGTGCTCGCCGCGATCGCCGTGAGCGCCGCGCAGGGCGGCGTGCACCTGCACCGGCTGCGGCTGCACGCCGAGCACCTCAAGCCCAAGGGCATCGCGAGCCGCCTCGTCGGGGCGCAGGCGTGGTGGCAGGGCACGAAGACGCTGCTCAAGACGGCCGCCGTCGCGCTCGTCCTGGTCGCCGCCGTGCAGGCCGTCGCCCCCGCGCTCATGGCGTCGGGACGGCTGCCGCTGTCGCACCTCATCGGGATCGCGACCGACGGCACGTCCACGCTGCTGCGCGCCGGCATCGCCGCCGGTGTGCTGCTCGCCGTCGCCGACGTGGTCGTCGTGTGGCGCCGCAACCGCAAGCAGACCCGCATGACGCTCCGTGAGGTCAAGGAGGAGCACAAGCGGACCGAGGGGGACCCGATGCTCAAGGGCGCGATCCGCTCCAAGCAGCTCTCGATGAGCCGGAACCGGATGATGGCCGAGGTCGCGAACGCCGACGTCGTCCTGGTCAACCCGACGCACGTCGCCGTGGCGCTGCGCTACGAGCCCGGCACGGGCGCCCCGCGGGTCGTCGCGAAGGGCGCCGGGGCCGTCGCCGCGAAGATCCGTGGCGCCGCGTCCGACGCGCGCGTCCCGATGGTCGAGGACGTCCCGCTCGCGCGGGCCCTGCACGCCGCGTGCGAGCTCGGCCAGGAGGTCCCCGCGCACCTGTTCACCGCCGTCGCGCGCGTCCTCGCGTTCGTCATGGCGCTGCGCCGCCGCGGTGCGGGCGCCGGCCAGCACCGCGTCCCCGGCGGCTCGACCCTCCCGCCCGACGACACCACCGACCACCGCGCGACCGCGCGGGCCGGGGCGCGCGACGCC
>NZ_BIMR01000292.1 GCF_004306155.1 Cellulomonas biazotea
GGCCCGGCAGGAGCCCGACCTCGACGCCCGCGCGCTCACCGACGCGACGGGGCACCCACGCGAGGCGGGCTCCCGTGCGGGCCGCGAGGCGCAGGGCCGCGGAGTACGCGCCCGCCGACGACGCGAGCCGCTCGCCGACCAGCACGACGGCACCGGCGGCCGCGAGGGCCTGCGCCGCGTCGCCGAGCTCGTCCTGCGCGCCCGCGACGATGCCGTCGAGGACCTCGGCCTCCGTGCCCGGCGCGGCCGTCAGCAGCGTGCCGGACAGGCGCTCCAGCCCGCGGCTGGCGAGCGGGGCGACGGACAGCACCCGGGTCTTCTTGCGGACCACCGACTCGCGCACGCGCAGGAAGGCGATGCCCGCCTCCTCCTCGAGCTCGAGGCCGACGAGGAGCACGGCGGGTGCGGCGGCGAGGTCCGCGAACGTGACCGTGAGCGTCCGCCCCGCGACGTGGTGGGCGAGGAACGCCTCCTCCTCCGCGGAGTGCGGGCGCGCACGGCCGTCGACGTCGTTCGTGCCGAGGGCGACGCGCGCGAACTTGCTCCACGCGTACGCGTCCTCGAGCGTGAGCCGGCCGCCGGGCAGGGCAGCCAGGCCCGACGCGGTCTCGCGCGGGTCGTCGGGCGACTGCGCGGCCCGCAGGCCTGCCGCCGCGGCGTCGAGCGCCTCGACCCAGCTCGTCGGCTCCAGCTCGCCCGCTGCGTTGCGGACCAGCGGCGTCGTGATGCGGTCCGGCGCGGTCTGCCACGTGAACGCGAAGCGGTCCTTGTCGGTGATCCACTCCTGGTTGACGACCGGGTCGTCGCCCGCGAGGCGCCGCAGCACCACGCCGCGCCGGTGGTCGACGCGGATCGCGGAGCCCTGGGAGTCGTGCTCGCCGATGCCCGGCGTCGACACGAGGTCGAACGGGCGCGAGCGGAACCGGTACGCGGCGCTCGTCAGCGCACCGACAGGGCAGATCTGCACGGTGTTGCCGGAGAAGTACGACGCGAACGGCCGCCCCGAGGTGTCCTGCGTCGACGCGCCGACCGGGGTCTCGCCCTCGAAGCCGAGGACGTCGGTGTCGAACGTGCCGATCTGCTGCTGCGCGCCGCGCTTCTGCAGGTCGATCCACACGTCGCCCGCGATCTCCTCCGAGAAGCGCGTGCAGCGCTGGCACAGGACGCAGCGCTCGCGGTCGAGCAGGATCTGCGTCGAGATCGCGATGGGCTTGGGGAACGTGCGCTTGACGTCGACGAAGCGGGTCGTCGCGCGGCCGTTCGACATCGCCTGGTTCTGCAGGGGGCACTCGCCGCCCTTGTCGCACACCGGGCAGTCGAGCGGGTGGTTGACGAGCAGCAGCTCCATCACGCCGTGCTGCGCCTTGTCCGCCTCGGGCGACGTGTGCTGCGTCTTGACCTGCATGCCGGGCGTCGCCTCGAGCGTGCAGGAGGCCTGCGGCTTCGGCATCTTCGCCAGGTTGCCGTCGCGGCCGGGCGCCCACACCTCGACGAGGCACTGGCGGCACGCACCGGCGGGCGCGAGCAGCGGGTGGTCGCAGAACCGCGGGATCTGGATGCCGACCTGCTCGGCGGCGCGGATGACGAGCGTGCCCTTGGGCACGACCGTCTCGATGCCGTCGATCTCGAACGTCACGGTGTCCGTCGGCTCGGGGGCCGTGGGCGCCGGTGCGGCCGGGACGAGCGGCGTCGCCGTCGTCGGGCCGGAGGACGTGATGGTCATGCGTGCACCCCCGCGAGGGCCGCCCGGTCGTGCCGGGGGGCGTAGGCGAACAGCGAGCTGCGCTCCGGCGGGAACAGGACGTCCGCGGGCGTGTGGGTGCCCGCCTCGAACTCCTCCCGGAAGTACTGCACGGCCGACGTGATGGGGCTCGTCGCGCCGTCGCCGAGCGCGCAGAACGCGCGGCCCAGGATGTTGTCGCACAGGTCGAGCAGCAGGTCGATGTCCTCGTGCGTGCCGTGGCCCGCCTCGATGCGCTTGAGCACCTGGGCCAGCCAGTACGTGCCCTCGCGGCACGGCGTGCACTTGCCGCACGACTCGTGCTTGTAGAACTCGGTCCAGCGCGTCACCGCGCGCACGACGGACGTCGTCTCGTCGAAGATCTGCAGCGCGCGCGTGCCCAGCATCGAGCCCGCCGCACCGACCGACTCGTAGTCGAGCGGGACGTCGAGGTGCTCGGCCGTGAAGATCGGCGTCGACGACCCGCCGGGCGTCCAGAACTTCAGCTGGTGGCCCTCGCGGATGCCGCCCGCCATGTCGAGGAGCTCGCGCAGCGTGATGCCGAGCGGCGCCTCGTACTGGCCGGGACGGGTCACGTGCCCCGAGAGGCTGAACAGGCCGTGGCCCGTCGAGCGCTCGGTGCCCATGCCCTTGAACCAGCCCGCACCGCCCCGCAGGATCCCCGGCACCGACGCGATCGACTCGACGTTGTTGACGACCGTCGGGCGCGCGTACAGGCCGGCGACCGCGGGGAACGGGGGCTTGAGCCGCGGCTGGCCGCGCAGGCCCTCGAGCGAGTCGAGCAGCGCGGTCTCCTCGCCGCAGATGTACGCGCCCGCACCCGAGTGCAGCGTGATCTCCAGGTCGTAGCCCGAGCCGAGGATGTTCTTGCCGACGTAGCCCGCGGCGCGGGCCTCCTCGATCGCGCGCAGCAGGCGCCGGTACACGTGCAGGACCTCGCCGCGCACGTAGAGGAACGCGTGGTGGCAGCCGATCGCGTACGACGTGATGACCATGCCCTCGATGAGGTGCTGCGGGCTGGCCATCATGAGCGGGATGTCCTTGCAGGTCCCCGGCTCGGACTCGTCCGCGTTGACCACCAGGTAGCGCGGGCCGCCGTCGGGCGCGGGCAGGAAGCCCCACTTCATGCCCGTCGGGAAGCCGGCGCCGCCACGGCCGCGCAGTCCGGAGTCCTTGACGGCCGTCACGACGTCCGCCGCCGGCATGCCGAGCGCGCGCCGCAGGCCGCGGTAGCCGCCCGCGCGCTCGTACGCGGTGAGGGTCCAGGACCGGTCGGCGTCCCAGGTGTCCGTGAGGACCGGGGCGAGCGTCGTCGCCATCAGGACTCCTTCGCGTCGTCGGAGGACTGCTTGCGCTCCTGGTCCGCGGGCGAGACGTCCTGCTCGCCGGTGGGCGGACGCTCGGCGCTGGACTGCTCGCCGCCGGTCGCGGGCGCCGACGCGACGGGCGCTGCGGGCTCGGCCGACGGTGCCGCCGCGGGCTTCGTGCGCGGGGTGCCGCGCGCGGGCGTCCGGGTGTCCCCCGCGGCGCGCGTGGCCTCCTCGTCGGTGAACGGCGGGGCCGTCCACCCCTCCTGGCGCGCGAGCTCGATGCCCCGCAGCGTCGCGGGCCCGGCGCCCACGCCCTCGTCGGCGCGGCCGTCGGAGAAGCCCGCGAGCACGCGGCTCATCTCCTTGAACGTGCACACGTGGTCGGCACCGCGGGTCGGGGCGACGGGCGTGCCCTCGCGCAGCGCCTCGACGACCTCACGCGCGCTGTCGGGCGTCTGGTTGTCGAAGAACTCCCAGTTCACCATGACGACCGGCGCGTAGTCGCAGGCCGCGTTGCACTCGACACGCTCGAGCGTGATCGCGCCGTCGTCGGTGGTCTCGTCGTGCCCGATCCCGAGGTGGTCGGACAGCTCCTCCCAGATCGCGTCGCCGCCCATGACCGCGCACAGCGTGTTGGTGCACACCCCGACGGTGTAGTCGCCGTTGGGGTGCCGCTTGTACTGCGTGTAGAACGTCGCGACCGCGCTGACCTCGGCCGTCGTCAGGCCGAGCTCGGCCGCGCAGAACGCGATGCCGCGCGGGCTGACGTAGCCGTCCTCCGACTGCACCAGGTGCAGCAGGGGCAGCAGCGCCGAGCGCTCCTGCGGGTAGCGCGCCTTGATCTGCGCCGCGTCCGCCGACAGGCGCGCGCGCGTCTCGTCGTCGAACGACGTGCGGTGCGTGGCGCCCGGCACGCGGGCGCCCCCGATCTCCTCGACCGACATCAGCGGTCCACCCCTCCGAGCACCGGGTCGAGCGACGCGACGGCGACGACGACGTCGGCCACCTGCCCGCCCTCGCACATGATCGACACGGCCTGCAGGTTGTTGAACGACGGGTCCCGGAAGTGGGCCCGGTACGGCCGCGTGCCGCCGTCGGACACGAGGTGCACGCCCAGCTCGCCGCGCGGGTGCTCGACGGTCTGGAACACCTGGCCGGCCGGCACGCGGAAGCCCTCGGTGACGAGCTTGAAGTGGTGGATCAGGGCCTCCATCGAGGTGCCCATGATCTCCTTGATGTGGTCGAGCGAGTTGCCCATGCCGTCGGAGCCGATGGCGAGCTGCGCGGGCCACGCGACCTTCTTGTCGGCGACCATGACGGGCCCGGGGCCCATCTTCTGCAGGCGGTCGAGCGTCTGCTCGACGATCCGCATCGACTGGTAGCACTCCTCCATGCGCAGGACGACCCGCGACCAGGAGTCCGCCTCGGTGGACGTCGGGACCTCGAAGTCGTACGTCTCGTAGCCGCAGTACGGCGCGGCCTTGCGCACGTCGTACGGCAGGCCCGCGGAGCGCAGCACCGGCCCGGTCATGCCGAGCGCCATGCACCCGGACAGGCCCAGGTAGCCGACGCCCTGCAGCCGCAGCTTGAGGATGGGGTTCGCCAGCATGAGGTCCTCGAGCTGGCGGAAGTAGTGGCGCATCGTCGTGAGCGCCTCGCGGATCGTGTCGATCGACCCCGGCGGGATGTCCTGCGCGACGCCGCCCGGGCGGATGAACGCGTGGTTCATGCGCAGGCCGGTGATGAGCTCGAAGATCCGCAGGACCTCCTCGCGGGCCGTGAAGCCGACGGTCATGATCGTCGTCGCGCCGAGCTCGTTGCCTCCGGTCGCGATGCACACGAGGTGCGACGCGATGCGGTTGAGCTCCATGAGCAGGACCCGGATGACGGTCGCCCGCTCCGGCACGTCGTCGGTGATGCCGAGGAGCTTCTCGACGGCCAGGCAGTACGCGGCCTCCTGGAACAGGGGGGCGACGTAGTCCATGCGGGTGCAGAACGTCACGCCCTGCGTCCAGGTGCGGAACTCCATGTTCTTCTCGATGCCGGTGTGCAGGTAGCCGATGCCCGCACGGGCCTCGGTCACCGTCTCGCCGTCGATCTCGAGCATGAGCCGGAGCACGCCGTGCGTCGACGGGTGCTGCGGCCCCATGTTGACGACGATGCGCTCCTCGCCGATCCGGGCCGCCTCCTCGGCGATGTCGGACCAGTCGCCGCCGGACGCCTCGAACGTCGGCAGGCCGGAGGTCTCGTCGTCGACGAGGTGCGCCGTGGCGCGGGGGGTCGTGGTGCTCATGAGTAGGACCTCCGCTGGTCCGGGGGCGGCACGGAGGCGCCCTTGTACTCGACCGGGATGCCGCCGAGGGGGTAGTCCTTGCGCTGCGGGTGGCCCGGCCAGTCGTCGGGCATCTCGATGCGCGCGAGACCGGGGTGGCCGTCGAACACGAGGCCGAAGAAGTCGTACGTCTCGCGCTCGTGCCAGTCGTTCGCGGGGTAGACCGCGACGGTCGACGGCAGGTGCGGGTCGCTGTCCGGGACGGCGACCTCGAACCGCAGCCGGCGCCCGTGCGTCACGGAGACGACGTGGTAGACGGCGTGCAGCTCGCGCCCCGCGTCGTGCGGGTAGTGCACGCCGCTGACGCCGAGGCTCAGCTCGAACCGCAGGTCGGGGTCGTCGCGCAGCGCCTGCGCGACCGCGACGACGTGCTCGCGCGCCACGTGCAGCGTGAGCTCCTCGCGGTCGACGACGACCGACTCGACCGCGGCCGCGAAGCCCGTGCCGTTCTCGTCGAGGACTTCGGTCAGGACGTCGACGACCTCGTCGAACCAGCCGCCGTAGGGGCGCTCGCTCGGGCCGGGCAGGACGACCGGGACGACGAGACCGCCGTACCCGGAGGTGTCGCCCGAGCCCGTCGCGCCGAACATGCCGTGCCGGACGTCGACGACCTCGAGCGGCGTGCGCGCGGCGGGCACGTTCTGCCCGCCGGCCTCGAGGGCGGCCTCGGTCGTCGCCTGCGCGCCGGTCCCGGCGTCGCCGGGCTTGACGGCCGCGGCGGCGTCCTTCTTCTCGTCGC
Source organism: Cellulomonas biazotea (assembly GCF_004306155.1). GTDB lineage: Bacteria > Actinomycetota > Actinomycetes > Actinomycetales > Cellulomonadaceae > Cellulomonas > Cellulomonas biazotea. The sequence continues at coordinate 6,123 of NZ_BIMR01000292.1, forward strand.
TCATCGCAGCAGGCCCGTCATGTGCGAGGTCGGCGTGGCCTGCAGCGCGGCGGCCTCGGCCGCGGCCGCGGCCTCGCGGCGGTTGACGCCGAGCGGCTCGTTCTGGATCTGCTCGTGCAGCGTGAGGATCGCGTTGATGAGCATCTCCGGCCGCGGCGGGCAGCCGGGCAGGTAGATGTCCACCGGCACGACGTGGTCGACGCCCTGCACGATCGCGTAGTTGTTGAACATGCCGCCCGACGACGCGCACACGCCCATCGACAGCACCCACTTCGGCGCCGACATCTGGTCGTAGACCTGCCGCACGACCGGGGCCATCTTCTGGCTCACGCGGCCCGCGACGATCATGAGGTCCGCCTGGCGCGGCGACGCGCGGAAGACCTCCATGCCGAACCGCGACAGGTCGTAGCGCGGGGCGCCCGCGGCCATCATCTCGATCGCGCAGCACGCGAGCCCGAAGGTCACCGGCCACAGCGAGCCCTTGCGGAAGTAGCCGACCAGGTCCTCGACCGTCGTCAGCAGGAATCCCGAGGGAGCTTCCTCGATCCCCATGTCAGACCTCCGTCCGTCGTGCTCGTGCTGGTCCGTCTGCCACCCCGGTCGCCGTCGCCCGAGGATCCTCGCCCGGCCGCCTGCCGGGCACCTGCGACGTCAGTCCCACTCGAAGCCCCCGCGCCGCCACTCGTAGACGAACGGCACCGTGATGAGCACGAGGAACGCGAGCATCGCGACGAGGCCGAACATCATGAGGTCGCCGAACGCGACCGCCCACGGGTAGAGGAAGACGACCTCGATGTCGAAGACGATGAACGTCATCGCGACCAGGTAGTACTTGATGGGGAACCGGCCGCCGCCGATCGCGTGCGGCGTCGGCTCGATGCCGCACTCGTACGCGTCCAGCTTCGCGCGGTTGTAGCGCTTCGGGCCGAGGATCGCGCTCGCTCCGACACCGCCGAGGGCGAGCACGGCCGCGATGCCCATGAGGACGAGCAGCGGGGCGTACGGGTTGTCCATCAGGACGTCACTCCTCTACGTCGAGGCAGGGTCGGGGGCGACAGCTCATGCTGCAGGGGCGATCCTCGCGAGGCCCGCGATCACGCGGTCCACCATGTCACCGCCGCGGGGCTCGTAGCAGTCCGACAGGAGCTTGAGCACGAACTTCATGAGCAGCGGGCGCGGGAGCCCGTAGCGCGTGCAGACCCGCATGACCTCCGGGTGCTCGATGAGCCGGACGAACACCCGGCCCAGCGTGTAGTACCCGCCGAGGTCGTCCTTCATGCGCCCCTGGTACGTGGCGAACGCGCGCTCGCGGCCGGCGGCGGTACCGCGCGCGAGGCCCTGCGCGATCGCGTCGGCGGCGACCCGCCCGGCCTGCAGGCCGTAGGCGATGCCCTCGCCGTTGAACGGGCTGATCATGCCGGCGGAGTCGCCCGCGAGCATGAGGCCGTTGCCGTAGAGCGGACCGCGGTTGAACCCCATCGGCAGGGCCGCGCCGCGCACGGGGCCGACCTGGTTCTCGGGCGTGAACTCCCACTCCGCGGGCGCGTTGCGCATCCACGCGGCGAACAGGGACTTGTAGTCGACCTTCGTCGCGGCGGCCGTCGAGCTCACCGAGCCGAGGCCCACGTTCGCGGTGCCGTCGCCGAGCGAGAAGATCCAGCCGTAGCCAGGCATGAGGTTGGAGCGCTGCGGCTCGCCGTCCCACAGCTCGAGGTGGCTCTCCATCCACGGGTCGTCGTGGCGCGGCGTGCGGAAGTAGGTGCGGACCGCGACGCCCATCGGCCGGTCGTCGCGCTTGGTCCGGCCCGCGGCCGTCGCCAGCCGGGTGGAGACGCCGTCCGCGGCGATGACGACGGGCGCCCGGTAGACGACCTCGTCGCCCGCCTTGTGCCCGGAGCCGTCGACCGGGCGCGCCGTCACGCCGACGACCCGACCGGTCCGCTCGTCGCGCACCGGACCCGTGACCGACGTGCGCTCGAGGAGCTTCGCGCCCGCCGACCGGGCGTGCGACGCGAGCGTGTGGTCGAGCGACATCCGGGCCTTGGCCAGCCCGAACGACGGGTAGCTCGACAGCTCCGGCCAGGGCAGCTCGAGGCGGTGGCCGCCGCCCAGCACGCGCAGGCCCTGGTTGCGGATCCAGCCGTCCTGCTCGCGCAGCGGCAGCCCCATCCGCACGAGCTCGGCGACCGCGCGCGGCGTCAGACCGTCGCCGCAGACCTTGTCCCGGGGGAACTCCGCCTTCTCGAGCAGGAGGACGTCGAGCCCCGCGGAGGCGCAGTGGAAGGCGGCGGCAGACCCCGCGGGTCCCGCGCCGACGACGATGACGTCCGCGTCATCCGTCGTTGTGCCCACCACGAGCGGCTCCCCACTTGTGACGTTGTTCACGTGCAGATTCAGCGCGAGTCTAACCACGGCTCTTGACGGTGTCTCCGAAGGCGTGCCTTACCTCACCCCGCGAAGGGTGACAACGCGCTGGCCTGCGGATCTGCCCGCCGGGCACGCCGATCGGGAGGTTCCCGGCTTGCCGCAGAGCCCACCCGCGACCGTGACAATCGTGAAGGCGTCCGCCCGGCCCCGCGACCCGGCACCGGCGACGACGACGCGCCGCCGCGACGTCACTCCGGGCGCGTCCCCCGGTGCAGCGCCACGATCCCGCCCGACAGGTTCCGGAACGCCACGTGCGACCAGCCCGCACGCTTCACCATCAGCCCCAGCTCACGCTGGTCCGGCCACTCCCGGATCGACTCCGCGAGGTACACGTACGCGTCCGGCTCCTTCGAGACCGCCCGCGCGACCGGCGGCAGCGCGCGCATCAGGTAGTTCGAGTAGACCGTGCGGAACGGCTTCCACGTCGGGCGCGAGAACTCGCACACCACGAGCCGGCCACCGGGCCGCGTCACCCGCAGCAGCTCCGCGAGCGCGCCCGGCACGTCGGACACGTTCCGCAGCCCGAACGACATGGTCACCGCGTCGAACGACGCGTCCGCGAACGGCAGGTGCAGCGCGTCGCCCGCCACGAACGCCAGGTCCGGACGACGCCGCTTGCCGACCTCGAGCATGCCGAGCGACAGGTCGCACGCCACGACGCGCACGCCCGCGTCCGCGAGCGGCTCCGCCGACGTGCCCGTGCCCGCCGCGAGGTCGAGGACCGTCTCCCCCGGCTGCGCGCCGAGCGCCGACAGCGTCGCCTTGCGCCACGCGCGGTCCTGGCCGAGCGAGATCACGTCGTTCGTCACGTCGTAGCGACGCGCGACCGCGTCGAACATGCGGGCGACGTCACGGGGGTCCTTCTCGAGGCTGGCGCGAGACATGCCGCCCATCGTCGCAGGTCCACCGCCGACCCACGAGCGACGTCCCGCCCGTCGGCGCGCCCCGCCACCCACCCCGGAGGCCGCGCACGTCACACCCCGCCCGGCGGGCGGCACCCGGTCCGAGGAATACGCTGGACGGCGATGAGCACGCAGACCTCCGCGCCCGGGGACGCGGTCCCCCAGCCCCTCGTGGTGCGGACCGTCCCGCTCGACGACCTCGGCGGTCGCGGCACCCCCGACCCCGCGGGCACCCCCGACCCGGCCGACCTGCTCGACCTCCTGCCGACCGACGCCCCGCTCGCCTGGGTCCGGCGCGGCGACGGCCTCGTCGCGTGGGGCGAGACGCTGCGCGTCGAGGTGCACGGCGCCGACCGGTTCGCGCGCGCCGAGGACGCCTGGCGGGCCGTGCTCGCGCACGCCGTCGTCCGCGACGAGGTGCGGCTGCCCGGAACCGGCCCCGTCGCGTTCGCGTCGTTCGCGTTCGACGACGACTCCCCCGCGGGCGGCGTCGTCGTCGTGCCGCGCGTCGTCGTCGGCCGGCGCGGCGGCCGGACCTGGCTCACCACGATCACCGCGGGCCGCATCGGCGCCGCACCGGCGCTCGCCGACGTCGTCGGGCCCCGCGTGCCGCCCGTCGCCCCCGGCGACGTCGAGTACCGCGACGGCGCCGTCGCCGCCGACGCCTGGCAGGACGTGGTCGCGCAGGGCGTCGCCGCGATCCGCGCCGGCGAGGTCGACAAGGTCGTCCTCGCACGCGACGTGCACGCCCGCACGCAGCACCCCGTCGACGTGCGCTGGGCCCTGCACCGGCTCGCGCGCCGGTACCCGTCGTGCTGGACGTTCAGCGTCGACGGGCTGCTCGGTGCGACCCCCGAGCTGCTCGTCCGCTCCGAGAAGGGCCTCGTCACCTCGCGCGTGCTCGCCGGCACGATCCGGCGCACGGGCGACGACGCCGCCGACATGGCGCGCGCCGCGATCCTCGCCCACTCCTCCAAGGACCTCGAGGAGCACGAGTACGCCGTGACGTCCGTCGCGCGCGCGCTCGAGCCGTTCTGCTCCTCGACCAACGTGCCCGACGTGCCGTTCGTCCTGCACCTGCCGAACGTGCTGCACCTCGCGTCCGACGTCACCGGGGTCCTCACGGCCCCCACGGGCGACGCGGCGCACCCCTCGTCGCTCGCGCTGGCCGCGGCCCTGCACCCGACCGCCGCCGTGTGCGGCACCCCGACGACCGCCGCACGGGCCCTCATCGCCCGGGTCGAAGGCATGGACCGGGCCCGGTACGCCGGGCCCGTCGGCTGGATGGGCGCCGACGGCGACGGCGAGTGGGGCATCGCGCTGCGCTCCGCGCAGGTCGACGCGGACGACCCGCGCGCCCTGCGGCTGTTCGCCGGGTGCGGCATCGTCGCCGCGTCCGACCCGGCGGCCGAGCTCGCCGAGTCCGAGGCGAAGCTCGTGCCGATGCGCGACGCGCTCGGCGCCGACGAGCCCGCCTGACCCCACGCCCCCGGACGCGCGACCGCCCCCGGACCGAGGGGACGGTCCGGGGGCGGTGCCGGCCGCTGCGTGAGGCCGGGCGGTCCGTCGTGGACCGCGCTGCGTGGGCGGCCGGGGAGAGCCGGACCACGGGACGGAGGGCGCCGTCGCGCCCGGGTGGGTCGACGCGCGGCCCGGGGGTGGTCGCGCGCCGACCGGTGCGGCCCTCGCGGACCGCGGGGCGGCTCGGGTCGAGCCGCACGTCGTCAGGACGCGGGGGTCAGCCCTGGCCCTGCTCCTGGAACCACTTCCACAGGTCCTCGGGCGTCATCCCGCCGGGCAGGTCGCCGGGGCCCTGCTGACCCTGGTCACCCTGCTCGCCCTGGCCCTGGTCGCCCTGGCCCTGGTTTCCCTCGGTGCTCGGCGCGGTCTCCGTGCGGGTCGCGAGCGTGACGTCGACCTCGGTCGCCTTCCCGTCGCGCACCACGGTGAGCGTCGCCTCGGCACCGGACGTCAGCGCCCGGACGTAGGCCGTGAGGGACTCGGCGCCGCCGACGGCCTTGCCGTCGATCGCGACGACGACGTCCTGCGCCTGCAGGCCCGCCTTCGACGCCGGGGAGTCCTGCGAGACCTCCTCGACGACCGCACCGCGGCGCGTCACGCCGTCGGCCGTGGCCGTGCCGTCCGACAGGCTCACGCCGAGGAACGCGTGCTCGGCGGTGCCGTCCTCGATGAGCTGGGCGGCGATGTTCTTCACCAGGTCGGACGGGATCGCGAAGCCGAGGCCGATCGAGCCCGACGCCTGCGACATCGTCGCGATCGACGAGTTGATGCCGATGACCCGGCCCTGCGCGTCGAACAGCGGGCCGCCGGAGTTGCCGGGGTTGACCGCCGCGTCGATCTGGATCGCGTTCGTCACCGTCGCCTGGCTGCCGTCCTCCGACGACGTCGAGACGGGCCGGTCGACGGCCGAGACGATGCCGGTCGTCACCGTGTTGGCGAGGCCGAGCGGGTTGCCGACCGCCATGACGGCCTGCCCGACGACGACCTTCGCCGAGTCGCCGAGCGCCGCGGGCGCCAGGTCGTCCGGGGCGTCGTCAAGCTTGACCACCGCGAGGTCCGACGTCGGGTCGAGCCCGACGACCGTCGCCTCGAACAGGCGGCCGTCGGTCAGGGTGACCTGGACCTTGCCGTCCTGCGCGCCGGCGACCACGTGGTTGTTCGTCACGACGTGCCCCTGCTCGTCGACGATCACGCCCGAGCCCTGGGCGCCGCCCTGGCCGGTGCTGACCTCGATCGCGACGACCGACGGCGCGACGGCCTGCGCGACCGCCTGCCAGTCGGGGTCCTCGTTCGTCGAGCCGGCGACGGGCACGGTGTCCGTCGCGTCGCGGCCGATCGTCGCGAGCGACGCCGGGCGGGAGCCGGAGGCGTCGTCGTCGCCGATCGCGTGGGCGACGCCGACCGTCGCGGCGGCCCCGAGGATCGCCGCGGCGGCGGCCGCGGAGACGACCGGCACCCAGGTGCGGCGCCTGCGGGGGCCCGAGCCGCCGGGCTGGGTCGCGGTGGGGCCGTACGGCGG
>NZ_BIMR01000293.1 GCF_004306155.1 Cellulomonas biazotea
CCCCTTCCGCTGCGGGCGAGGTCCGCGGCGCCGAGGTCGGCGGGGGCGCCCCGCCCGGCCCGTCACGGGCGTCGTCCGGGCTGGACCTCGACCTGTGAGGCCCGCCCCGCCCGGCACCCACCGGCACCACGCCGCTGCCGTTCCTCGCACCGACCGTCGCACGACCGACCTGCGCACCACCCCGGAGGCACCATGAGCATCGACGTCTCGTTCCTCGGCGCGACGGGTCGGACCGCCGACACGTCCACCACGAAGACGCCGAAGAAGGACCTCGACAAGCAGGCGTTCCTCGACCTGCTCGTCGCGCAGCTGCGCAACCAGGACCCGTCGAGCCCGATGGACTCCTCGCAGCTCATGACGCAGACGACGCAGCTCTCCACCATGGAGTCGCTCGTCGAGCTCGCCGGCACGCAGCGCGAGTCGTTCGCGCTGCAGATGCGGATGGCCGCCGCCCAGCTCGTCGGGCAGCAGGTCACCTGGACCGACGCCGAGGGCGCCGCGCACTCCGGGGTCGTCTCCGCCGTGTCCTACGCCGGCTCGGTGCCGACCGTGAAGGTCGGCGACAAGGACGTCACCCTCGACGCCGTCTCCGCGGTCACGACCGCGACCCCCGCCTCCGCCGGCTCGACCGGCCCCACCGCCTGACCCGCGCAGCACCCACCGAAGGGAACATCCCATGCTCCGCTCGCTCTTCTCCGGCATCTCGGGCCTGCGCGCCCACCAGACCCAGCTCGACGTCACGGGCAACAACATCGCCAACGTCAACACGACGGGCTTCAAGTCGTCGCAGACGCAGTTCCAGGACACCCTCAGCCAGATGCTGCAGAACGGTGCGGGCGCCCAGGCGGGCGTCGGCGGCACCAACCCGGCGCAGGTCGGCCTGGGCGTGCGCGTCGCGGGCATCACGACGAACTTCACGCAGGGCGCGTCGCAGATGACGGGCCGCAGCACCGACATGATGATCCAGGGCGACGGCTTCTTCGTGGTGCGCAAGGGCGCCGAGACGTACTACACGCGTGCCGGGTCGTTCGACTTCGACTCGACGGGCCAGATGGTCCTGCCGGGCGAGGGCGCCCTGGTCCAGGGCTGGGCGGCCGTCAACGGCGTCGTCGACACGAACGGTCCGCTCGTCGACCTGCGCGTCCCGGCCGGGACCCTTATGCCGGCCGTCGCCACCTCGACCGCCGCGTACGAGGGCAACCTCGACGCGGACGCCGCCGTCGGCACGAGCCTGACCCGCACGATCGACGTCTACGACGCGACGGGCGCGGCACGCGAGCTCGAGCTGACGTTCACCAAGAGCGCGACCGGCTGGTCGCTCACCGGCACCGACGGCGCCGCGACGGTCAACGCGGGCGCCCTGACGTTCGCCGCGAACGGCACGCTCACCACGCCGACGACCCTCACGGTCGGCACGGTCGCGATCGACATCTCGACCCTGACGGGCTTCTCCGGCATCGACTCGGTCAAGGCGCGCACGCAGAACGGCCAGGCGGCGGGCACGCTGCAGTCGTTCGCGCTCGGCGCCGACGGCACGATCACGGGTGCGTTCAGCAACGGTCTCAAGCAGACCATCGGCCGCCTCGCGATCGGTGCGTTCACCAACCCGTCGGGCCTGGAGAAGGCGGGCGGCTCGCTGTTCCGCACGTCGGTGAACTCCGGCGACGCGCAGGTCGGCGCCGCGGGCACGGGCGGCCGCGGGTCGCTCGCGGGCGGTGCGCTGGAGATGTCGAACGTCGACCTGTCCAGCGAGTTCACCAGCCTGATCATCGCCCAGCGCGGCTTCCAGGCGAACAGCCGCGTCATCACGACGTCGGACGAGGTCCTGCAGGAGCTGGTCAACCTCAAGCGCTGACCCACCCGGCCACGGCCCCGCCCCCGTCCGGGGTGCGGGGCCGTCGCCGTCTCACCCCGGGCACGCCTGCTGCGGACCTGCCGCCCACCACCCCCGTCGAGGTCGCTGGTCGCGGCCGAGTTCGCCGGTCAGAGCCGGCGAACCCGACGCGGACCGGCGAACTCAGCGGGTGCCGACGGGTGTCGGCGGGGGGCGGGCGGGTGCCGACGGGTGTCGGCGGGGGAGGGGTCAGAGGAGGGTGCGGTACAGGGTCTCGATGTCGGCGACCGTCGCCTCGCGGGGGTTGCCGCCCGCGCACACGTCCTCGAAGGCCGCCTTGGCGAGCGCGGCGACGTCGGCCTCGGTCGCGCCGACCTCGGACAGTCGGGTCGGGTTGCCGAGGTCCCGGGTGAGGGCCGCGACGGCCTCGACGGCGGCGGCCCGGGCGTCGTCGAGCGGCATCGTGTGCGCGTCGGCCACGCCGAACGCCGCGGCGACGTCGCGGTACTTCTCGCCCGACGCCTCGGCGTTGAACGCCATGACGGGAGCGAGCAGGATCCCGTTCGCGACGCCGTGCGGGGCCGAGTAGAACGCGCCGAGCGGGTGCGCCATGGCGTGCACGAGCCCGAGGCCGACGTTCGAGTAGCCCATCCCGGCGACGTACTGCCCGAGCGCCATGCGCTCGGCGGCGGCCTCGTCGCCGTCGGCCGCGGCCTGCAGCGACCCGGCGATGACCTGGATCGCCTTGAGGTGGAACAGGTCGGACAGCTCCCACGCGCCCCTCGTGACGTACCCCTCGATGGCGTGGGTCAGGGCGTCGAGCCCGGTCGCGACCTTGAGCGCGCGCGGCGCGGAGGACATCATCTGCGGGTCGACGACCGCGAGGACGGGGATGTCGTGCGGGTCGACGCAGACGAACTTGCGCTGCCGCTCGACGTCCGTGATGACGTAGTTGATGGTCGTCTCCGACGCGGTGCCCGCGGTGGTGGGGACGGCGACGATCGGGACCGACGGGTGCGTGGTCGCGGCGACGCCCTCGAGCGAGCGCACGTCGGAGAACTCGGGGTTGGCGACGACGATGCCGATGGCCTTGCACGTGTCCTGCGGCGAGCCGCCGCCGATCGCGACGAGCACGTCGGCGCCGGACGCGGTGAACGCGGCGACCCCGGCCTGGACGTCCTCGATGGGCGGGTTGGGCCGCACCGCGTCGTAGACGTCGTAGGGGAGGCCCGCGTCGTCGAGCAGGCGCGTGACCCGGCCCGCGACCCCGCTCTCGACGAGCGCCCGGTCGGTGACGACGAACGCCTTGGTGAACCCGCGTCGCCGGAGCTCGTCGGGGATCACCTCGATCGCGCCCGCACCGAAGTACGCCGTCTGGTTCCAGATCATCCGCTGCACCACGCGACACCAGCTCCTTCGCCGTTGAATCGTTCCACCCATTCCACGGCGTCCGACGAGGGGACTCACGGGGCGAAAGTCCTGCTCCCGTGAGCCCCCTCGGGCGGTGCGGTCAGTCGGGGCTGTCGGCGTTCGTGCCGTCGAGCACCTGCCGCACCCCCAGGCGCTGCGACGCAGTCAGGCCGTCGGGCAGGAACTCGGCGACGACCCACCCCGACGCCCCGGACGGGTCCGTCCGGGTGGTTGCCTGACGCACCGTTCTCGACCGTCGACGACCGTCGCGGCAGGTCAGACGGCCTCCCCGTCCCCGAAGCCGTCAACGGACCGCCCGATCGGTGGTCGAAAAGCCTCACGTCCGGCCCGGTACGGCCGATCGGAGAGATACCAGGGCCCACGGACGGGCCCGGGGCGGCACAGAGCCGCACGCAGTGAACCAGGGACGGTATGCCGTGATCGTCGTGACGCGCCTCAACGGAGGTCAGATCGGGGTGAACCCCGACCTCGTCCAGCGCATCGACTCTGCGCCGGACACCATCCTCACGCTCATCGACGGGACGAAGTACATCGTCACCGAGTCGCTGCCTGAGGTCATCGACCGCATCAACGAGCACCGGGCGACGATCCTCGCCCGCGCCCGCGAGATCCAGGCGTCGCCCCACATCGGGCTCGTGCCGGACCTCGAGGACGACGACGTGCAGGCGCCCATCGCCCCGGCGGTGCCGCTGCGTCCCCGGAGCGTGTGATGGATCCCGCAGGCGTCATCGGGCTCGTCGTCGCCCTCGTCGCGATCTTCGGGGCCATGATCCTCGAGGGCGCGGAGCCCATGTCGATCATGCTGCCCGCGCCGCTGCTCCTCGTGTGGGTGGGCACGCTCGGCGTCGGCCTGGCGGGGCACACGCTGCGCGACGCGAAGGAGTCGTTCGCGGCCGTCCCGCGCGCGCTGCGCAGCAGCGTCCCGGACCCGACGCAGACCGTCGACACCCTCGTCAGCCTGGCCGACCGCGCCCGCCGCGAGGGCCTCCTCGCGCTCGAGGACGCGGCCCGCACGATCGACGACCAGTTCCTGCGCGCCGGCCTGCAGGCTGCGATCGACGGCACCGACCCCGAGGACCTGCGCACGATCCTCGAGGACAAGATCGCGACCAAGCGGACCCGCGAGCGCGCCCACTCCAAGTACTTCCAGGACATGGGCGGCTACGCGCCGACCATCGGCATCATCGGCACGGTCATCTCGCTCGTGCACGTGCTCGAGAACCTGTCGGAGCCCGCCGCGCTGGGCCACTCGATCGCCGCGGCGTTCGTCGCGACCCTCTGGGGCATCCTGTCCGCGAACGTCGTGTGGCTGCCGCTGTCGACGCGCATCCGCCGCATCTCCGACCTCGAGTGCAACCAGATGGAGATGACGCTCGAGGGCCTGCTGTCCGTCCAGGCCGGCGCGAACCCGCGCCTCGTCGGCGAGCGGCTGCGCAGCCTGCTGCCCGACGTGCCCGAGGGCAAGGACAAGCCGAAGTCGAAGGCCGCCTGATGAGCGCCCCGAAGCGTCGCCGCAAGCACGAGGAGGAGGAGCACGTCAACCACGAGCGGTGGCTGATCAGCTACTCCGACATGATCACCGTGCTCATGGCCCTGTTCATCGTGCTGTTCGCGATCAGCCAGGTCGACCAGGAGAAGTACATCGCGCTGCGCGACTCCCTGGCGGCGGGGTTCATGGACACCACGACGTCCCCGTCGGTCCTCGACGGCACGTCGGGCAACCTCGACGGTGCGACGGTGCACAAGGACACGACGCCCGCGGACGGCTCGGCCGGCATGGTGAGCGCGGACAACGGCCTCGGCCTGCAGGCCGCGGACCCGATGAACCCGCAGGTGAAGGACCCCGAGCAGCAGCTCGACCCCGCGGTGCTCGCCGCCGCGCAGGCCGAGGCGCAGCACCTGCAGGAGATCAAGGAGCGCATCGCCCAGGCGCTCGTCGCGAACGGCCTCGACGGCACGGTGCGGTTCCGCATCGACGAGCGCGGGCTGGTCCTGGGCCTCGTCGCCGACGACGTGTTCTTCGCGCCCGCGCGCGCCGAGCTGACGGACACGGCACGGCTCGTGCTCGACGTCGCCTCGCCCGCGCTCGTGGGGCTCGGGGAGAACATCTCCGTCGAGGGCCACGCCAACGTCATCCCCGTGTCCGGCCGCTACCCGACCAACTGGGAGCTCTCGGCCGACCGGGCCACCCAGGTGCTGCGGCACCTCGTCGAGGTCGACGGCATGCCCGGCCACCGCATCATGTCGGTCGGCTTCGGCGACACCCGTCCCCTGGTCGACGGCTCCGACGAGGCGTCCCTCGCGGCGAACCGTCGCGTCGACCTCGTCGTCCTCAGCGCCGCGCCCGAGCAGGTCCGGGCGCTGGTGCCGTCCCTCACGGCAGGAGCCTGACATGCCCATCGAGCAACGGGTCATCTCCGGGCCCAAGATCGGCGCGAAGATCGGCGGCTCGTCGTCGGCCGCGCCCACCCCGCCGCCCGAGGAGGAGAAGAAGAAGCGCGGACCCTCGCGCAAGGTCCTCCTCGTCGTCGTCGGCGTCCTCGTGCTGCTCCTCGCCGGTGCGGGCGCGTACTTCTTCCTGCTCAAGGGGGACGGCGCCCCGAAGGTCGAGCCGCCGCCCGAGCCGGGTGCCGTCGTCACGGTCGACGCCGTGAGCATCAACCTGGCGGACGGCCACTACCTGCGGCTCGGCATGGCGCTGCAGCTCACCGCGGACAGCCACGAGACGCCCGACACGGCCCGTGCGCTGGACCTCGCGATCGCCCTGTTCTCGGGCCGGTCCATCACGGAGGTCTCCGACCCCGCGACGCGCGACCAGCTCAAGGCGGACCTCGCGCACCAGCTCGCCGAGGCCTACGAGGGCGAGGTGATGGACGTCTACCTGACGAACTACGTCACGCAGTAGGCCGGCAGCAGCCGGCGACCCAGGGCGCCACGGAGGGCGCCCGCACCGCCCCGCAGTCCGTCGCAGGAAGCGACGGAGGGGATGAAGTCAGGGGTTTGGCTCACGACCCCTGCGCGCCCGCCGATAGGGGTGGTCGTGACACCCCACGCGCCGCAGCCCGTCCGACGGCTGCGCACCGCCGAGCCCGAGCCGTACGACTTCCGACGGCCGCTCACCCTCGCCCGCGAGCACGCCCGCCACCTCGAGATGGCCTTCCAGCGCGTCGCCCGCCAGTTCGCGACGCAGCTGACGGCCCGCCTGCGCGTCATCAGCCAGGTCACGTTCGAGGACCTCGAGCTGCGCACGTACGACGAGTACACCGGCGGCCTCCCGACGCCCACCGCGATGGTGCTGTGCACGCTCGAGCCGAGCCGCCAGACCGCCGTCCTGCAGATCCCCGTGGGTGCCGCCCTCGTGTGGATCGACTACCTCTTCGGGGGCGACGGCCGCGGCGACGAGCGCGAGGGCCGCGAGCTCACCGAGATGGAGTGGACCCTCGTCCGCGAGCTGCTGCAGCACGCCGTGAGCGACCTGGAGTACTCGTTCGCGGGCATCACCTCGCTCAGCGCGACCGTCCGGTCCGTCCAGTACAACCCGCAGTTCGTGCAGGTCGTCGCCGCGCAGGAGACCGTGCTCGTCGCGGTGTTCCTGCTGCGGGTCGGCGAGCGCGAGGACCGCATCTCGTTCATGGTGCCGTCCGACCTGCTGCTGGGTGCGCTGCGCTCGTCCGAGGGGGCCGACGCCCGCTCCGACGAGGAGCGCCGTGCCGCGGAGGCCGCGCACGACGACCTGGAGCGCGCCGTGCAGGACGTGCCCGTCGACGTCGCCGTGCAGTTCCAGCCCGTGACCGTCCACCCGCGCGACGTCGTCAACCTCGCGGTCGGCGACGTCCTGCCGCTGTCCCACCCGTCGACCCAGCCGCTGGACGTGGTCGTCGACGGGATCGTGCTCGCCCGTGCCGCCGCCGGCAGCCACGGGTCCCGACTTGCCTGCCAGGTCGTCACCGTCGAGGAGATCCCCGCATGACCCAGACCCCGACCACCGGCGCCCTCGTCGGGCAGACCGCCGCCGACGCGGCCGCCGCCCTGGTGCCCTCGGCCCTGCCGCTCGCCGCGGCCGCCGCGACGCACCGCGACGTGCCCGCCGGCTCGTCGGCGCTCGTCGCGTCGTTCGTGGGGTCGCCGAGCGCGGAGCTCGTGCTCGTCGCGGGCCCGGCCGTGACCGACGCCGTCGCGGCGTCCGCGGTGCCGCTCGAGGTCGCCGACGCGCTGCGCCCCGCCCTCGAGGCGGCCGCCCGGACCCTCGGTGCCGGCGTGCTGGAGACCGTACGGTCCGAGCCGGTCGAGCGGGTCCTCGGGGACGACGTCGAGGTGTTCGTGCTGCAGGCCGAGGGCGCCGCGCCCGCCGCGTGGTTCGCGGTCCGGGTCCGCGGCGCGAAGGTCGCGACGCCCACGACCTCGCAGGTCCCGACGCCGCGCGCGAACCTGCGGATGCTCTACGACGTCGAGATGACGCTCACGGCCGAGATCGGCCGGACCCGGATGTCGGTGCGGCAGGTCCTCGACCTGGCGCCCGGTGCGGTCCTCGAGCTCGACCGGACCGCCGGCAGCCCCGCGGACGTGCTCGTCAACGGCCGGCTCGTCGCGCGCGGCGAGGTCGTCGTCGTGGACGAGGTCTACGGCGTGCGCGTCACGGAGATCGTCGCGGGGAACGAGACGGGCGGCACGGTCGGCTGATGGACTCCGTCATGCTGCTCCTGCGCGTCGTGCTGTCGCTCGCCGTCGTCGTCGGCCTCGTGTGGTGGGTCGGTCGGCGCTGGGGTGCGGGGCGCGCGGCGGGCGGCACGAAGTCGCGCGAGCCGCAGGTGCAGGTCGTCGGGCGGCAGGCCGTCGGACGGCACGCCGGCGTCGCGGTCGTCGCCGTCGGCTCGCGCCGGCTCCTCGTCGGCTACGGCGAGCAGCAGGTCACGTTCCTCACCGAGCTCGCGCCCGTCGTCGAGGTGCAGCCCGCACCCCCGGCCGCCGCGCCGCGTCCGGCCCCGGCGGCGAAGCCCGTCGTCGTGCCCGGCGTCCCGCGCCCGCACGCCGGCGGCGAGTCCCGCCC
>NZ_BIMR01000294.1 GCF_004306155.1 Cellulomonas biazotea
ACGCCCCGGCCACGGCTCAGCCCGTCCGACAGTCCGGTCATGCGGACCGAGGCATGGCCGTCACGTAGTACTGCGGAGCGTCATATGGCGGACGCCCGCTGAGAGGAAACCCACCGTGCTCATCGCACAGCGCCCCACCCTGACCGAAGAGGTCATCTCGGAGAACCGCTCGCGGTTCTCCATCGAGCCGCTCGAGCCCGGCTTCGGCTATACGCTCGGCAACTCGCTTCGCCGGACGCTGCTGTCCTCCATCCCCGGCGCCGCCGTCACGTCCATCCGGATCGACGGCGTGCTGCACGAGTTCTCCACCGTGCCGGGTGTCAAGGAGGACGTCACCGAGATCATCCTCAACATCAAGAACCTCGTCGTCTCCTCGGAGAACGACGAGCCCGTCGTGATGTACCTGCGCAAGCAGGGTTCGGGCGTCGTGACGGCCGCGGACATCGTGCCGCCGGCCGGTGTCGAGGTGCACAACCCCGACCTGCACCTGGCGACGCTGAACGACAAGGGCAAGCTCGAGATCGAGCTCACGGTCGAGCGTGGCCGTGGCTACGTCTCCGCCGCCCAGAACAAGTCGTTCGACGCCGAGATCGGCCGCATCCCGGTCGACTCGATCTACTCGCCGGTCCTCAAGGTGACCTACAAGGTCGAGGCCACGCGTGTCGAGCAGCGGACCGACTTCGACAAGCTCGTCGTCGACGTCGAGACGAAGGCCGCGATCAGCCCGCGCGACGCGCTCGCGTCCGCCGGCAAGACCCTCGTCGAGCTCTTCGGGCTCGCGCGTGAGCTCAACGTCGAGGCGGAGGGCATCGAGATCGGCCCGTCGCCGACCGACGCCGCGCTCGCCGCGGACCTCGCGCTGCCGATCGAGGACCTGCAGCTGACCATCCGGTCGTACAACTGCCTCAAGCGTGAGGGCATCCACTCCGTGGGTGAGCTCGTGGCGCGCAGCGAGGCCGACCTGCTGGACATCCGCAACTTCGGTGCGAAGTCCATCACCGAGGTCAAGGAGAAGCTGGCCGAGCTCGGCCTGACGCTCAAGGACAGCCCGCTCGACTTCGACCCGACCGCGTCCGCCTACTACGGCGAGGACGAGGGCGACTTCGTCGAGGACGAGCAGTACTGACGCCGCGGGACGCGGGCCCCGGGCCAGGCCC
>NZ_BIMR01000295.1 GCF_004306155.1 Cellulomonas biazotea
GGGCGCCCGACAGCAATGCGATCCCGTAGTCGAACGCGGCGTCGACGTCGCCGCCGAGCTGGAAGGCGCCCGACTGCTCCATCGCGACGAACCCGTTGGCCCAGGCCGTCACGGTGCGGGCGGCGGAGAGGGCGTCGGCCTCGCCGACGAGCGCGGCGGTCACCCGCAGGACGGGTGCGCTCGCGGCCGTGAGCACCGCGCGGTCGGGGCGTGAGGCGGCGGGCAGCGGGCCGAACGCGATGCCGTAGGCGACGGGGTAGGTCCGGGCGAACGCGCGGAAGGCCTGGATCAGCGCGGGGAGCAGCTCGGCGTCCGGCCGTCCGGCGTGCGCGTCCTCGACGGCCGCGAGCCGGTCGCCGAGGTCGCGGAGCGTCGCCTCGACGACGAGCCGCACGAGTGCGTCACGCCCGTCGACGCGCTTGTAGAGCGACGGGGCGCGCACGCCGACCTGCTCGGCCACGGCCTGCATCGTCAGTCCGGCGACGCCCTTCTGCTCGACGATCGTGCGGGCGGCGTCGACGATCGCCGGCAGGCTGGTGCGGTCCGGGGTGGGCATCTCGGCTCCTTCATGGCTATTGACATTAGCCATCCTGGCTACGTAGCGTAGCCATCGCTACCACACCGGACGGGAGACCACCATGCAGCTCGCACCCGGCCTGCACCGTGTCGGCAACGACATGGTCGCCTGCTACCTCGTCGTCACCGGCGACGGCATGACCCTCGTCGACGCCGGCCTGCCCGGCCACTGGAAGGACCTCGAGGCCGAGGTCGCCGGCCTCGGGCGTTCCCTCGACGACATCCGCGGGATCGTCCTCACCCACGGCGACAGCGACCACATCGGGTTCGCCGAGCGGCTGCGCCGGCGCAACGACATCCCCGTCCTCGTCGGCCACGGCGACGCCGCCCGCGCCCGCGGCGAGGAGAAGACGTCGCCCGCCTGGGGCCGGCTGCGGCTCGGCCCGACCCTCGGCTTCCTCGTCTACGGGATGCGCAAGGGCGCCGTCCGGACGCACCCGCTGGCGACCGTCGTCGAGGTCGGCGACGGAGACGTGCTCGACCTGCCCGGCTCGCCGCGCGTGCTCGCCCTGCCCGGGCACTCGCCGGGCAGCATCGCCGTCCATGTCCCCGCGGTCGACGCCGTCTTCGTCGGCGACGGTCTGACCACCCGGCACGTCCTCACGGGGGCGACGGGCCCGGCACCCGCGCCGTTCACCGACGACGCCGCCGAGGCGCTGCGCTCGCTCGACCACCTCGCCGGGCTCGGCGCGCGCTGGGTGCTGCCCGGGCACGGGGCGCCGTGGGACGGCGGGACCGCGGAGGCGGTCCGGCGGGTGCGGGCGGCGGCCCCGACGGGCTGACGGGCCTAGGAGACCAAGCGGGCGTCGCGGTCGCGTGCCGCCCGCTCGACCTCGGTCCCGCTGACCTCGGCCCACACGGCGTCGAGCGACAGCCCCAGGACGTCGGCGATCGCCGCGATGGTGGGGAAGGCGGGGGTCGCGACGCGGCCGGTCTCGATCTTGCGGAGGGTCTCCGGCGAGACGCGGGCGTCGAGCGCGACGTCGAGGATCGAGCGCTCGCCCCGGGCGCGGCGCAGCAGGGCGCCCAGGCGCTGCCCGCGGGCGACCTCGGCGGGGGTGAGCGGCAGCCGGACCATGCGACCGATACTAATACCGGGATAGTATGGCCGGGATAGTTATTGGTCGTTCGAAGGGCGCCGCGCGTGATCGAGATCCTCAGCCCCACCGAGCTGGCCCGTGCCAAGGAGACCGGCGCGCTCGTCGCCGACATCCTGCAGGCCCTGCGCACCCGCGCCACGGTCGGCACGAACCTCCTCGACATCGACCGGTGGACCGCGACGATGATCGCCGACGCCGGCGCGCAGTCCTGCTACGTCGACTACGAGCCGTCGTTCGGCCGCGGTCCCTTCGGCCACTACATCTGCACGTCGGTCAACGACGCCGTCCTGCACGGCCTGCCGCACGACTACGCGCTCGTGGACGGCGACCTGCTGACCCTCGACCTGGCCGTCTCGCTCGGAGGAGTCGCCGCCGACTCGGCGATCAGCTTCGTCGTCGGCGACTCGCAGCCCGCGGAGAGCCTCGCGCTCATCGACGCGACCGAGCGCGCCCTGCGCGCGGGCATCGCCGCCGCCGTGCCGGGCGCCCGCGTCGGCGACCTCTCGCACGCGATCGGCACCGTCTTGACCGCCGCGGGCTACCCCGTCAACACCGAGTTCGGCGGGCACGGCATCGGCTCGACCATGCACCAGGACCCGCACGTCGCGAACACCGGACGCCCCGGCCGCGGCTACCGGCTGCGCCCCGGGCTGCTGCTCGCGCTCGAGCCCTGGCTCATGACCGACACCGCCGAGCTCGCCATGGGCGACGACGGGTGGACGCTGCGCAGCGCGACCGGCTGCCGCACCGCGCACAGCGAGCACACCATCGCGATCACCGAGGACGGCGCGGAGATCCTCACGCTGCCGAGCGGGACGCGCACCGCCTGACGGGCCGGCGCCGCGGCCGCGGTCGCGGCGGGCCTTCTCGGCCGGGCGGTGCGCAGCGGCGCTCAGGGGCGCCGGGCCGTGACCAGCCACGACCGCGACGCGAACCAGACGCCGTCGGCGGTCCGGTGCTCCGCCAGGATGTCGCGCAGGCGGGCGAGCGCGGCGGGCGGCGCGGCGGGGGCGGGGGGGGGGAGCGCGGCGCG
>NZ_BIMR01000296.1 GCF_004306155.1 Cellulomonas biazotea
GCGGGTCCGGGCCGTCGGCGTACCAGGGCCGTCGGGCCCGTCCCCGGGACCTCGGGGAGTTGGGCTTGGGTCCCTGCTGCGGGTAAGATCGTCAGGTTGCCTCGGCGAGGGACGTCGGGCGGTCGCAGGATCGACCAGGTGGGGTGCAGGTGCCTCCCACGGGTCGAGGGCCGCACCAGCTCCGTGATCGACTGGGCGCACGCCTCCGCGTGCCCGTCCTGCGCCCCGCGTCGAGGCCACCACCTACGCCGTTCTCGTGCCGCCGCTCCGGCGACGGCACCGCCACCACATCATCGCCGTCGTCCGCGTCTCGTCGCGGGCGCCCTGCTCCTGGGAGTCACCGTGTCCGAGGTCAAGCTCGTCGCCACCGCCCGCACCGAGTTCGGCAAGGGTGCCGCGCGCCGCCTGCGCCGTGCCCACCAGATCCCCGCCGTCCTGTACGGGCACGGCTCGGACCCGGTCCACGTGTCCCTCCCGGGCCACGAGACGATGCTCGCGGTCAAGCACGCGAACGCGCTGTTCTCGATCGAGCTCGACGGCAAGTCGACCCTCGCGATCGCGAAGGACGTCCAGGTCGAGCCCGTCCGCAACGTCATCGAGCACGTCGACCTGCTCATCGTGAAGAAGGGCGAGAAGATCGCCGTCGAGGTGCCCGTGCACGTCGTCGGCGAGTCGGCGCCCGGCACGATCCACGTCGTCGAGACGCAGGCGCTGGCCCTCGAGGCCGAGGCGACGCACCTGCCGCAGAACGTCGAGGTCGACATCGCGGGCCTCGAGGCCGGCGCGATCGTCAAGGCCGCCGACGTCACGCTGCCGAAGGGCGCCGCGCTCGTCACCGACGCCGACGCGATCGTCCTGACCGTCAGCCTGCCGCAGGTCTCGGCCGACGACGTCGCCGCCGAGGAGGCCGCCGCCGAGCTGGCCGCCGAGCAGTCCGCTGCCTCCGCCGCGGAGTCCGGCTCGGAGGGCTGACCTCCCCGCACGTCGACGACGCCCGGTACCGTTCCTGCGGTGCCGGGCGTCGTCGCGTGACGACCGCGCCGCACGACCGCTGCGCCGACCGCGCCGCCTGATCGCGACGTGCCGAAGCGCTGCCTGAACGCTGCGCCCGACCGTGCCGCCCGACGCCGCCCGACGCCGCCCGATGCCCGCCCGAACCCGCACCAGGAGCACCCCATGACCGACGGACCGTGGCTCGTCGTCGGCCTCGGCAACCCGGGGCCGCAGTACGCGGGCAACCGCCACAACGTGGGCCAGATGGTCCTCGACGAGCTCGCGCGACGCACGGGTGCGTCGTTCGGCGGCAAGGGCGGCGGCGTGCTGTCGCGGCGGCCGCAGGCGTCGGTCGCGGAGGCGCGGCTGGGGATGCTCCCCGGTGGCGTCCCGGGTCCCCGCGTCGTGCTGGCGAAGCCGACGACGTACATGAACGTGTCGGGCGGCCCGGTCGCGGCACTGGCCCGGTACTACGACGTGCCGGTGGAGCGCGTGGTGCTGGTGCACGACGAGCTCGACATCCCGTTCGCGGACGTCCGGCTCAAGCGGGGCGGCGGCGAGGGCGGCCACAACGGCCTGCGCGACACGTCGAAGGCGCTCGGCACGAAGGACTACGTGCGCGTCCGGGTCGGCGTCGGGCGGCCCCCGGGCCGGATGGACCCGGCCGACTTCGTGCTCCGCGACTTCGCGAAGCCGGAGCTCAAGGACCTGCCGTGGCTCCTGGACGCGGCGGCGGACGCCGTGGAGTCGGTCGTCACGGAGGGCCTGGAGCGCGCGCAGCTGCGCTTCCACACCAAGTCCTGAGCCACGGCCCGAGCGCGACTGCACGACGCTCGACCACGACGTG
>NZ_BIMR01000297.1 GCF_004306155.1 Cellulomonas biazotea
GCCCCCCCCGACGCCACGGTCAACTCTTGTCGAGGATCAGCGATTCCGCTTGTCCGGGGCTGTCTCACCCTCCGGATCCACCAGGTGGTGGCCGCCGCCGACGTGCCCGGAGGCACCCGCCAGCTCCGGCGTGCCGTGCGCCTCGGGGGCCGCCTCGACCTCGCCGTGGTGGCCGTGGGCGGCGTGCGCCGCCTCCAGCTCCGCGGGCGTGACCGGCTCGACCCGGTCCTCGTAGAACACCTGCGACAGGCGCTGACGCATCGAGTCCAGGCGGTAGCCCTTGCGGCGCACGCCGCGCGAGTCCTCGGCCGGCTCGATCTCGACGGGGCGGATCGCCTCGTGCTGCACGCGCAGCCAGCGCTCGTGCGCGTCGAGGGGCTTGTGCACCTCGATGTACTCACCGCTCGCGAAGCGGACGATGCGACCCGTCTCGTGCCCGTGCAGGACGAGCTCGCGGTCCTTGCGCTGCAGCCCGAGGCAGATGCGCTTGGTGATCCAGAACGCGAACCACGGCCCGACGAACAGCAGGACGCGGAACACCCACGTGATGTCGTTGATCGACAGGTGGAAGTGCGTCGCGATGAGGTCGTTCGACCCGGCGAGCACCAGGATGAAGAACGCCGTGAGGAGCGAGACGCCGAACGCGGTGCGGAACGGACGGTTGCGCGGGCGGTCGAGCACGTGGTGCTCGCGCTTGTCGCCGGTCGCGAAGGCCTCGGCGAACGGGTACAGCGCCAGCAAGGTGAACAGGATCCCCGGCACGACCATCGCCGGGATGATCACGTTGAGGCTCAGTGTCCACTGCCCGAGGACGATCTCCGTCTGACCTGGCATGAGGCGCAGCGCACCCTCGAGGAACAGCATGTACCAGTCGGGCTGGGCACCCGCGGACACCGGTGACGGGTCGTAGGGGCCGTAGTTCCAGACCGGGTTGATCGACATCGTGCCGCCCATGAAGGCGATGACGCCGAACACCACGAAGAAGTTGAACAGCAGCTTGCCCGCGTACACCGGCAGCGCGGGGTAACCGACGACGTTCTTGTCGGAGCGGCCCGAGCCCGGGTACTGGGTGTGCTTGTGCATGACCATGAGCACGAGGTGCAGGCCGATGAGCGCCAGGATCAGCGCGGGCACCAGCAGGATGTGCACCGTGAACAGGCGGGGGATGAGGTCCATCCCCGGGAACTCGCCGCCGAACACGAAGTACGACATGTAGCTGCCGATGATCGGGATGGCCTTGATGACGCCGTCCGTGATCCGCAGGCCGTTGCCCGACAGGACGTCGTCGGGAAGCGAGTAGCCGGAGAAGCCGGCGGCGAGACCGAGGATCAGCAGCACGAAGCCGACGACCCAGTTGATCTCGCGCGGCTTGCGGAACGCGCCCGTGAAGAACACGCGCATCATGTGCGTGACGATCGCGGCCATGAAGATCAGCGCCGCCCAGTGGTGGATCTGCCGCATGAGCAGACCGCCACGGACCTCGAACGACAGGCGCAGCGTCGAGGCGAACGCCTCGGACATCTCCACGCCGTTCATCGCCGGCCACGGGCCCTCGTAGTGCGTCTCCGCCATGCTCGGGACGAAGAACAGCGTGAGGAAGATGCCCGAGATGAGCAGCGTCACGAAGCTGTAGAGCGCGATCTCGCCGAGGAAGAACGACCAGTGGTCGGGGAAGACCTTCCGGGCGAAGTACTTGACCGCGTGGCCGACGCCGGTCCGCTGGTCGAGGTAGTCGGCGGTCGCCCCGGCCGCGCGCGCGCCGCGCGACGGGGGTGCCGTCACCTTGGAGGGGGTCGTCGTCGTCACGTCAGGCGCTCCCAGAAGCTCGGGCCGACGGGCTCGTGGAAGTCGCTCTGGGCGACCAGGTAACCCTCGTCGTCGACAGTGATGGGCAGCTGCGGCAGTGCGCGCTTGGCCGGGCCGAACACGACCTTCGCGGAGTCGGCCACGTCGAACGTCGACTGGTGGCACGGGCACAGGAGGTGGTGGGTCTGCTGCTCGTACAGCGCGACGGGGCAGCCCACGTGCGTGCAGATCTTGGAGTAGGCGACGATGCCGTTGTACGACCAGCCCTCGCCCTGCTCCGACACGATGTCGCGCGGGTCCAGACGGATGGCGAGCACGACGGCCTTCGCCTTCTCGTCCAGCGGGTGCTCGGCCTCGTGCAGGTCCTCGGGGATGACGTGGGCGACGGAGCCGATCGTCAGGTCGGAGGCCTTGATCGGGCGGCCCGACGGGTCGTACGCGAGGCGCACACCCTTGCGCCACATCGTCGACTTCAGCTTCTTGACGTTCCAGTCCTCACCGACGTTGCCGATGATCGGCAGCACGATCGCGAGCGGGAACAGCGCGAGGGCCGTCAGGCCGGCGCCGACGAGCGCACCGCGGCGGGTGACGCCCGCGTCCTCCGCGCCCTCCTTCAGCATCGCGACCGCGACCTCCCGGGTCGCGTCGTCGGAGCGCTGCGGGTGGCGCTCCTCGACGTGCTCCCGGTTGCTCATGAGGACCTTGATGTAGTGGTTCCCGCCGATGCCGATGCCGAGCAGCGAGATCGCGAGACCCACGCCGAGCGCGATGTTCGACGTGCGCATCGAGTCCGGGGTCTCACCCGGCGGCAGCGCGAAGTAGGCCCAGATGAAGCCGATCGTGCCGAGGATCGACAGCGTGAACAGCAGGAGCACCTGGCGCTCGACACGCTTGGCGACCTTGGGGTCGACGTCGGCCTGCCGCGGCGTGTGGTCGTGCACCCCGGGGTTCGCGAACGTCGCCGGGGTCTCGCCCTCGTGCTGCGGGACGAGATCGGTGTGGGGGTCGTGCGTGCTCACGAGGACTTGGCTCCGATCCAGACCGAGATGCCGATCAGCAGGCCCAGCCCGACGACCCAGGCCCACAGGCCCTCGCTGACGGGACCGAGCGAGCCGAGGTCGAGCCCGCCGGGGGCCACCTCACCCTGCTGGTCGATGAAGGCGATGATGTCCCGCTTCTCCTCGGGCGTGATCGTCGCGTCGTTGAAGACCGGCATGGACTGCGGACCGGTCTGCATCGCCTCGTAGAGGTGGCGCGGCGACGTCTCCCAGAGGGACGGCGCGAACTTGCCCTGCGAGAGGGCACCGCCGGCGCCGACCGCGTTGTGGCACATCGCGCAGTTGGTGCGGAACAGGGCCATGCCGTTCGCCACGTCGCCCTTGCTCGGGTCGACCATGTCGTCCGTCGGGATCGAGGGACCGGCGCCGAGCGACGCGACGTACGCCGCGAGCTGGGCGATCTGCTCGTCGTCGAACTGCACCGGCTTGGCGATCGCCTGCGGCCCGTTCATCTGCATGGGCATACGCCCCGTGCCGACCTGGAAGTCGACCGCGGCCGCTCCGACACCGACGAGCGACGGCGCGTCGTCGGTCCCGGCGGCGCCAGGGCCGTGGCAGGTCGCGCAGTTGGCCTGGAACAGCTTCTCACCGGCCGCGATGTCGTCGGCGCCGGCCGTCGCCGGCACCGCGTCGGCCGACGTCGGCGCCAGGACGGCGTACAGCCCGCCGGTGAGCAGCAGCGCCAGCAGGAGCAGCACGACCGGCGCGCGCCGGTCGTGCCTGCGGGCTGCGAGTGCCTTCACGGATCGATCCTCGTCTCGCACGTGGGGGAAGGGGGACGGTGGCGGGGGTCGAGCCCGACCGGGGCTGCGTCAGCGCAGCAGGTAGATGACCGCGAAGAGCGCGATCCACACGACGTCGACGAAGTGCCAGTAGTAGGAGGTCACGATCGCCGTCGTCGCCTCGTGGTGGCCGAACCGCTTGGCCGAGAACGAGCGGCCGAGCAGGAACAGGAAGGCGATCAGGCCGCCGACGACGTGCAGGCCGTGGAAGCCGGTCGTCAGGTAGAACACCGACCCGTACGGGCTCGACGAGATCGTCAGGCCGTGGTGGACCAGCTCGGCGTACTCGTACACCTGGCCGCCGATGAAGAAGGCGCCCATGAGGTACGTGAGCACCATCCACTCGTTCATGCCCCAGCGGTTGACCTGCAGGAGCGAACCCGTGCGGACGGGCTGGAACCGCTCGGCGGCCCACACCCCCATCTGGCACGTGACGGACGAGAGCACCAGCACCGAGGTGTTGATGAACGCGAACGTCAGGTTGAGCTTCTGGGTCTGCTCCGCCCACTCCTCGGGCACCGCTGCCCGGAGGGTGAAGTACATCGCGAAGAGGCCGGCGAAGAACATGAGCTCGCTGGCCAGCCACACGATCGTCCCCACCGACACCGGGTTGGGTCGGTTGACGCTCACGTGAGGGGCGGTGCGAGGGGCAGCCATGGCGGTCGACACGTCGTCATTATGGCCGATGGACGCGCCGCATGGGCCATTGGGCCTACCTCGTGGCGCGCGGGATATGTCACACCGTCACGATCTCGGCCCCCGCGACCGGCGTCACCGCCGCCCGATCGGCGTCTTCGTGCGGCACTCGCCGGGTGTCGGTCGTCCGTCGCGCCGTGACGGGGCGCGACACGGTGACGAGCTCCGCGTGGGCTGCGCCGAGCCGCGTGCTATGTCGTCGGCCGCCACACGGGACGGACGTCGCCCGGACCGGCCGGTCGCCGTGCCAAGATTCCCCTCGGACGCCACGTCGACGACGAGTGAGGGACGACCATGAGCACGGCCCAGCCCGACCACGGACAGCAGCCCGAGGCCACCGGCCCGAGCATCCTCCTGTACAGCGACGACGTCGACGCGCGCGCCCAGGTGCGCCTCGCCGTCGGACGTCGCCTGGGCCGCGGCGAGCCGGACATCCAGTGGCTCGAGGTCGCGACCGCCGACGCGGCGATCACCGCGACCGAGGCCGGCGGGCTCGACCTGCTCATCCTCGACGGCGAGGCGGACAAGGTCGGCGGCATGGGGCTCGGGCGCCAGCTCAAGGACGAGGTCTACCGGTGCCCCCCGGTCCTGCTCCTCACCGGACGCCCCCAGGACGCGTGGCTCGCGCACTGGTCGCACGCCGACGCGGTCGTCAGCCGGCCCCTCGACCCCGAGCAGCTGCACGACTCCGTCGTGTCGCTCGTGGGCCGCCAGGCCGTCGCCGGATGAACGCCGCGCGCACCTGGTCCGACCTGCTCACCGCCCTCGTCCAGGGCGACGACCTGACGCGCGAGCAGTCGTCGTGGGCGATGGACGAGATCATGCGCGGCGAGGCCGAACCCGTCCGCGTCGCCGGTTTCCTCGTCGCCCTGCGGGCCAAGGGCGAGACCGTCGACGAGCTGCGCGGGCTCGCCGACCAGATGCTGCAGCACGCCGTCCGGATCGAGGTCCCCGGCCGGACCGTCGACATCGTCGGGACCGGCGGCGACCGCGCCCACACCGTCAACATCTCCACCATGTCGGCCCTCGTCGTCGCCGGCACCGGGCTGCGCGTCGTCAAGCACGGCAACCGGGCCGCGTCGTCGTCGTCCGGCTCGGCCGACGTCCTCGAGGAGCTCGGCATCCGGCTCGACCACGAGCCCGAGCGGGTCGCCGCGATCGCGCTCGAGGCCGGCATCACCTTCTGCTTCGCGGGACGCTTCCACCCCGCCATGCGGCACGCCGCCGCCGCCCGCGCCGGGCTCGGCATCGGCACCGTCTTCAACTTCCTCGGCCCGCTGTCCAACCCCGCCCAGCCCCAGGCCTCCGCCATCGGCGTGGCCGACGCGCGCATGGCGCCGCTCATCGCCGGCGTCTTCGCCGACCGCGGCAAGGACGCCCTCGTCTTCCGCGGCGAGGACGGCCTCGACGAGATCGCCGCCACCGGCCCGACCCGCCTCTGGGAGGTCCGCGACGGCCGCACCGACGAGCACGTCGTCGACTGGCAGGCGGACCTCGGTCAGGCGCACGTCGACCTCGAGGACCTGCGCGGCGCCGACGCCGCCCACAACGCCGACGTCGCCCGGCGGCTCCTCGGCGGCGAGGCGGGACCCGTCCGCGACACCGTCGTCCTCAACACCGCCGCGGCGCTCGTCGCCGACGGCACGCTGCCGGGACTCGGTGCCGGGACGCTGCTCGAGCGGCTCGACGCCGCGACCACCCTCGCCCGCGAGTCGATCGACAGCGGAGCGGCGGCTGCGGCGCTGGAGAGGTGGCGGGCGGCGAGCGCCTGACGGGGGACTGGGTCGTGGAAGGTCTGTCGCACCAGACGCGGCGCACCTTCCACGCGGACGTCGGTGGCGCGAGGTCAGTGACGTGGCCGTAGCCGCTGGGAGCGCGGTTGCGCTGCGCTCCGCCTCAGTCGCTGTGCCTGTGGTCGGACTGAGGCTGCGCTCCGCGATCGGCGCGTGCCACCCTGCGGCCCGCTCTGTGCCGGGGGCTACGCCTCAGTCGCTGTGCTTGTGGTCGGACTGAGGCTGCGCTCCGCTCCGGGCGCGTGCCGCCCTGCGGCCCGCACCCTGCGCTGCGCTCCGCCTCAGTCCTCCAGCCCCAGGGCGAAGGCGGTCTCCAGGTCGTGCTGCGAGTACGTGCGGAACGCGATGTAGGTCTGGGTGCGGACGACGCCCTCGACCTTGCCGACCTTGTCGGCGATGACGTCGGCGAGCGCCTCGTGCTCGCGCACCCGCACGACCGCGATGAGGTCGACCTCGCCGGTGACCGAGTAGACCTCGCTGACCCCCCGGATGTCGGCGATCGCGGAGGCGACCTCCGGGATCCGTGCGGCGTCGGTGTCGATGAGCACGATGGCGGTCAGCATGCCGCCCATCATGCCGTGCCCGGCGACGGTGCGACGAGCGCGAGGTGCGGGCGAGGAAGCGTGTCGCCGACCGCGCGACCAGCGGCGTCGGCCTGCGCGCGACGTGCGGCGTCGCCGACGGCGGCCGCCGGGTCGCCGACCGCGACGGCGCTGCGCGCCGGCATCGACCAGCCTCCGGGCACCTCGACGAGCCGCACCCCGGGCTGCTCGAGCCACGTGAGGACGAGGTCGGTCTCCTCGGGGTGCGCGGCAGGGCTCGGCACGGGCGGCGGGGCGACGTGCTCGCCGCTCGCGCGCAGCGCGGTCACGACGGGGCGCGGGTCGGTGAGCCGGTCGACGCGGGCGGTGGCCGCGAGCCGGCCGTGGCGCACGACGACGAGCTCCCACCCGCCGTCGTCGGTGCGCCGCGCGGCGACGAGCTCGGGGCAGCGGGAC
>NZ_BIMR01000298.1 GCF_004306155.1 Cellulomonas biazotea
CCGCGCCAACGTCGAACGCACCCGCGTCGCCCTCGTCTACTGCGACGTCGACGGCTTCAAGCGCGTCAACGACGAGCTCGGGCACTCCCGCGGCGACGCCCTGCTCGCCCGCGTCGCCGACCACCTGCGCACCGCCGTCACCGGCGACGACGTCTTCGTCGGCCGCCTCGGCGGAGACGAGTTCGTCGCCATCGTCGCCCGCGCCCCCGAGGACTCCCACCTCGTCGCCCTCGCCCGCTCGCTGCGCGACGGGTTCGAGGACCGGTCGTCCGGCGGCCGACCCACCCGGCTCACCGTCGGCGTCGCGACCTGGGTCCCCGGCGACGTCGTCGACCCCGAGGCCCTCGTCCGCCACGCCGACACCGCCATGCTCGAGGCCAAGCGCTCGCGGTCCGGCTTCCGCGTGTTCGACCGGGCACTGCGGCGCCGGGTCGAGGCCGAGCGGCTCCAGCGCTCCGCCCTCGAGACCGCCGTCGCGCTCGAGCAGTTCACCGCGCACTTCCAGCCCGTCGTCGACACGCAGACCCTCGAGGTCCTGCAGGTCGAGGCGCTCGCCCGCTGGAACCACCACGGCCACCTCGTGCTGCCTGCCGACTGGCTGGCCCTCGCCGAGGAGTCCGGCCTCATCGTGCCCATCGGGCTCACCGTCCTGCGCGAGGCCCGCCGCGCGCTCGAACGGTTCCAGATGCCCGTCGCCGTCAACATCGCCGCCCGCCAGCTCACCGAGCCCGACGCGCTCGAGCAGTTCGAGACCGCCTGGGGCGACGCCTACTGGGAGCACCTCACGCTCGAGATCACCGAGAGCGCGCTCGTCCAGACCGTCCAGGCCGTCCCCGTCCTGTCCGAGCTGCGCGCCCGCGGCGCCCGCGTCGCCGTCGACGACTTCGGCACCGGCTACAGCTCGATCTCCCGGCTCGGACGCCTGCCCGTCGACGTCCTCAAGATCGACCGGTCCTTCGTCCGTGAGCTCGGCACCGAACGCGGACGCGGCGCCGTGCGCGCCATCATCGCGCTGGCCGAGAACCACTCCCTCGACGTCGTCGCCGAGGGCGTCGAGACGGCCGCCCAGCTCACCGCGCTCGTCGACCTCGGCGTCCGCCAGGTCCAGGGCAACTTCCTCGGCCGCGCCACGCCGTCCCTGCCCGTGCGCGGCCCGCGCCCCACGACGTCGTCGATCCCGATCGTCGCCCCGCCCGTCCGGTCGCTGCACAGCGTGCCGACGGCCCGCGCCGGTCAGT
>NZ_BIMR01000299.1 GCF_004306155.1 Cellulomonas biazotea
CTTCGGACCTGCCGGCCCGGCAGGCGGCCGGGGTGCGGGCGGGCCCGGCGCGTCGGGCGCGAGCGGGACGGACGCGGGCACTGCGGGCAGTGCCGGTGCGGGCAGTGCGAGTGCGAGTGGCGGCACCGCCGCGAGCGGGTCGCCCGCCTCGGCGTCCGGTGTCGACGACTCGGCGCGCGACGGGGCCTCCGGCGCGTCCGACGGCTCCGGCGGCCCGGCGAGGGCCGGCGACGGCACGTCCGGCCCGGTGGCAGGCCGCGGCGAGGTTGCGAACCTCCCGTCAGGCGCAGGCGCAGGCACGAGTGCGGGTGCGGGTGCCGGCTCGACGTCCAGCCCGGCGCCGGTCCCGGCCCGTCGCCCGGCGACGTCCGACCCGACCTCCCGCGTCGTGAGCTCCGCCGAGGCCGCGGCGTCGTGGGACGACGAGCCGCCGCTGCCCGAGCCCCCCGACGACGACCCCGGCGAGCCAGGCGTCCCCGACGGTCCTCCGCCCGACGTCGAGCCGGGTCGGGGTTCGACGGCGCGTGAGCGCGGCATGGCGGCCGCGGCCCGCGAGTCGGCGGCCCGGTCGGCGTCCCGCCAGGTCGTCGACGAGCCGTCGCCCGACGACCCGGACATCGGCTCGTCGACGCTCGTCGGAGCGCCGCTCGTCGCGCAGATCCTCGGCGGGACCGTCATCGACGAGCAGTTCGACGACCCGCAGTGACCCCGTGAGATGAGCGTGCCGACCCGACCGTCCGGACCGCCGCGCCGCGGCACCCTGCACCACCTGGAGCTGTGGTGCCCGGACCTCGCCGCGTCCGAGGAGCGGTGGGACTGGCTGCTGCGCGCGATCGGCCTCGTCCCACGGGACCGGTGGCCGCACGGCCGCAGCTGGGCGGCGCCCGACGGGTCGTACGTCGTGCTGGAGTCCGGGCCGGACGTCGCGCCGGGCACGACCCACGAACGTCGGCGCCCGGGGCTCAACCACGTGGCGTTCCACGCGGGGACGCGTGCGGAGGTGGACGCGGTCGTCGCGCGAGCCCCCGAGCACGGCTGGTCGCTGCTGTTCGCGGACCGGCACCCGTACGCGGGCGGGCCGGGCCACTACGCGGCCTACCTGGAGGACGTCGCGGGCTTCGAGGTCGAGCTCGTCGCGCACGACCCCGTCTGACCGTCCCTCACCTGCACGTCCACGGCGCGGCACCGTCGGCGTCCCGACCCGCGCCCGCCCACGCCGTAGGCTGGGCGCGTGTACGAGGGCGCGGTCCAGGACCTGATCGACGAGCTCGGGCGGCTGCCCGGCGTCGGTCCGAAGAGCGCCCAGCGCATCGCGTTCCACATCCTGTCCGCGGACCCGGCGGACGTCCGGCGGCTGTCGGACGCCCTCGTCGAGGTCAAGCGCCGGGTGCGGTTCTGCGAGGTCTGCGGCAACGTCGCGCAGGAGGAGCAGTGCCGGGTCTGCCGTGACCCGCGCCGCTCGCCGGCGACGATCTGCGTCGTCGAGGAGCCGAAGGACGTCGTCGCGATCGAGCGCACCCGCGAGTTCCGCGGCAAGTACCACGTGCTCGGCGGGGCCATCAACCCGATCGCGGGCGTCGGGCCCGACGACCTGCGCATCGCGCAGCTCATGTCGCGCCTGGCCGACGGCACGGTGACCGAGGTGATCCTCGCGACCGACCCGAACGTCGAGGGCGAGGCGACCGCGACGTACCTGGCGCGGCTGCTCGTCCCGATGGGGCTGACGGTCAGCCGGCTGGCGTCGGGCCTGCCTGTCGGGGGCGACCTGGAGTACGCGGACGAGGTCACGCTCGGGCGGGCCTTCGAAGGACGGCGGCGCATCAGCGCCTGACAGGCGAGGCACGGGGGAAGGGGTGGTCCGGATGGACACGGCACGCAGCGAGGGGTCGACGGCCGACGGCGACCTGCTCGACCTGGCGCGCGCGGTCGCGGAGGAGTCGCGCAGCTACCTGACGGTGGTCACCGAGGTCGCGGCGGGCACGAGCCCGGAGGCGACGCTGCCCCTGCTGCTGCTCGCCGTGTCGGACGTCCTCGCGGTCGGTGCCCGGCTGGGCGCGACGACCGACGTCGTCCCGGCGGAGCGGTTCGAGCCGGACCTGGGCCCCGACCCGGACGTCGACCCGCTGCGGACCGCGCTCGCGAACGTCTTCGAGGGCATCGACGAGTACGCGGAGGTCGTCGACCCGCTGGTGACCCCCGAGGTCGAGCGGTCGTCGGTGTCGGGCGACCTGGTCGCGATCGCCGGCGCGCTCGCGCAGGGGCTGCGGCACTACGAGACCGGCGCCGCCCTGGAGGCGCTGTGGTGGTGGCAGTTCTCCTACCTGTCCGACTGGGGCGAGCGCGGCTCGGGCGTCCTGCGGGCGATCCAGACGATGCTCGCGCACCTGCGGCTCGACGTCGACGACGACGTCGCGGCCGAGGCGGAGTACGACGCGCTCCAGTCCTGACGGGCTGCCGCCTGACGGTCTGGTCGACGTCGACGCAGGTCGGTGACGGCGGACCGCTCAGGACACCGCCTGCCCGGCCGATGGGTGGGGTGGTCACCGGCGAGCTGGGGACCACGTGCGCGCCCGCGGCCCGCGGGGGACCACGACGGCAACTCGTCCAGTCCCCAGGAGAGCACCCCGATGACCAGCACGCCCGCCCCGACCGCCCGACGCCCGTTCGCGGACCGGTCGATCCGCACGAAGATCATGGCCGTCGCCGGCGTGATGGCGCTCGCCGCCGTCCTCGTCGCGGGGGTGACGGTCGTCGGGACGCGCGCGGTCGGCAACGACGCCGCGTCGATGTACACCGACCGGGTCCAGCCGCTGCAGCAGCTCACCGAGATCCAGCGCGCGTTCCAGGGCGACCGGGCGCGGGTCATCCAGTACGGCGTCGCGGACGACGCGACCCGCGCGGAGCTGCGCACCGAGCTCGACGAGCGGCAGGTCGACCTGACCTCGCAGCTCGACGCGTACGAGCCGAACGCGATCGACCCCGAGGGTGTGCCCGCCATCCGTGACGCCCTCGCCGCCTACTACGGTGCCGCCGAGGGCACGCTGTTCCCGCTCGCGGACGCGGGCGACGTCGAGGGCTTCGGGACGTACTTCCAGGAGACCGTGCGTGGCCTGACGACGGGCGTCATGGACGCGATCCAGGCGGAGACCACGTCGCAGGGCGAGGCCGCTGCCGAGCTCTCCGAGCACACGGCGGGCGAAGTGCGGATCGCGCTCGTCGAGGTCGGGGTCGCACTGGTCGTCGGCATCGCGCTGGCGCTCACCCTCGCGGTCTCCGTGTCCCGCTCGATCCGTCGGCGCCTGTCGCGCACGGTGGACGCGCTCGCCGCCGTCGGTGCCGGGGACCTGACGCAGCACGTCGAGCGGGACGCGCGCGACGAGATCGGCGACCTGGTCGAGGCGCTCGGCACGGCCCAGACGCGCCTGCGCACCCTCGTGACGGGTGTCGTCGAGGTCTCGCAGACGGTGTCCGCGGCCGCGGAGGAGCTGTCGGCCGCGACGAGCCAGGTGTCGTCGGGCTCCGCGGAGACGTCGGTCCAGGCCGGTGCGGTCGCGGCCGCCGCCGAGCAGGTGTCGCGCAACGTGCAGTCCGTCGCCGCCGGCGCCGAGCAGATGGGCGCGTCGATCCGGGAGATCGCGCAGAACGCGCACGAGGCGACGAAGGTCGCGCAGGCCGCGACCGGTGCGGCGACGAGCGCGAACGACTCCGTGTCGCGCCTCGGCGCGTCGTCGGCGGAGATCGGGAACGTCGTCAAGCTCATCACGTCGATCGCGGAGCAGACGAACCTGCTCGCGCTCAACGCGACGATCGAGGCCGCGCGCGCCGGGGAGGCCGGCAAGGGCTTCGCGGTCGTCGCCGGC
>NZ_BIMR01000300.1 GCF_004306155.1 Cellulomonas biazotea
CGCCCGCCCCGACGCCTGCTCCCACGGCCGGCGCCGCGGCCGGCGGGACGGGTCCCGTGCGCACCGCCCCCGCGTCGACGACGGCGACCGTCGTCGACGACGAGCCCGCCGTGAAGGACACGGCCCCGCGTCCCCGCCTGCGCGTCGGGACGGTCGTGTGGGGCCTGGTCCTCGCCGCGATCGGCGTCGGCCTGCTCGCCTGGGCGGCGGGCCTGTCGATCGACGTGCAGCTCGCGATCATCGTGCTGCTGGCCGTGGCGGGCGCGGCGCTGCTCGTCGGGTCGATCGTGTCGGCGACCCGCAGCTCACGACGCTGACGGCCCGTCCCGGGCAGCGACGAGGGCCGGTCCCCACCCGGGGGCCGGCCCTCGTCGTCGTCGGGACGACCTACACGGTCGAGCCCGCCGGTGGTGCGGTCGCGGTCGTCTCCGGGAACGCCGCCGCGCGCGGCACGGTGCCGAGCTTGCGCAGCGCCCACCCGACGAGCACGAACGTCACGCCCACGCCGAACACGAGCAGCGCGACGCCGAACGCCACGACCGACGTGAACAGCGACGCGCGCAGGAACGACGCCGTCATGACGGTGGCCCTCGCCGGGTCCTCCCGGTCGAGCTCGGCGTACGTCTTGCCGTCCGTCTCCGACAGCGCGTGCGTGTTGATGATGTCCGCCTGGACCCAGGCCTCCCACGGCGTGTCGACGAGCTGCCCCTGGAAGGCAGTGGCGTCGTCGGACACCGTGATCTTCTCGGCGGCGAGGTTGCTCGCCACCGCTCCCCACGTGATCCCCCCGGCGACGATGAACACGACGCCCAGGATGAGGGTGATGAGGCCCAGGACGCGTACCGTCCCCGACCGCTCCCCCGCTGCAGTTCCCGACATGTCTCCCGATCCCTTCTGCACCGCTGACAGAACGGGCCCGGGAGTCCGGGCCCGGTAGGACGAGCTCACGATGGATCCGTGCAGATCGACTGTAGCCACCCGGAGCGGACGAAGCAGCAGCACACGGGCGCGACACGCGACGTCGGGGCAGGTCGGGTCCCCCGGCATGCTGCCCAGGGCGACCCGCAGCCGTCAGACGAGCCCGCGCGCCCGCTCGTACTCGGCGTCGGCGGCACCGAGCACGTCGTCCCACCCGAACGCGGGCCGCACCGCCCGGTTGTGCTCGAGGATGCCCGCGAGCAGGCGCGGGTCGCGGGCGAGGTGGACGACGGCCTCGGTCATCTCCGCGTCGTCGGCGACGAGCAGGCCGTCGACGCCGTCGGTGACGAACTCCGCGATGCCGGTGCCGCGGCGGGCGACGACGGCGAGCCCGGCGGTGCGCGCCTCGAGCGCGGCGATCCCGAACGCCTCGAGCTCGGCGGGGGCGAGGAAGACGTCGGCGTGCCGGTAGGTGTCGCGCACCTGCGGGCGGGTGAGCCGGCCGCGCAGGTCGACGACGCCCTGCAGGTGCTGCGCGGTGACCGTCGAGCGGACCCGACCGAGCGCGGGGCCGGAGCCGATGACCGTGAGCCGCAGCCGGCCGTGCGGGAGCCGTCGTGCGGCGGCGCCTACGAGCTCGACGAGCGGGACGGCGCGCTTGCGGGGCGCGAGCCGCATGGTCGAGACGAGGCGCACGGGCGCGTCGTCGGCCACGGCGGGCGCGGGGTCGTCGGCGGCCGGGGCCCAGGCGTCGAGGTCGAGGCCGTTCGGCATGACCGCGACCGGGGCGTCGAAGACCGCGCGGACGCGCGCGGCGGCGGCGCTGCTCACCGCCGACAGCGCGACGGGCGCGGTCTGCCAGCGGGTCCGGTGCACGACGCCGCGCAGCGCGGGGACCGTGCCGTCGAGCATGCAGTGCCAGGTCACGGCCGTCGGGACGCGCGCGTCGAGGGCGAGGCGTGCACCGTCGTACGCGAACGGCGACAGGACGCCCGCGTGCACGTGCACGACGTCGGGCCGCAGGTCGGCGTAGGCCGTCCGCAGCAGCCGGGGGCCGGCGGCGGGGTTGACGGGCAGGTCGAACGGGAGGCGCGCGCCGAGCCGGTGCACGTGCACGCCCCGCTCGACGTCGACGACCCCGCCGCGCTCCCCCGCGGCGCCGAGCGTCGCGGTGAGGACGTGCACGTCGTGGCCCTGGGCGGCCTGCCGTGCAGCGAGGTCGCCGACCTGCGACTCGATCCCGCCGGTGCGCGGCGCGAAGCAGTCGGAGACGTGGACGATCCGCACGGGCGCCGTCCGCCTCAGCCGCGGGCGTCGATCGCGGCGGCCGCCTCGGCGTGCACCTTGCGCTCGAGCACGAACGACATGACGGGCACGACGCCCGCCGCGGCGAGGGTCACGAGGCGACCGAGCCGCCAGCGCATCGTCGACCACAGGTCGAAGCACGTCACCAGGTAGATCACGTAGACCCAGCCGTGCACCATCGCGATGATGCGCGCGGCCTCGGACCGCGGGTCGCCCTCGACGTTGAAGCCGGGCAGCTGCAGCACGTACTTGAGGATCATCTCGACGCAGAGCAGCAGCAGCATCGTGCCGGTGATCCACGCGAGGACCCGGTAGCGCTGCGCGGCGCCGCGGGCCCGCTTGACCCAGGGGTCGGGGGTCGTCGCCGTCGTCGGGGTGCTGCTCTCGGTCACGCCTGCTGGTCCTTCCGTCGTCCCACCGGTCACTCCCACTCGATCGTGCCCGGCGGCTTGCTCGTCACGTCGAGGACGACCCGGTTGACCTCGGGGACCTCGTTCGTGATGCGGGTCGAGATGGTCGCGAGCACGTCGTACGGCAGGCGTGTCCAGTCGGCGGTCATCGCGTCCTCCGACGACACGGGCCGCAGCACCACGGGGTGCCCGTACGTCCGGCCGTCGCCCTGCACGCCCACCGAGCGGACGTCGGCGAGGAGCACGACGGGGCACTGCCAGATGTCGCGGTCGAGACCGGCCTTCGTCAGCTCCTCGCGGGCGATCGCGTCGGCCGCGCGCAGGACGTCGAGGCGCTCGGCGGTGACCTCGCCGATGATGCGGATGCCGAGGCCGGGCCCCGGGAACGGCTGGCGCCACACGATGACCTCGGGCACGCCGAGCTCCAGGCCGACCGCGCGCACCTCGTCCTTGAAGAGCGTGCGCAGCGGCTCGACGAGCGCGAACTGCAGGTCGTCGGGCAGGCCGCCGACGTTGTGGTGCGACTTGATGTTCGCCGCGCCCTCGCCGCCGCCGGACTCGACGACGTCCGGGTAGAGGGTGCCCTGGACGAGGAACTTGACCTCGTCGCCGTGCTCGCCCGCCTCGGCGACGACCTCGCGGGCGGCGTCCTCGAACACGCGGATGAACTCGCGGCCGATGATCTTGCGCTTCGTCTCCGGGTCGGTGTGCCCGGCGAGCGCGCGCAGGAACCGGTCACGCGCGTCGACGACCTTGAGCCGGACGCCGGTGCTCGCGACGAAGTCCTTCTCGACCTGCTCGGCCTCGCCCGAGCGCAGCAGCCCGTGGTCGACGAACACGCACGTGAGCTGGTCGCCGACGGCACGCTGCACGAGCGCCGCCGCGACGGAGGAGTCCACGCCGCCGGACAGCCCGCAGATGACGCGGGCGTCGCCGACCTGCGCACGGATGCGCTCGACCTGCTCGGCGATGACGTTGCCGGGGTTCCAGTCGGGCGCGAGGCCCGCACCCTCGTAGAGGAAGTTCTCGAGCGCCTTCTGGCCGAGCGGCGAGTGCTTGACCTCGGGGTGCCACTGCACGCCGAACAGGCGCCGCTCGCGGTCCTCGAAGGCCGCGACGGGGCTGCCGGCGCTCGTCGCGAGCACCTCGAAGCCCTCGGGTGCGGCGTGCACGGCGTCGCCGTGGCTCATCCACACGGTCTGCGCGTCGGGGCTGCCCGCCAGGACGGTGCCCGCGTCGGTGACCTGCACCGCCGTGCCGCCGTACTCGCGCTGGCCGGTCTGCGCGACCGTCCCGCCGAGGGCCTGCGCCATCGCCTGGAACCCGTAGCAGATGCCGAGCACGGGGACGCCCGCCTCGAACAGCGCGGGGTCGACGAACGGGGCGCCCGTCGCGTACACGGACGACGGCCCGCCGGACAGGATGATCGCCGCCGGGTCCTTCGCGAGCAGGTCCGCGACCGTCGCCGTGTGCGGCACGATCTCGGAGTACACGTTCGCCTCGCGCACGCGTCGGGCGATCAGCTGCGCGTACTGCGCGCCGAAGTCGACGACGAGGACGGGACGGTGCGCGGGGGACGGTGGCTCAGGCGTCTGGGTCACGCCCCCAGGGTAGTCGGCGCGGGACGCCGTCCGGACCGCCTGGTCGAGCACCGGACCGGGCGACGGCGCGGCCGCCCGGGCGCGTGCCGGCCCGCGCGCCGCAGGGCGGACGTCAGGGGGCCGCGTCGCCGACCGTGACGACCGACCCGACCACCAGCCCCCACCGGGCGAAGCTCCCGACGGGCGCCTCGAGCACCTGCGTGACGCCGCGCACCGCGGGCGTCAGCCCGAACGGGCGCAGCACCCGGACGTCGAGGACCGCCCCGCCGTCGTCGAGCCCGGCCACGTCGAGCGGCTCTCGCATGCCCATGCCGTGGACGGACCCCGCCGGGCGCAGCAGCAGCGCGGGCGGCAGCGGCCGGCGCCCGAGCATGCCGCGCAGACGCGTGAGGTAGGTGTCGGCCACGACGACGGGGGCGACCTCGCGGCCGTCGACCTCGAGGGCGCGCAGCGCGCCCCGCGCCCGCGGTGCGGGGGCGGCCACCGTCAGGGCTCCGGCGTCGCGTCCGTGTCCAGGACCGCGATGCTCTCCTGGACCTGGGACACCACGTCGTCGGGCAGGTCGACGCCCGTGAGCTGCACCGCGACCGCCTGGTCGGTGTCCGGGTCGGAGCCGACCCACAGCACGCCGTGCAGGGTGTCGCCGCCGTCCTCGCCCGCGTAGGTGAAGTCGGTCCGCGTCAGGTGCAGGTCGCCCGAGTCGACGGGCTCGGTCTGGTCGACGACCTTGAAGTCCGGGTACCCGCCGACCTGCATGGATGCGAGCAGGATGCCGCGGCCGGTGTCGGCCGGGTAGTAGCCGAACGTCCCCGCGCCGGTCAGCAGCAGGCTCGCGTCGTCGCCCTCGGCGTCCTGCCGCGCGAACGACCACGGGTCGCTCGGCGTCGACGCCTCCGTCCACGTGTCGGGGACGTCGACCTGCAGCCAGCCGTCCTCGACGCGCGTCCAGCCGTCGGGGGCACCGGCGTCGCCCGCGCACGAGGACAGCGCGAGCGCGGCGACGGTGACGACGGCGGCCGTGGCCGCCCGGGCGAGGTGGCGGGGCGTCATGCGAGCTGGTCCTCCGGGTCGGGGGTCGTGTAGGTCACGGGTGCGGGCGGCCGCTGGGCGAACCGGGCGGACCGCCATGATCCCACCGCGACGCCCAGCCCTCCCGACACGACGAGCTGGACGAGGACCGAGCGGGGCAGCCCGGCGGTGCTCGCACCGGCTGAGACGACCACGGCGGTCGTCACCGCCGCCGCGCCCAGCGGGACGACGAGCGTCGCGACGAGCCACTGCCACCAGCGCGTCACGCGCGCCACCGGCAGGGCCCACGCGCCCAGGACGCCGCTCAGCACGGGCGCGGCCAGCCACGGCAGCCAGGCGAGCGCGAGCGCCGCCTCGGGGCCGTCGGACTGCATCCGCAGGTTGAGCAGGATCCCGGCGCCGTACTCGCCGACGAGGAAGCCCGCGAGGCTCGCGGCCCACGCCCACACGAGGTGGACGAACCGCAGCCCGCCCGCCGGGGTCACGTGCAGGTCCCGTCGGGGATCATCGTGCGGATCCCGTCCTGGCGGGGCGCCCCGAGGTAGTCGGCGTTCACCGCGTCCGCGGTGGCGTTCTCCCCCGAGATGCCGAACCCGAACTGCCAGCCCTTCTTCACGGCGGCCTCGAACTCCCACTTGTCCCTGACGTTGAGGTACGTGATCTGGCTCGTCGTCGCGTCCCGGTACAGCAGGTCGAGGAACGGGTCGTCCGACGGGCGGTCCGGGACCATCGCGGCGAACGGCAGCGACAGGGCGACGCCTGCGTCGTTGCGGTCCGCGAGCCACGAGTCGACGAGGTCGCGGTTGCCGTCGTCGACCGTGAGGCGCGTCGTCGTCACGAGCGACTCGCTCTCGGAGTGCGACCCGCCGCCCGACGCCTGGTCGAACGAGTCGTTGCCGAGCCCGCCCGACACACCGCCCTCCCGCACCGACTGGAACACGACCTCCGTCACCTGCCCGTCCTTGTCGCGCGTCACGGTGAACGCGCCGTCGATCTTGCCCGCGGCCTCGCCGTGCCCGACGACGACGTCCGCGCCGACAGCCCCCTCGCCGGAGACGGAGTACGTCCAGCTCGTCTCGCCGTTCTCGTGGTTCGTCTCGATCATCACGGCCGCCCCCGCCGACGCCGACAGCGTGACGCCGACGTTCGGGTCGAAGAACTCGGGGTTCCCCTGGTCGTCGAGCGTGCCCGTCGGGTCCTTGAGGCCGAACGCCGCGTCGAGCGTGAGCTCGAGCTCCGCCTGCGTGAACGAGACCTCGGGGTCCTTCGGCGGGTCCTTCCAGCCCATCGCCTTGGCACCCCAGAAGCCGCCCTCGTGCTTGAGCATCTCCTGCTGGAGCAGGTAGTCGTCGAGCTGGTCCTTCATCTCGCCCCACTGCTCGGGCGAGTCGAACGTCCACGTGTCGCCGTAGGAGAACTTCACGCCACCGCCCAGGTCCACGTCGAGGCCGGAGTTGCCGCCCCCGCCGACCTTGCCGATGTCGAACGTGTTCGAGGTGACCGACCCGCCGGCGCCGAGGCCGACGCCGTCCGTCACCGTCACGCGGACGGTCCCGTCGGCGAACTCCTGCACGACGAAGCCCGAGTCCTGCCCGAACTCGAAGAACCACACCTTGACGGTCGCGGAGTACTGCTCGCTCGTCTCGTGCGCCATGCACGACGGCGGCAGGTAGTCCTCGTCGGTGGGGTCGGGCTCCGCGAGCGGCGGCGCGTCGCACTCCGACGCGCTGCCGATCGCCGCGGCGACCTTGCACAGCGCGGACGCCATGTGCCCCGGGTACGACGAGAGGCCCGCGAGCACCCCGGCGACGAGGAGGACCACGACGGTCACCACGCCCATGACCTCGAGGGAGCCCACACCACGCTCGTGCTGCCACTCGTCCCGCACGGGCACCCTGCTCGCCACCGAGGCTCCTTCGTCCAGCTGCTCGCTCCGACGGCGCACCGTGGAAGACCTGTCCAGTCCTGACCTGCCCCGACCGTAGGAGGCCGTGGCGCACCCGCGATGGGCTCCCCGACCCGTCGTCACGACCACCGGGCCCACCCCGGGCCCAGGCGCACCCGGGTCACCGGACCCAGGGCGCACGCGAACCGCGCCGTGCGCCGGCACCGGCGGGGTGGGGCAGGCGTCGGCCGGCCGGCACGGCGCAGGGCTCCGCTCAGGGGCCGACCGGCTCGCGCGGGACGAACCGGTCGCCCGTCAGGAGACGAGGCGCGGGCGCAGGTCGGCCAGGCGGTCCTTGCCGCGGTCGACGAGGCGGTCCAGGTCCGACTCCGACAGGTCGAAGCCGTCCTTGCCGTCGCACGACATCACGTACGACCACGGCCCGTAGATCGGCTGCGGCACGAACGTCGGCGTCGGGGTCGGCGTGGGTGTGGGCGTCGGGGTCGGCTCGGGCGTCGGCTCCGGCTCGGGCTCCGGCTCCGGCGGCTCCGTCCACCCGACGATCGCGCGGGTCGCGGCGACCTCGCAGCTCGCGAGCTCGACGCCCACCTGCGCGACGCCCCGCGAGCGGACCGGACGGTTCTGGGGGGCGCGCTCGTCGAGCAGCGCGTCGACCCGGATCCGGTCGCGCGACGCGTCGTGCTCGTACGACTCGATGCTGGCGCCGTTGCGCGACGCGTACTGCGACGCACCGAGCATCCCGCTGCCGCCCGCCACCGACGTCGAGAACCGCCACGTCTCGCGCAGGCCCGACAGGAGCGCGGGCCGCAGCGCCCACCGGGCGTCGTCGAGCTCGGTCACGGCACGGTCGCGCGCACCGACCGCACCGGCGAGCGCGGCCGCGTCCGCCGCGGTCTGCGTCCGCCCCGCCTGCTCGGTGCCCCGCAGCAGCGGGATGACGATCGCGAACAGCAGGAACAGCACCCCGATCATCACGGTGACGACGATGCCGCTCGCGGCCATCCCGTCGTCGCCGCGGACGCGTCGGCGCACACCCGCCGCGAGCGACCCGACCGTCATCGCCGCGTCACGGCGACGTTCTCGACC
This sequence comes from Cellulomonas biazotea, assembly GCF_004306155.1. Classification (GTDB taxonomy): domain Bacteria; phylum Actinomycetota; class Actinomycetes; order Actinomycetales; family Cellulomonadaceae; genus Cellulomonas; species Cellulomonas biazotea. Next base: position 8,256 of record NZ_BIMR01000300.1, read on the forward strand.
GCCGGGAAGCCGGGGATCTCCACCGAGATCTCGGTGGTGGACGGGTCGAGCGGCGGGAACGTCGCGGACAGGAACTGCCCGACGCGCGACATCTGCAGCGGCGCGTCCGAGCACGTGCAGATCCCGGCGTCCTGGCCGACCTCGCCCTGGTAGCCGACGTACGGCCGCAGCCGCAGGGACGCGGTCGTGTCGACGATCGCGACGTCGCGGATGTCGCCCGCGAGCGGCCGGAACTCGTTGAACGCCGAGAGCTGCACGAGCGGGTCGGTGTCCTCGAGGTTCGCGAGCGTGAAGCGCACGACCGTGCTCACCTCGTCGGCGGTCACGCTCGTGACGTCGATGCGGGCGGGCAGCGTCTTGGCGGGATCGGGCACGGCGCCCTCGACCGAGCCGAGCACCGTGGACGTGCCGAGGTCGCCCTCGAACACCGCGTCCTGCAGCTCCTCGCGGGTCATCGCCGTCGGGTCGTCGCCGCCCTGCGTGGCCGACGTGCCGGACGACGGCGAGGTGTTCGGGTCGTCCTCGCCCGTGCACCCCGCGACGAGCGCGACGACGAGCGCGAGGGCAGCGAGGCCACCGATCCGGGTCGTGCGGTTCACGAGGTCCCCTCCACGCCGTAGACGATGGTGACGCGGCGGTTCGCCTGCTTGCCCGCGTCGGAGTCGTTGGGCGCGACGGGCTCCGCCTCACCCTTGCCGACGGCGGCGAAGGTCACGTTCGACCCCGACGCCGGCTGCAGGACCCCGAGGACCGCCTGCGCGCGCTGCTCCGAGAGCGTCTGGTTGAAGGCGTCCGAGCCGTCGGAGTCGGTGTGCCCGGTGACGACGACCTCGCCCGTGCCGCGGGCCGCGATGTCCGCGGCGACCGTCGACAGCGTCTGGGTGGCCTCGGGCGTGAGCTCGGCCGAGCCCGACGCGAAGAGCACGTTGGCGTCGAGGGTCACGGCGACGTTCTCCGGCGACTCCTCGATCTTCGCCGTGCCGGCCAGGTCCTCCGAGCGGCGCACGAGCGGGAACGTGCGCGACGCCGGGTCGGCCGCGGCGAGCTCGGCGGCCGTCGGCAGCGCCGGCCAGCCCTCGCCCACGTACGGCGCGGGGTCCTTGCCGACGGGCTCGAGCGCGCCGTCCTCGACGGACACCGTCCCGGCGGCGGTGCCGTACGCCATGTCGACCTGGACCTCGGTGACGCCCGCGGGCAGCTCGGGGAACACCGCCCAGCCGACGCGCAGCTCGCCGCCCTCGGAGTCGAGGTCGGTCGACGACGACGTGAAGGTCTTCTCGGTCGTCGCGAGCGGCCGGTACGCGACGAGGCCCGCCGGGTCGACCAGCTGGACGTCGGTCGCGTGCAGGATCTTGTACGGGCTCGACGAGTCGGGGAAGGCCAGGTGGCCGTCGAACGGCGCGTCGTCGGCCCAGCCGATCGAGTAGTAGAGGACCGTCCCGCCGTCGACGCGGCGCACGCCGTGCACCAGGCCCCGGATCTCCGGGTTGGTGTCGACGTTGCGCTGGTGGTAGACGAACGAGCCGAGCACCGGGACGTCCTGGCCGTCGACTCTGACGACGCCGGACGGCAGCCCGCCGTCGTCGGACGCCGGGCTCGCCCCGGACAGCAACGTGGCCGCCACCAGTGCGGCGGCCACCATGCCTACCACTCGTCTCATCGTGTGACTCCCCTAGCTCGACGTCAGGTCACCCTACGGTGCGGCGCTGGGCCGCACCCGGGGCTGGTCCACGGGGCGGGACCCCGTCCGGCCCGGGACGCCGGAAAGGCGACCGCGGCCGAGGCCGAGGTCGCCGTCCGGCGTACCGGTGGGTGATCAGGAGATCGCCGTGGTGATCTTCTCGAGAGCGGTGCCGAGCTTGGCGCCCAGGTCCCACTTCGTGAAGCCGGCGATGAGCGCCGTGATGAGCAGGGCCACGACGACGACGATGCCCAGGTACTCCAGCGTGCCCTGGCCGGCCTCGCGCGCCTCGAGGGCCTTCTGCAGACGGATCTTCGTGACGACGAACATGCGGGTCATGGTGTTCTCCTCGGGTCTGGCCGCCCGGGTCGCTCCGGTCGGGTCCTGCTGAAGGTCGTGGTCCGGGCGGCGGCCCGTCGTGCTGATGAAGAGAACGCTACGAATCGGACAGCGGTCCGCGGCGGGCCCGTGGGCCCAATCTCGGACCCATCTGTGCGGCCCGTCAGGTCCCACCGAGCCACAGCGAGACGGCCTCCGCCCGGGTCCGGACGCCCAGCCGCGCGAAGATGTGGTTCACGTGGTTCTTCACGGTCTTCTCGGACAGGTAGCACGTGGCCGCGATCTCGCTGTTGGAGCGGCCCGCGGCGATGAGCTCCATGACCTCGCGCTGCCGCTCGGACAGTCCGACGTCGGGACGCACGGGCGCGACGGGTGCGGCGGGCGTCGCCCACGTGGATCGCAGCGCCTGCGCGGCGACGGGCGACAGCAGGAACGACCCGTCGGCGACTGCCAGGATCGAGCGCTCGAGCTCGTGCGACTGGAACGTGCCGTGCACGAGGTAGCCGCTCGCGCCGGCGTCGACCGCGGCGCGCACCACCTCGGGCGCGTCGGAGTAGGTCAGCATGATGACCTTCGTCCAGGCGCGCACGGTCGAGGCGACCTGGACGCCGTCGCGGCGGGGCATCCGGACGTCGAGCAGGACCACGTCGGGGACCTTCTCCCGGACGACACGCTCGGCCTCCTCGCCGTCGCCCGCCTCGCCGACGACGCGGATCCGGTCGGAGGACTCCACGAGGCTGCGCAGGCCCATCCGGATGACGGGGTTGTCGTCGACGATCACGACGGTCACCGGCGTGAGAGCGGGCGGGTCGGCCGGGCCGGCGGCCGCCGCGGGCAGGACGTCGTCAGCGGACACCGGGCGCCACCTCCACGGGGCTCACGGCGAGGGCGACGCGCGTGCCGCGTCCGGGTCCCGAGGTCACCGTCAGGCGCGCACCGGCCTGCTCGGCCCGCTCGCGCATCCCGGTGAGCCCGAAGTGGTGGCGGGGGCTGCGCCCGTCCGGCTCGGGCACGAAGCCCGCCCCGTCGTCCTCGACCACGACCACGACCTCGCCCTCCTCGTCGGTCAGGTGGACCGCGACGCGCGACGCGTGCGCGTGCCGCGACACGTTCTCGAGCGCCTCGGCGACGATCGCCAGCACCTCGTAGCGGACCCCGGTAGGCAGGTCGACGACGCCCTGCGTCGTGAAGTCGCACCGCACGCCCGTGTCAGCGGCCCACTGGTGGCACCGCTCGGCGAGCACCTGCGCGAGCGGGCGGTCGGGCTCGTCGGCGCGCATGCGCACCAGCAGGGTGCGCGCCTCGGCCGCGGCCTGGTTCGACGCCTCGGCCAGCCGGTTCGCGTACTCGACGGCGCGCGCCGGGTCGCGGTCCACCCAGACGGGCAGCGCCTCGGCGGCCATCGCGATGCCGTGCAGCGTCTTGCCGAGCGAGTCGTGCATCTCCCGGGCGAGCCGTGCGCGCTCGTCGGCGGACGCGACCGCCTTGTGCGCGGACACCAGGGCCCGGGCCGCGACGGTCTCCCGCTCGTAGGCCTGCCGCACGACCGCGCCGATCGCGACGAGCGCGACGTACAGCGCCGGGATGCCGAGCGTGATCATGAAGCCGCCGGCCGCGGACTCCTGCAGCACGTCGATGAGCAGGTACCCGGCCACCATCGCGACGGCGCCGAGGACGGCGACGCGCCGCTCGAACAGCAGGCCCATGATGAGCGCCGTCGAGAACGTCGCGAGGACGAGCGGGCTCTCCACGCCGAGCGCGGCCACGACCGTGAGCGTGAGCAGCAGGTCGCCGACGACGGCCAGCGGGTGGTGCACGACGAACCGCGCGACCGACGGGTACACGAGGAACGAGAAGCTCGTCGCGGACAGCACGAGGACGCAGGCGAGCATCGGCCCGGTGATGGCCTCGCCGACCATGCCGAACAGCGCCACCGTGATCGCGAGCAGGCGCACGAGCAGCGCCACGCCGACGATCTGGTGGACGAAGTCGCGTTCCACGGTCAGAACCCGCTCAGCAGGGAGCCGAAGTCGACGTCCGCGCCGAGGAACATCCCGACGACGACGAACACGAGCGCGCCGGGGACCAGCACGAGCGACGTGACCAGCGTGACGCGGGGCGCCGTGCGGGCGGCCGCGCGCCGCTGCCGCTGGCCGCTCTCGCGGCGCATGTCGTCGGCGATGAGGCGCAGCGACTCCGCGAGGGGTGCACCGAGCTCCTGCGACTGCAGCAGGGCCGACACGAACTGCGCGACGGCCTCCGACGAGCTGCGCCGGCGCAGGTCGTCGAACGCCTGCCGCACGGACGCGCCGTTGGCGATCTGGTGCAGCGTGAGCGTGATCTCCTCGCCCAGCGGCCCCTCGAACCGCTCGGCGACGCGGGCCAGCGCGGCCCGGAAGTTCACGCCCGCCATCACGGTGACGGCCAGGACGTCGAGGAAGTCGGGCAGGTCGCGGTCGATCTGCTCGCGGCGGCGGCGCTGCGCGGCGGCGACCCGGCTCAGCGGCAGGATCACCGGCACGACCAGCGAGAGCAGCGCGCCCGCGACGCTGCCGGTCACGAGCATGAGCAGGAACACCGGCAGCATGAGCATGGCCCACCACGCGGTGCGCGTGAGGTAGCCGTCGACGGTGAGCCCGTCGGGCCGGCCGGCCTCGTCGATCATGCGCTGCAGCTGGGTGAGTCGGCGCGGCCCGATCAGGCGGCGCAGCCGCGGGACCTGCGTGCGCGCGAGCCGCTCGAGCGGGAACTCCCCCTCGGCGCGGCGGCGCTGCTCGCCCCGCAGCAGCTTGAGGTCGTCGACCGCGAGCTCGTCGAGCGCGTCGCGGCGCATCGTCCGGTAGCCGGCGACGGCGAGCACGGCGGAGGTCGCGGCACCGACGCCCGCGCCGAGCACGACGAGCGCGCTCATCCGTTGTACCTCGTCATGCGGCGGATCAGCAGGAAGCCCCCGACGAACAGCGCGGAGCCGACGATGAGCGCGGCACGGCCGACCCACGCGTCGAGCATCGCCTGCACGGTGCCGGGCTGCATGAAGTTGAGCAGGAACAGCAGGCCGAAGCCGAGCGCGATGACCATGTACCCGGTCGACGTCGACTGCGCGAGGGTCGTGCGGACCTCGCGGCGGATCTCGCGGCGCGCCTCGAGGGTGTCGGCGATGTCGCGCAGTGCGGACACGAGCGAGCCACCGCTGCGGGCGCTGACGAGCAGCGTGGAGACGAGCACGGTGACCTCGCGCGACGGCAGGCGGTCCTCGAGGCCCTGCATGGCCGTCTCGAGGCTGTCGCCGAACCGCATGCGCGAAGCGACGCGCGCGAGCTCCGGCCCGGCGGGCGCGGCGAGCTCGGTCGCCGCGACGCTCACCGCGGACGCGATCGACAGGCCCGCGCTGGTCGCGTTCGACATGACGCGCGCGAGCTCGGGCATCTGGGCGATGAACTGCTCGTTGCGACGGTCGCGCGCGCGGGCCAGGTAGGTGCGGATGCCGAGCACGACCGCCGCGACGCCCAGCAGCCCGAACAGCGGGGCGAGACCGACTGCGAGCACCCAGCCGACGAGGATGCCGCCGCCGACGGCGACGAGCGCCACGAGCAGCGGCGGGCGGCTCTCCTCGCCCGCGAGGAGCAGCTGGCTCTCGACCCAGCGGCCGGGCCGCGTGCGGCGGAACGAGCGGTCCCACGCGGCGAACCGGGTCTGCGTGCCGACGTCGTCGGACATGAGGCCCGCGACGAGCGAGCGGCGCCGGGCCGCGACGGACCCGAGGTCCCCGATGCCCGCGACCAGCAGGATCGCCGCGACGATGACCGCGACGAGGATGAGCAGGACGATCACGGTGCCGCCCTCCGACCCGCCGGGGCGGGGACGTCCGCGCCGTCCGCGGCCGCCGCCAGACCGATCGGCTCGCCCGCGATGCGCAGGCGGTCGAGGATCTGCTGCGGCACCGGGTACCGCACGAACCGTCCGGGCGGGCCGACGGGGTTGGGGATCTCCGGGTCCCAGCGCATGAGCGGCTGGACCGCGAAGTCCTCGCGGTGCCGCGACGACACCCATCCCACCTCGACGACGCGACGCGTGCCGTCCGAGCCGCGCAGCAGCTGGATGACGAGGTCGACGGCGTTGTTCACCTGGTCGCGCAGCGCGTGGAACGGCACGTCGACGTCGCTCATCGACGCGAGCGTCTCCAGGCGGATGAGCGCGTCGACGGGCGAGTTCGCGTGCACGGTCGCGAGCGAGCCCTCGTGGCCGGTGTTCATCGCCTGCAGCATGTCGAGCGCCTCGCCGCCGCGGACCTCGCCGACGATGATGCGGTCGGGGCGCATGCGCAGGGCGTTGCGGACGAGGTCGCGGATCGTGACCTGGCCGTGCCCCTCGACGTTCGCCGGTCGGGTCTCGAGCCGCACGACGTGCTCCTGCCCGAGCGAGAGCTCGGCGGCGTCCTCGATCGTGATGATGCGCTGCCGGGACTGGATGAACGCCGACAGGGCGTTGAGCATCGTCGTCTTCCCGGACGACGTACCGCCGGAGACGATGATGTTGAGCCGCGCCCGGACGCACGCCGCGAGCAGCTCCGCGGTGGCCTGGTCGAGGCTGCCGCGGTTGAGGAGCTCGTCGAGGCCGTACGACTTCGGGAAGAGGCGGATCGTCACGGTCGGGCCGTTGAGGACGAGCGGCGGCAGCACGACGTGCACACGGGCGCCGCGCGGCATCCGCTCGTCGGCGGGCAGGCGCGCGTCGACCATGGGGCTCGACTCGTCGACGCGCCGGTTGACGGTCGACACGATCCGGTCGATGGTCTGGCGGAGCTGCTCCTCGGACGCGAACGCCGCGGGCACCCGCTCGACCTGGCCGAAGCGCTCGACGTAGATCGTCGAGGGGCCGTTGATCATGATCTCGGAGACGGTGTCGTCGGCGAGCAGCGGCTCGAGGACGCCGAGGCCGATCGACTCGTCCACGACGCGCCGGATGAGCGCGTTGCGCTCGCGCGTCGTGAGGATGACGCCTTCGGTCGACACGAGGTGCGCGACGACCCGCTCCAGGCGGATGCGGCGCTGCCCCGGGTCGAGGCGGCCGAGCTCGTGCAGGTCGACCTCGTCGAGCAGCTTGCGCTTGAACGTCGCGACGAGGCCCTCGTCGAGGTCGCTGCGCGACGCGACGGTCGCGGGCGCGACCGCGGGCGTCTCGGTGGGCTGGTCCGCGCGGTGGTCCCACTCGCCGAAGCCCGCGCGCATCAGGGCGCCGTCCGGGGCATGACGGCCTGGCGGGAGACCGTGAACGAGGGGAAGATCGCGATCTTCGGCACGGGCACGTCGATGCGGACGGCCCCGGCGGGGTACGAGATCTGGGCGGCCCGCAGGCCGTTGGGGAGCGAGGCGTCGACCGCCGCGGGCACCGACCGGCCGAGGCTGGCCGCACGGGCGCCGTCGCGCACCGCCTGGTTGGCGGCGTGCGCGGTCATGCCGACGGCGACGACCTGCAGGACGGCGAGGACGACGGCGACGAACACCGGCACGAGGCCGAGCATCTCGATGGCCGACGAGCCACGGTCGTCACGGCGGCGGGGCGCCCGTCGGAGCGCGCGGCGGAGGGTCACGGCTCCAGCACCACCTCTCGCTCGACCTTCGCCGTCCACGGGGTCGAGATCAGGCCGGGGACGACCGCCGGGATGCGCACGCTGACGTCGACGGACGACGGCAGCGGGGACGCGACGCGGATGTCGACGTCGTCGCGCAGGCCCGACGGGAACGCGTCGAGCGTCGCGGCACGCACGTCGGCGGACGACTGCCCGAGCTGCACCGCGCGCGCCGCCTCGGAGGCGCCGTACCCGGTCCAGACGTAGGTCAGCCCGGTGAGGCCGAGCTGCCACAGGATCGCGCATACCAGGAAGATCATCGGGAGCAGCGCGACCAGCTCGACCGACGCCGAACCCGCGTCCGACGCCTTCTGCCGGCGGCCCGGCGCGCGCTTGGCCCGCGCCTCGGTCGCCGCCACGCCGGCGCCCGCCGGGTCCGCGACGGGCGCGGCCGTGCGGGCGACGCCGACCTCACGGCCGACC
>NZ_BIMR01000301.1 GCF_004306155.1 Cellulomonas biazotea
CCCCCGAGCGGGTCGAGGCGATCTGCCCGACGTGCTCGATGACCCTCCCGGCGACGGGCGTCTGCGACTACTGCAGCTGACGTCGCACGGCCGCCCTGGCAGGCGGCACGGCCCGCGTCACCGCGTCAGCAGCGTCTCGGCGTCGACCCGCCCGAGCTTGTGCGGGTTGCGCACCGCGTGGATCCGCGTGATCCGGCCGTCCTCCACGACGAACGTCGCGAAGGTGTCCTGCTCGCCGTCCAGGTGGATCCGCACGCCCGCGCCGCCGTTGAGCGGCAGCGTCGTGAGCTCGACCTCGCCCGGACCGGCCGCGAGCAGCGACAGGAACTGCGCGACACGCGCCGCACCGCGCACGGGCCGCGGCGACGCGAGGACGACCCCGCCGCCGTCGGCGACCACCACGACGTCGGGCGCGAGGACGTCGAGCAGCGCCGTGACGTCGCCGCCGCGCACCGCGTCGAGGAACCGGGCGACGACGGCGTCCTGCTCGGCGCGGCTCACCTGCTGCCGCGGCCGTCGCGCGGCGACGTGCTCGCGCGCGCGGTGCGCGACCTGCCGGACGGCGGCGGGCGACTTCCCGACGGCGTGCGCGATCTCGTCGAACGGGACGTCGAACACCTCGCGCAGCACGAACACGGCGCGCTCGGTGGGGCCGAGCGTCTCGAGGACCGTGAGCATCGCGATCGACACGCTGTCGGCCAGCGCGACGTCGTCGGCCACGTCGGGGCTGGTCAGCAGCGGTTCGGGCAGCCACTCGCCGACGTAGTCCTCACGCCGCCGCGCGAGCGTGCGCAGCCGGTTGAGGGCGAGCCGCGTGACGATCCGGACCAGGTACGCGCGCGGGTCGCGGACCTCCGCCCGGGCGTCGACGTCGACGCCGTCCCACCGCAGCCACGTCTCCTGGACGACGTCCTCCGCGTCGGCGGCGGAGCCGAGCATCTCGTAGGCGACGGTGAACAGCAGGCTGCGGTGGGCGACGAACGGGTCGTCGGTCATGCGGGCGACGCTACGCGGCCGGGCTGCGTGCCGGCGGGCTGCGCGGTGGCGGGCTGCGGACGACCCGGCTGCGAGCGGGGCGTCAGCGGCGTGAGGCCGCACGACGCCGCGAGCCCGGCGGCCTCGATCCCGAGCGCGACGTTGGACCGCGCGTACTGGTTGGCGAGCGCGACCCACGCGGTGAGCTCGATCAGCGCGGGGGCACCGAGCGCGTCGAGCAGGCGCGCGGACAGGTCGTCGGTGACGGTCGGCGGGGTCTGCGACATCGCCTCCGCGTACTCGAGGACGTCGCGCTCCAGCGGCGTGAACACGTCGGACTCGCGCCAGCGGGGGATCGCGCTCGCCTTGGTGAGGTCGAGCCCCTTGTTGTGCGCCTCGAAGTAGCCGAGGTCCAGGCAGAACGAGCAGCCGACGAGCGAGGCGACGGCCATGTGCGCGTACGACTTGAGGTCCTCGTCGCACGCCTTCCACCGGGACGACCGCATCCCGAGCCCGAGGCTGAAGCGCAGGACGGGGCGGTGGTGCCACAGGATGCCGAGGGAGTCGGGCACGTCGCCGAGCATCTTCCGGCTGACGCGCTTGAGGACGGCGCCGTAGACGCCGGTGATCTCGGCGGGTGCCACGCGGGTGGTGCTGGTCATGTCTCCTCCTGGGCCGCCGGCGGCCGCCCCGGGTGGGCGGTCGGTGGCGGGTCGGCATGGAGACACCGGCCGGGCCGCGGGTGTGACACCGGCGCCGCGGCAGTCCGAGGGCCCGGCTAGCGGCCCGGCTCGCGCCCCGGCCCGCGGCGCGGTCCGGGGCAGGTCAGCGGAAGTCGGCCGGCAGGAGCGCGCGGGCCTCCCGGACGCGGGCGTGCACGACGTCGGCGTCGGGCTCGGGTGCGGTGACGACGACGCCGAAGCACATGCGCCAGGCGAGCAGCACGGTGTCCGACGTGAGCGCGGGGTCGACGGTCGCGGCGGCGTGCGAGGTGGCGAGCGCGCGGTCGACGAGGGCGCGCAGGCGGCGGTCGCCGTCGTAGTCGGGGGCGTTGCGGCGGGCGTCGACGACCATCTCGACGAACGCGGCGTCGTCGACGGTGAACTCGACGAGCATCGCCCAGAGCCGGTGGAAGGCGTCGGGGCCGGTCGCGGACGCGGCGGTCTCGAGGTCCTCGAAGTGGTCCTCGAAGACGGCGAAGGCCAGGTCGAACCGGGTGGGGAAGTGGCGGTACATGACGCCCTGCCCGATGCGGGCCTCCTTGGCGACGACGCTGAGCGGCACGTGGAACCCGCGCTCGGCGAAGAGGCGTCGTGCCGCGGTGAGGATCGCGCGGCGGTTGTCGGCGGCCGCGGCGGGGCCTCGGTTGACGCGTCCCTGACCTGGAGGCATGCTGACAGCCTAGCCATCCGGACAGTGTTGTCCGGTTAGGGAGGAGACGCACCCCATGTCGCAGACCTTCGACCACACGTACGACGTCGTCGTCGTCGGGACCGGCGGCGCCGGGTTCGCCACCGCCCTCGGCGCGCTCGACGAGGGGCTGTCCGTCCTCATGGTCGAGAGCACCGACAAGTGGGGCGGCTCCACCGCGATGTCCGGCGGCGGGCTCTGGCTCCCCGACAACCCCCTCATGGCCCGCGACGGCGTCGCCGACTCCCGCGACGAGGCGCTCACCTACCTCGAGGCCACCGTCGGCGACACCGGCCGCGCCACCAGCCGGGCGCGCAAGGAGGCGTTCGTCGACGGCGTCGACGACTTCGTCACGACCGCCGAGAAGTTCGGCATGGTCTTCGCCCGCGCGACCGACTACCCCGACTACTACCCCGAGCTGCCCGGCGGGAAGATCGGCCGCGCGGTCGAGATCGAGCCGCTCGACTCCAAGGTCCTCGGTGACTGGTGGACGACGCTGCGCGGCGCGATCCCGCTGCCCGCCAAGACCGACGACGTCTGGCTCCTCGGCCGCGCCTGGTCCACGCCCGGCGGGTTCGTGCGCGGCGCGCAGTTCGTCTTCCGGGCCCTCGGCGGCGCCGTCACCGGCAAGCGGCTCGTCGGCATCGGCAACGCGCTCGCCACCGCGTTCGGGCAGGCCGTGCTCGTCCAGCACCACGTGCCGCTGTGGCTGGACTCGCCGCTGGAGGACCTCGTCGTCGAGGACGGGCGCGTCACCGGCGTCCGGCTCCGCCGCGACGGGACCGCCCTGACCGTCGGCGCCCGCCTCGGCGTCATGATCGCCTCCGGCGGCTTCGAGTCGAACGTCGAGTGGCGCCGCCGCCACCAGGGCGTCGACGGCCACCCGTCCGGCAACCCCGGCAACCTCGGCGTGCCCATCGCAGTCGCCGAGCAGCACGGCGCCGCGCTCGAGCTCATGGACGACGCCTGGTGGGGTGCGTCGGTCGCCCCCGTCGAGGGCGGGTCGCCCGCGTTCATCGTCGGCGAGCGGTCCATGCCCTACACGCTCATGGTCGACTCCCGCGGCGAGCGGTTCGCCAACGAGTCCGAGTCCTACGTCGACCTCGGGCACCACATGCTCGAGCGCGACGGCGGCGTCGGCCCGTACTGGCTCGTCGCCGACGCCCGCAACGCCCGCCGCTACCTGCGGACCTTCGCGATGGACCCCCGCGTCAACAAGGCGATGGCCAAGGCCGGGATCATGGTCAAGGCCGGCACGCTCGCCGAGCTCGCCGACGGCATGGACGTCGACCCCGCCCGCTTCCGCGCCACGATCGAGCGGTTCAACGGCTTCGCGCGGGCCGGCGTCGACGGCGACTTCGCCCGCGGCGGCTCCGCCTACGACCGCTACTACGGCGACCCGACCGTGCGTCCCAACCCCAACCTCGCGCCGCTCGAGCGCGGCCCGTTCACCGCGTTCCGCGTCGTGCTCGGCGACCTCGGCACCAAGGGCGGGGTCGTCACCGACGAGGACGGTCGCGCGCTGCGCGAGGACGGCACCGTGATCGACGGCCTGTACGCCGCGGGCAACGCGTCCGCGTCCGTCATGGGCCGCACCTACCCGGGCCCCGGCTCGACCATCGGCCCCGCGGCCGTCTTCGGCCTGCGTGCCGCCCGGCGCATGGCGCGCGACCGGTAGCCCGGACGCGCCCACCCGGACCTCGCACCAGGCCCGTCAGGAAGGACACCACCATGGAGATCCGCGACCACGTCCTCGTCGTCACCGGCGGCGGCAACGGGATCGGCCGCGAGGTCGTCCTCGCGCTGCTCGCGCAGGGCGCCCGCGTCGCCGCCGTCGACCTGCGTCCCGACGGGCTCGCCGAGACCGCGCGGCTCGCCGCCGCGGGCGACCGGCTCAGCACCCACACCGCCGACGTCAGCGACCCGACGGCCGTCGCCGCCCTGCCCGCCGCGGTCGTCGCCGCGCACGGGCAGGTCGACGGCGTCGTCAACGTCGCCGGGATCATCCAGCGGTTCGCGCGCGTCGTCGACCTGCCCGACGGGGAGATCGAGAAGGTCATGGCCGTGAACTTCTGGGGCGTCGTGCACGTGAGCACGGCGTTCCTGCCGCACCTGCTGGAGCGCCCCGCGGCGTGCCTGGTGAACGTGTCGAGCATGGGCGCGCTCACCCCCGTGCCCGGGCAGGCCGCCTACGGCGCGAGCAAGGCCGCCGTGAAGCTCTTCACCGAGGGCCTGTACGCCGAGCTGCGCGGCACGCCCGTCGCCGTGACCGTCGTGTTCCCCGGCGGCGTCGGGACGCAGATCGCGCAGAACTCCGGTGCGACGATCCCGGGCGCGCAGGAGCGGTCCGCCGCGCAGGCCGGGAAGCTCACGACGCCCGCCGACGCCGCCGCGCAGATCGTCAGGGCCGTCCGGACCGGTCCGTACCGGGTGACGATCGGCCGCGACGCCCGGATGCTCGACCGGCTGTCCCGCCTCGCGCCGCGCCGGGCCACCGTGCTGATCGCGGACAAGATGGCGTCGCTGCTCTCCTGACACCGGGTGCGCCCGGCCGTCCAGCCCCGACGCCCGGGTGAAATCGGCCGCGCCGACGCCGCGTGACTCCGGCGGTGCGACGGGGGTCGCGGGCCGCGAACTCACCCGACCGGGTGAGGTCCACCGGCAATCCCCCCAGACGGCGCACATCGGACTCGGTTAGCCTCGACCGGCCACCTGCCCGACCGACTGACGAGGACCCATGGGATTCTTCACCAAGCCGACGACCGGCCCTTCCGGCTTCGCCGCCGGCGACCTCGCCCCGCTGTCCGCCGAGCGCATCACCGGCTACCTGGACGCGCACGACATGCGGTACGGCGTCGACGACGACGGCGACATCGGCGGCTACTGGGACGGCCACCTCTTCTACTTCTTCCGCCTCGGCCAGAACCAGGAGTACCTGCAGATCCGCGGGCGCTGGAACCGTCAGGTCGCCGCGACCGACCTCGACGCGATGCTGCGCCACACGAACGCGTGGAACGCGGACCGCCTGTGGCCCAAGCTCTACGTGCGGGTCGAGGACGACGTCCTGGGCGTCTACGCGGAGCACTCCGTGGACTACGAGCACGGCCTCACCGACGAGCAGCTCGACCTGCACGTCGCGTCCACGTTCTCGACGGCGCTCGCGTTCTTCGAGCACCTCGACGAGGCGTACCCCGAGCAGGCCGCCGCCGCGAAGGCGGAGCTCGAGCGGGACTGACGTGACCGACCCCGCACTCGGCACGGGCGGCGACGCCGCGCAGTCGTTCCAGGTGGACCTGCGCGGCGTCGTCGACCTGCTGTCCCGCCACCTGTACTCCGGGCCGCGCGTCTACGTGCGCGAGCTGCTGCAGAACGCCACCGACGCGGTCACGGCACGGCGTGCCCTCGACGTCGACGCGCCCGCGCGCGTGCGGTTCCGCGGCACCGACGGGGGCGGGCTGGAGGTCACCGACACCGGCGTCGGGCTCACCCCCGACGAGGCGCGCGAGCTGCTCGCGACGGTCGGGCGCTCCTCGAAGCGCGACCTCGAGCTCGGCGGGGGGCGCACCGAGTTCCTCGGGCAGTTCGGCATCGGCCTGCTGTCCGCGTTCACCGTGTCGGACCGGATCGAGCTCGAGTCGTACTCGGCCGCGCACCCCGACGCCCCCGGCGTCCGGTGGGTCGGGCACTCCGACGGCACGTACGACCTGACGGTCCTCGACCGCACGCCCGACGCACCCGTCGGCAGCACCGTGCGGCTGCGGCCGCGCCGGGACATGGACCACTGGCTGGCCCCGGAGACGGTCGCCGCCCTCGCGACCGAGTTCGGGTCGCTGCTGCCGCTCGACGTCGCCGTCGAGGTGCCGCTCGACGCCGCCGGTGACGTCGCCTGGCGCCGGGTCACCGAGCCCGACCTGCCGTGGCGCGCGACCTACCTCGACGACGCGGCGCGCGAGCGGGCGCTCGTGCACTACTGCGAGCGGACCCTCGGCTTCACGCCGCTCGCCTGCATCGACCTCGACGTCCCGCTGACCGGCGCGAGCGGCGTCGCGTTCGTGCTGCCCGCGGCCGTCCCGCCCGGCGGCGGACGCCACCGCGTCTACCTCAAGCGGATGCTCGTCGGCGAGCGCGTCGACGGTCTGCTGCCCGACTGGGCGTTCTACGTGCGGTGCGTCGTCGACGCCGACGGGCTCGTGCCGACCGCGTCCCGCGAGGCGCTGTACGACGACGAGGCGCTGCTCGTCACGCGCGACGCGCTCGCCGGGCAGGTCCGCGACTGGACCGTCCGGACGCTGCGCACGACGTCCCGCGTCGCCCGCGAGCTCGTCGCGACCCACCACCTCGCGGTCCGGTCCCTCGCGCTCGTCGACGACGAGATGCTCGACCTCGCCGCGCAGGTCCTGCCGTTCGAGACGAGCGACGGGCCGCGCACGCTCGCCGAGGTCGCCGTCGAGGGGGCGGTCGTGCACACGACGAGCATCGAGGAGTACCGGCGCGTCGCCCCCATCGCCCGCGCGCAGGGGCTGCTCGTCGTCAACGCCGGCTACGTGTACGACGCCGACCTGCTCGGCCGCCTCAGCGCGCGCGCCGGCTGGGACGTGCGGCCGCTGCGCGCCCGGGACGTCGCGCAGGTGCTCGACCACGTGGCACCCGGGCGTGAGCTCGCGCTGCTCGACACCCTGCGGGCCGCGACGGCCGCCGTGCGGGACCTGGACGTCGAGGTCGTCGTGCGGCGGTTCGCGCCCGAGGACCTGCCCGCGGTGCTGCTCGACGACCGCGACGACGAGCACCGGCGCGGCGTCGCGGCCGCGGTCGACGCCGCCGACGACCTGTGGGGCGGTGTCCTCGCGGGCTTCGCGACCGAGCCCGCACCGGCCCGGCGCCTCGTCCTCAACGACGCCAGCACGACCGTCCGGCGGCTCCTCGCCGGTGCCCACCGGCCCGACGTCTTCGCCGCCGGGCTGCGCTCGCTGTACGTCACCGCCGTGCTGCTCGCGGGCGAGCCGCTGCGCGGTCGGGACGCCACGACCATGACCGACGCGATGACCGTGCTGCTCGAGGCCGGCCTCGGGACGGCCGGCCCCGACGCCGCCCGCGACCCTGAGGGCAGCGCCACCACCGACGACCAGGAGGACGCCCCGTGAGCCGACCGCTCGACGAGGTCAACCGCGAGCTCGGGCGCATCGGCCAGATGCCGTACGGGCTGGCCCGCACGCAGGCCGCCGAGCGGCAGGTGCGGCTCGTCGAGGCCGAGGGGCCCGACACGGCACGTGCGTACGCGCTGTCGGTGCTGGTCGACTCGATGTTCTGGGCGGGCGAGGTCGAGAAGTCGTTCCTGCCGTTCACGCTGCTCGTGCGCTGGTGGGACGAGCGTCCCGAGCTGTTCGACGACGTCGACCGGCACGCGCTGTTCTGGTACTTCAAGTGGATGGTCGGCGACCTCACCGAGTACCCGACCGTGCCCGTCGCGCAGGTCGAGGCGACCCTCGCCGACATGGAGCGCCGCTACGCCCTGGCCGGCAACGGCCGCGACGCCGTCGCGCACGCCCGGTTCACGTGGGCCGTCGAGCGCGGGGCTGACGACGCCGAGCGGCTGTACCAGGAGTGGGTCGCGACGCCCCGCGACGACTTCTCGCAGTGCGTCGTGTGCGACCCGGGCGACCGCGCCGCGTACCTGCGCACGAGCGGACGCGTCGACGAAGCCGTGCGGCTCATCGAGCAGACCCTCGCGACGGGGGAGACCTGCGCGTCCGAGCCCGCCGACATGCTGTCCCACCTGGCCCTCGCGCACCTCGACCAGGGCCGCCCGCAGGACGCCGCCCGCGCGCACCGCCGGGCCGTCGCGGCCCTCGCGGACGCCAAGGGGGAGATGACGGGTGCCCGCGGCCGCCGGATCGTGCTGCTGGGCCGCGGCGGCCAGGTCGCGCGGCTCGTCCGGGCCGTCGAGGAGGACGCCCGCCTGCTGCTTGCCGCCGGGACCCCCGGTGCGCGCCTGGACTTCCTCGTGGACGTCGTCGACGGCACCGCGGCCCTGCTGCCCGAGCACGCCGAGCACCCCGTGCGGGCGGGCGACGTGCCGGTGTCGACCCTCGCCGAGCTGCACGCGTGGGCCGTCGCCGAGGCCGAGCCGCTCACGGCCGCGTTCGACGCCCGCAACGCCTCGACGCGGCACGCCGACCAGCTCGCCGAGGCACGGGCGGCCCGCCCCGCGGCGTCGCCCCTGGACCTCGACCTGGGGCTGCTGGACGCGACCCGTCCGCCGGCCGACCGGCGGGGTGGGCCGGGCGGGGCCGGCTCGACGGCCGGTGCCGGAGCCGGGGGTGGTGTCGCGGACGGTGGCGGGCTCACGGGTGCGGAGGCAGCCGACGTCACGACCCGTGCCGGTGCGGCCGGCGGCGGGGTGCCCGGCGGTGACGCCGACGGGGGAGGGGCGGACCGCGACGACCTCGCGCTCGCCGAGACGGCGCTCGCGGAGGGCCGCACCGAGGACGCCGCACTCGCCTACGCCCGCGCCGCGGCGACCGCTCAGGACGCCGGCCTGCTGGTCGACGCCGGCTACGCCTACGCCGAGGCCGCGCGCTGCGCGCAGGTGCTCGACGACGACGACGCCGCGGACGGCCTCTACGCCCGGGCCGTCGCACGGTTGCGGGCCGGGGGCAGCGAGCCGGGCGACGTGGTGCCGGTCGTCGTCGCGTGGGCGCCGTCGGCGGCCCGCAGCGGCCGGGCACCCGCGTTCCTCGACGTCGCCGACGCGCTCGCCGCCGCGCTCGCGGACGACGCGAC
>NZ_BIMR01000302.1 GCF_004306155.1 Cellulomonas biazotea
CAGGGCAGGGCGAGCCCGTCGACCACCTCGACGCCCGGCGCGCGCGCCAGCAGAGCGCCCGGCAGCGCGATCTTCGACCGCCGCAGACCGCTGCCGATGACGACCGTCCCGCCCGCGTCCGGGTCGTCGACCGCGACCCGCGCGTCGACCAGCACCCGGTAGCCCGCGGGCAGCCCCAGCGGCGTGATGCCGCCGTACTCCATGCCCGACTCCGCGACCGCGCGGTCGGTCGGCAGGAAGGACGCCTTGCGCACGTCGAGCAGCCGCTTGACCGTCGCGTTCACGTCGGCCCGCGTCGTGGCCCGCACGACCGCCGCGGCGACCCGCTCGACGCCCTCCCGACGACCCGAGACGAGCACGCAGTTCGCCGACGCCGCGGGCGGCAGGTCGTACGCCGCGGTGAGCGCCGCGGTGTCGGCCAGGTCCGGGTCGATCTCGGTGACGAGCACCGCGTCGGCCACCGCGGGGTCGGCGGCCAGCCACGCCTCGACCGCAGCACGGACCGGGTCGGCGAGCAGGTCGGGGCGGTCGACCGCGCGCACCCACGGCAGCGTGCCGAGGACCGTCGTCCCGGCCGTCACCGCTGGTACGTCCCCACGAGCACGGCGCGCGCGAGCGTGTGGAACACCACCGCGGTGTTCACCGCCCCCGGCATCGCGTCCGGGCCGACGCCGAGCGAGGCGGTGTCGAGCGCGTGCACGACGAAGAAGTAGCGGTGTACCTGGTCACCAGGCGGCGGGGCTGCCCCCACGTACGCGGCCTCGCCGTCGTCGCCGCGCACCGCGAACGCCCCGGCCGGCAGCGTCGTGCTGCCCGCGGTGCCCGCGCCGGACGCGAGCTCCGTCGTCGTGGCGGGCACGTCGACGAGCGTCCAGTGCCACCAGCCCGCCGGACCCGGGGCGTCCGGGTCGAAGCAGCTCACGACGAACGAGCGGGTGCCCTCCGGGAAGCCCGACCAGGCGAGGTGCGGCGACACGTTCGCGCCTGCCGGGGTGTTCGTGTGGGCGTCCGGGAGCCGGTCGCCGGGCGAGAAGTCGTCGCTGCGCAGGTCGAACGACGGCACCGCGGGCAGCAGCGCGTACGGGTCGGGGGCGACGGGACGGGTCAGCGAGGTCATCGCGACATCATCGCCCGCGGGTGGCGGGGGCGCGCGGGGTTCTGTGCTGACGTCGGCCCGTGTCGGCTCGTCTCGGCAGATTCCGGAGGTCGCGCCGCAGGTCCGGGCGGTGCGCGGGTCGCCGCCGTTGCGCCGGGGGAGTGGCCCGATTGACACGCCTCCGGGTGTCAGCGTCTACTGAGATACTCGAACAGGTGTTCGACGAATCGGTGAGATCCGGACGTCGTCGCAGGTCAGAACGTCGTGACGTCGCGGGAGGTGGTGCCGGATGGCGGTGGGTGCGCTGTCCGGGCAGGACCGGGCCGAGCTGGCCCGGGCCGTGCTGGCGCACGCCGAGCTGAGGACGGGCGCCCGCAGCACCCGGATGGGACTGCGAGCCGTGGACCTGCCGGGTGGGCCTCCGGCGACGACAGCCGCGCGCGAGGCGGGGAGCGGTCCGGCGGCGACCACGACCGGTCCGGCTGCGGCCCCGACCGATGTGGCGGCGGCACCGTCGACCGGTCCGGTGGCCGTGCCGGCGACCGTGCCCGACTACGACGGGTCGGTTGCCGGGATCCCGGCGCACCGCGCCACCGTCCGGCCGGCCGAGCCGTCGTCGCCCCGGTACGCGGGCGTCCTGACCACCGAGCGTCCGCCGCTGCCCGTCCCCGCCCGGCTCTCCGCGCTGCTGCCCGACGGCCTGCGGCGCGGCGCGACGACCGCCGTCGTCGGGTCCACGTCGCTCGTCCTGACGATGCTCGCGCACGCCTGCGCGGGCGGTGCGTGGGCGGCCGTCGTCGGGCAGCCGACCGTCGGCCTGCTCGCCGCGGCGCAGGCCGGGGTCGCGCTCGACCGGCTCGCGGTCGTCCCACGGCCCGGCGCCGATGCGGCCACCGTGGTCGCGGCGCTCGTCGACGGCATCGACGTCGTGCTCGTCGGGCCGGACACGGCGCTCACGGACGCGGACCGGCGGCGCCTGTCCGCCCGGGCGCGCGACCGCGGTGCGGTGCTGCTCTCGAGCGTGCCGTGGCCGGGAGCCGGGACGGTGCTCACCGTCGAGGGCGGCCGCTGGTCGGGCGTCGGCGCGGGCGACGGGCGGCTGCGCGCCCACGAGCTGCGCGTGACCCGCTCGGGCCGTGGCGGCGCCGCCGTCCCGCTGTCGGTCGACCTGACGCTGCCGCTGTCCGCGGAGCGCGGCACGGTGCCGGCGTGGACGGCCGGCACGGGGACGAGCGGCACGGGGACGAGCGCTGTCGTGACGAGTGCTGCCGCGACGCGCGCGGCCGGTGATGGCGACGACCCGTCCGTGCTCGTCGTGGTCGCAGGTCCCGACCTGCGGCTCGTGGGATGAGGGGCGCGCGATGAGCACCCGGACCACCGTGCTGTGGGTCCCCGACTGGCCGGTCGTGGCGGCCACCACCGTCGACGAGGTCGCCGCGCACCTGCCCGCCGCGGTGCACGACGGGCAGCGTGTCACGGCCGTGTCCGCGCTCGCCCGCGTCGAGGGTGTGCGCCGCGGGATGCGGCGTCGGCAGGCCCAGGGCTGCTGCCCCGAGCTCGTGCTGCTCCCCGCCGACGACGCGCGCGACGTCCGCCTGTTCGAGCCCGTCGCGAGCGCGGCGGAGACGGTCGTCGCGGGCATCGAGGTGGTCCGCGCGGGCCTGCTGCTGCTCCCCGCGGGCGGCGCCAGCCGGTACCACGGCTCGGAGGACGTCCTGGCGGAGCGGCTCGTCGACGCCGTGGCGGACCTGTCGGGGCACGAGTGCGCGGTCGGCACCGCCGACGGGCTGCTCGCCGCGGTGGTCGCCGCCCGCACCGGCGCGGTCGTGCCACCGGGCCGGTCGCCGGCGTTCCTCGCGGAGCGGGGCGTCGTCGAGCTCGTGCACGCCGCGGTCACCGAGGAGGCCGTGCGGGACGTCACCGACCTCGTCGACCTCCTGCACCGCCTCGGCCTGCGCACGCTCGGTCAGCTCGCCGCGCTGCCGCCCACGGACGTGCACGCCCGGTTCGGGCGCCTCGGCACGTGGGCGCAGACCCTCGCGCGCGGCGACGACGAGCGCCCCCCGGCCCGGCGACGTCCCGAGGCGGACCTCGAGGTCGCCACCGAGCTCGACCCGCCGCTCGACCGGGTCGACACCGCCACGTTCGCGGGCCGCCGCCTTGCGGAGGACCTGCACGCGCTGCTCGTGCACCGCTCGGTCACGTGCGGACGGCTGCAGATCGCCGCACGCACCGACGACGGCACCGACCTGGTCCGCACGTGGCGCACCGACCTGGGCGGGTTCGGCGGCCTGACGCCGCAGCGCATCACCGACCGGATCCGCTGGCAGCTGGAGAGCTGGCTGTCCTCGACGGCCGTCGCGACCGCCCGAGGCCGCGCGCAGGACGCACCCGACCGGGTCCGCGCCGCCCGGGCCCGTGCGCTGCGCAGCCGGTCGCAGGACCCGTGGGCGCTCGACGACCTGCCGGTCGACCCCTGGCCCGACGACGACACCCGCGCGGTGACCCTGGTTCGCCTCGCCGTCACCGCGCTCGACGTCGCGCCCGCGGGTGCCGAGCAGGGGCGGCTGTGGGGCGGTCCGTCGGGCGGGGACCTGCGCGCGCACCGCGCGCTCGACCGCGTGCAGGGGATCGTCGGCGGGCAGGGCGTCCTCACCGCGACCCTGCAGGGAGGCCGCGGGGTCCGCGACCAGGTGCACCTGCGCCCCTGGGGCGAGGAGCCGGCGCCCGCCCGCGCCGCCGACCTGCCGTGGCCGGGCCGGCTGCCCGACCCGGCGCCCGCGACCGTCCTCACCGAGCCCGTCCCGGTCGACGTCCGGGACGCGACCGGACGGCCCGTGCTGCTCGACGTGCGCGTCGGGATGCGCGGCGAGCCCGCGACGGTCCGCTGGCCGCAGGACGGCGC
>NZ_BIMR01000303.1 GCF_004306155.1 Cellulomonas biazotea
GGCGCCGCGCAGGCGCTGTCCGCCCTCGACGAGTCGCTGCGTCGGGCGTCGGCCGAGCGCGAGGCCGCCGAGGCGGCGCGCGCCGAGCGCGAGCAGCACGTCGGGGCCACGCGCGCCCGCGTCGAGGAGCTCGCCGCCGAGCTCGGCCGGCTCACGGACGCCGCGCACCGCGACGAGGTCGCGCGCACGCAGCAGCGGCTGCGCATCGAGCAGCTCGAGACCCGGTCCGTCGAGGAGCTCGGGCTCGACCCGCAGGTCCTGCTCGACGAGTTCGGCCCGCACCGGGACGTCCCCGTCGTCGTGCCGCCCGGCACCGAGCCCGACCCGGACGCGCCGACCGCGGTCCCGTTCGTGCGCGAGCAGCAGGAGAAGCGCCTGCGGGCCGCCGAGCGCGCCCTGTCGCTGCTCGGCCGCGTCAACCCGCTCGCGCTCGAGGAGTTCGCGGCTCTCGAGGAGCGGCACCGGTTCCTCACCGAGCAGCTCGCCGACCTCAAGAAGTCGCGCTCCGACCTCCTGGAGATCGTCAAGGAGATCGACGAGCGCGTCGAGCAGGTCTTCGCCGACGCCTACCGGGACACCGCCGCCGCGTTCGACGTCGTCTTCCCGCGCCTCTTCCCCGGCGGCGAGGGGCGGCTCGTGCTCACCGACCCCGACGACATGCTCACGACGGGCATCGAGGTCGAGGCGCGCCCCGCCGGCAAGAAGGTCAAGCGGCTGTCGCTGCTGTCGGGCGGCGAGCGGTCGCTCACGGCCGTCGCGCTGCTCGTCGCGATCTTCAAGGCCCGCCCGAGCCCGTTCTACGTCATGGACGAGGTCGAGGCGGCCCTCGACGACGCCAACCTCGGCCGGCTGCTCGACATCTTCCGCGAGCTGCAGGAGGACTCGCAGCTCATCGTCGTGACGCACCAGAAGCGCACGATGGAGATCGCGGACGCGCTCTACGGCGTGACGATGCGGGGCGACGGCGTGACGACCGTCGTGAGCCAGCGGATGCGCGAGGACGTCGCCGTCTGACGGTGTGGAGATTGTGTGCGGCTTGCTCGCCACACGGGTGACCCGGCGCGAACCGGTCGCCCGGGGCGCGGAGACTTGACCCCGTGGCCGTCCTCCTCGCTGTCCTGCTGTCGCTCGTCGTCGCCGCCGTCGTGATCCTGCTCGCCGTGGCGACCGGGCGCGCGGGCGCGGCCGACGACGCGCACCCGGGGCTGTGGCAGGCGTTCCGCGCGGGCTGGCGGTCGCGCCGGCGACCCGACGCGGACCAGCGGGAGGCCGCCCAGGCCGCCGCCGCGGAGCCCGTCGACGTCTCGCTCGCCGAGTTCCTCCAGGCCACGACGGACCACGGGCAGGCGTACCTGCAGGTCGACGACCTCGCCGCGTCCCTCGAGCGGGCGGCCCGCCGCGCGCAGCCGCGCCGTCGCGGGGCCTGACCGACCTCTCGGGTCGGACGCCCTTCGGGCGCCGCACGGGCGCCGCACGGGTGGTGTGGGCCACGTCGCACCCGCCGCACGGGCCACCGGCTCGCGCGCACGGGCGCCGCCCCGACAGACTGTCCGCGTGGACCAGGACACCCTCAACCTGCTGATCGCCGTCGGACTGCCGACGGTCGTCGTCGCGACCCTCGGCACGCTGCTCGTGCGCCGCGGCCGCGGCCGTGGCGACCGGACCGGCACGACGCCGACGCAGGCGCCCGAGAAGCCGACGACGCCGACGCCGCCGACGACCGGGCAGGGGGGCACGGCGCCCGCCCCGTCGGCGCCGCCCGCCCCGATCGACGTCGCCGACGTCCCCGGTGCGCAGGCGCCGGAGGCCACGCCCGACGACGTCGCCGAGCTCGAGCAGCCGCCCGTCCTCGAGGTGCCCGCCCCGGTCGCGGGCCGGCTGACGCGGCTGCGCGACCGGCTCTCCCGCTCCGGGTCGCCGCTGGGGACCCGGCTCCTGCAGGTCCTGTCGCGCGACCACCTCACGGAGGACGACTGGGACGAGCTCGAGGAGACGCTGCTGCTCGCCGACGTCGGCGCCGGCCCGAGCACCGAGATCGTGGACGCGCTGCGCACGCGCGTGCGGGTCGAGGGGCTGCGCGAGCCCGCGCACGTCAAGGCGCTGCTGCGCGAGCAGCTCCTCGCGATCGTCGACCCGTCGCTCGACCGCTCGCTCGGCACGACCCCGTCGACGGCCGAGGACGGCTCGACGCTGCCCGCGGTCGTGCTGGTCGTGGGCGTCAACGGCACGGGCAAGACGACGACCGTGGGCAAGCTCGCGCGCGTCCTGGTCGCGGAGGGGCGCAGCGTCGTCCTCGGTGCGGCGGACACGTTCCGTGCGGCCGCCGCGGACCAGCTCGAGACGTGGGGCTCGCGCGTCGGCGTGCGCACGGTGCGCTCGGACCGCGACGGTGCCGACCCGGCGTCGGTCGCGTTCGACGCCGCCCGCACGGGCCGCACGGAGGGCGTCGACGTCGTGCTCGTCGACACCGCGGGCCGGCTGCAGAACAAGGCGGGCCTCATGGACGAGCTCGGCAAGATCACGCGCGTCCTGACGCGCGAGGCGCCGCTGTCCGAGGTGCTGCTCGTGCTCGACGCGACGACGGGGCAGAACGGCCTCAACCAGGCGCGCGTCTTCGCCGAGGTCGCGGGCGTCACCGGGATCGTCCTGACGAAGCTCGACGGGACGGCGAAGGGCGGCATCGTCGTCGCGGTGCAGCGCGAGCTCGGCGTGCCGGTCAAGCTCGTCGGGCTGGGCGAGGGCCCGGACGACCTGGCGCCGTTCGACCCGGAGGCGTTCGTCGACGGGATCCTGCAGGGCTGAGACGGGCCCGCTCAGCAGGCGGACATCCGGGACGTCCTGGACGCGCGCTCACCACGAAACCGAACGTTTACGCGCACGTCGGCGTTGTCACACGGCCGTAACACCTTCCGCGCATCGCCGAAACGGGCCTCGAAGACCTTGGTACCCGACCAGCCACCCCCGGCTGGCGACGGGAGAGGCGATTCGATGTTCGAACTTGACAGCGGCAACACCGCCTTCATGATCCTCGCCGCGTCTCTGGTGCTGCTGATGACGCCTGCCCTGGCGTTCTTCTACGGCGGCATGGTGCGCGGCAAGAGCGTGCTCAACATGATGATGATGAGCTTCGGTGCCCTCGGGCTCGTCTCGCTCATCTGGGTCCTGTACGGCTACTCGGCGACGTTCGGCTCGGACATCGGCGGGTTCATCGGCAACCCGACCGAGTTCTTCGGCCTGCAGGGCTTCACGGACGAGCAGAGCCTCATGGCGGGGACGGGCGTGCCGTTCCTCGTCGCAGCGGGCTACCAGCTGACGTTCGCGGTCATCACCGTCGCGCTGATCTCCGGTGCGATCGCCGACCGCTTCAAGTTCAACGCCTGGCTCGTGTTCGCGGGCGTGTGGGTCACCGTCGTGTACTTCCCCCTGGCGCACATGGTCTGGGGCGGCGGGCTCCTGGGCGGCGGCTACTTCCTCGCGGACGCGCTGCCGCTGCCGATCGACTTCGCCGGTGGGACGGTCGTCCACATCAACGCCGGTATCGCGGGCCTCGTGCTCGCCGTCGTCGTCGGCAAGCGCCGCGGGTTCGGCCGCGAGCCGATGCGACCGCACAACCTGCCGTTCGTGATGCTCGGTGCGGCGCTCCTGTGGTTCGGCTGGTTCGGCTTCAACGCGGGCTCCGAGTTCGCTGCCGACGCCACGGCCGGACGCGCCTGGCTCAACACCACGGTCGCCACGGCGGTCGCGATGCTCGCCTGGCTCGGCACGGAGAAGGTCCGCGACGGCCACGCGACGTCGCTCGGCGCGGCCTCCGGCGTCGTGGCCGGCCTCGTCGCCATCACGCCCGCCGCCGCCGCGGTGGACACGTGGGGCGCGATCGGCATCGGCCTCGTCGCGGGCATCCTGTGCGCCCTCGCGGTCGGCCTGAAGTACAAGTTCGGCTACGACGACTCGCTCGACGTCGTCGGCGTCCACCTGGTCGGTGGTCTGGTCGGCACGATCCTCATCGGCTTCTTCGCCACCAACGAGAACTCCACCTGGTACCCCGAGGGTGCCGAGAACGGCCTGTTCTACGGTGGTGGCGTGGGTCAGCTGGCCACGCAGATCATCGTCGCCCTGTGCGCCGTGCTCTTCAGCGGCCTGGCGACGCTCGTCATCGCCCTGATCCTCAAGGCCACCATCGGCCTGCGGGCGACGGAGGAGGACGAGGTCGTCGGCCTCGACCTGGCGACGCACGGTGAGACGGCGTACGAGTCCCTGGGCGCTGGCGCCCGTGTCGTGACGGAGGTGAAGTGATGACGAAGCTCGTGACGGCGGTCATCCAGCCGCACAGGCTGGACGACGTGAAGTCGGCGCTCGAGGCGGCCGGTGTCCGTGGTCTGACGGTGAGCGAGGCGAGCGGCTACGGCCGGCAGCGCGGCCACACGGAGGTGTACCGCGGTGCGGAGTACACCGTCGACCTGGTGCCGAAGGTCAAGATCGACGTGCTGGTCTCCGACGAGGACGCCGCGGGCGTCACCGAGGTGATCGTGCGCGCCGCGCAGACCGGCAAGATCGGCGACGGCAAGGTCTGGGTCGTGCCGGTGGAGGACGTCGCCCGCGTCCGCACCGGTGAGCACGGCGACGACGCCCTCTGAGCAGGACGGTCCCGCGCAGCACATGACACAGCAACGGCCGCCCGCGGGGGGCGCGGCCGAGAACGAGTCGCCCGAGGTCCCGCACCCCCTCGTGGGGGTGCGGGACCTCCGCGTCGAACGGCTCGACCTCGCCGGCCGCCTCACCGGCCCCGCGTCCGACGGCATCGCGCGCCGCGCCGCCGTCGCGGACCTGGTCCGTCACCGTCTCGCCGAGCTCTGGCAGGTCGCCACGGACGGGCAGGACGTCAACGGCATCGCGCTGGGCGCGGTCGGCAGCATCGGGCGCGGCGACGCGAGCCCGGTGAGCGACCTCGACCTGCTGCTCGTGCACGAGGGGCGGGGGCACTCGCCCGAGATGCTCGCGGAGCTCGCGCAGCGCCTGTGGTACCCGATCTGGGACGCGGGCCTGGACCTCGACCACTCGGTGCGGTCGCTCGCGCAGTGCCGTCAGGTGGCGTCGAAGGACTTGCCCGCGGCCGTGGGGCTGCTCGACCTCCAGCCCGTCGCGGGCGACGCGGTGGTCATCGCGCGCGCGAAGTCGGCGCTGCTCGAGGACTGGCGCTCGGCGGCCCGTCGGCGGCTGCCCGAGCTGCTCGCGTCGACCCGGCAGCGTGCCGAGCGGCACGGCGAGCTGGCGTACCGGATCGAGCCCGAGCTCAAGGAGGCCCGCGGGGGGATCCGCGACGCGGTCGTGCTGAGCGCGCTGGCTGCGACCTGGCTGACCGACCGTCCGCACGGCGCCGTCGACCACGCCTACGCGCACCTGCTCGACGTGCGCGACGCGGTGCAGGTCGCGACCCGGCGGCACACCAACCGCCTGCTCCTCGCCGACCAGGACGAGGTCGCGGCGCTCGTCGGCTTCGACGACCGCGACGACCTGCTCGCGAGCATCGCGGAGGCGGGGCGCGTCATCTCCTACGCGCTCGACACGACCGCGCGCAACGCCCGCCAGGCCCTCCAGCGGCCTGCCCGCAAGCCCGTCCTCGTGCGGGGACGGCGCACCGCGCCGCGGCTGCGTCCCATCGCCGAGGACCTCGTCGAGCACGACGGCGAGATCGTGCTGGCGGTCGACGCGCGCCCCGCGGAGGATCCGCTGCTGTCGCTGCGCGCCGCCGCGACGGCCGCGCGGACGGGCCTCGCGCTCTCGCCCGTGACGGTCGCGAGCCTCACCGCGACACCACCGCTGCCGACCCCGTGGCCCCGTGCCGCGCGCGCGTCGTTCCTGCAGCTCCTGGGGTCCGAGCAGGCCCAGGTCCCGATCTGGGAGGCCCTCGACCTCGCGGGCGTCGTGACGACCTGGATCCCCGAGTGGGCGGGCGTCCGCAACCGCCCGCAGCGCTCGCCCGTGCACCGGCACACGGTCGACCGGCACCTCGTCGAGACCGTCGCCCGGGCCGGTCGCGACCGGCGGGACGTCGAGCTGGGGGACACGCTGCTGCTCGCGGCCGTCCTGCACGACATCGGCAAGCGCGCGGGTGCGGGCGACCACTCGGTCGAGGGCGCACGGCTCGCGGGGCCGATCGTCACGCGGATGGGCTTCGACGAGCGCGTCTCGTCCGACGTCGCGCGGCTCGTCCGGGAGCACCTCACGCTCGTCGAGCTCGCCACGACCGAGGACCCCGACGACCCCGCGACCGTGCGGCGGCTGCTCGACGCCGTCGACCACCGCGCGGACCTGCTCGCGGTCCTGCGCGCCCTC
>NZ_BIMR01000304.1 GCF_004306155.1 Cellulomonas biazotea
GACCTGCTGCGGGCCGCAGCGTCGGGCGGGGAGGGCGTCGTGGGGAGAGGCGGCACACTGACGCCGTGACCACGACCCTCGACGCCGACCTCGTCGCTCGCGTCGGCCGCCTCCTCGCGACCGGCCGGCGCACCCTGCTGGGTATCACCGGCGCGCCGGGGGCGGGCAAGTCGACCCTCGCGGCGCAGGTCGCGGAGGCGTGCGGGACGTCGGCCGTCGTCGTGCCGATGGACGGCTTCCACCTCGCGCAGACCGAGCTCGAGCGTCTGGGCCGGGCCGACCGCAAGGGCGCCCCCGACACGTTCGACGCGGCCGGGTTCGTCGCGCTGCTGCGCCGCCTGAGCGACCCGCACCCGGACGAGGTCGTCTACGCCCCCGAGTACCGCCGGGACCTGCGCAACGGCGTCGCGGGCGCGATCCGGGTCGAGCCCGGCACGCCGCTCGTCGTCACCGAGGGGAACTACCTGCTGCTCGACCAGGACGGCTTCGGGCCGGTCGCGGGGCTGCTCGACGAGTCGTGGTTCGTCGCGCCCGACGACGACCTGCGCCTGGCGCGGCTGGTCGCCCGGCACGAGGCGTTCGGCAAGCCCGCCGACGCGGCGCGTGCCTGGGCGCACGGCCCCGACGAGCGCAACGCGCGGCTGGTCGCGGCGACCGCCGCGCGCGCCGACGTCGTCGTGCGGCCGTCCTGACCCGCTGACCGACCCGGCCGGGTCGGGTGCGAGACTGGGCGCCGTGAGCCTGTACCCCGCCCGTGCCGTCGTCGACCTCGCCGCGATCCGCGGCAACGTGCGCGCCCTCGCCGCGCACGCCCCGACCGCCCAGGTCATGGCCGTCGTGAAGGCGGACGCGTACGGGCACGGGCTCGTGCCGTCGGCGCGGGCGGCCGTCGAGGGCGGCGCGACGTGGCTGGGTGCCGCGCAGGTCGCCGAGGCCGTGGAGCTGCGCCACGCGGGCGTCGTCGGGCCGCGCGTGCTCACGTGGCTGTACGCGCCGGGCGCCCCGCTGCGCGACGCGGTCGAGGCGGACGTCGACCTGTCGGTCGCGGCCGCGTGGGCGCTCGACGAGGTCGTCGCCGCGGCGCGTGCGGCGGGCCGGACCGCGCGCGTGCACCTCAAGGTCGACACGGGGCTCGGCCGCAACGGGCTGACGCCCGCCGACCTGCACGCGCTGCTGCCGGCCGCGCTGCGCGCCCAGGCCGAGGGTGCGGTCGAGCTCGTCGGCGTGTGGTCGCACCTGGCGTTCGCCGACGAGCCCGCGCACCCCACGGTGCGCGCGCAGGCCGTCGTGTTCGCCGACGCCGTGCGGGCCGTCGAGGCCGCGGGCGCGCACCTCGAGGTCCGGCACCTGGCGAACTCCGCCGCGACGCTCACCGACCCCGCGGTGCACCACGACCTCGTGCGGCCCGGGCTGGCCGTGTACGGCCTGTCGCCCGTGCCGCAGCTCGGCTCGCCCGCCGACTTCGGCCTCGTGCCCGCGATGACGTTCGAGGCCGAGCTCGCGAACGTCAAGGCCGTCCCCGCCGGGCACGGGATCTCCTACGCGCACCAGTACGTGACGCCGCACGACACCGTGGTGGGCGTCGTGCCCGTCGGGTACGCCGACGGGGTGCCGCGGCACGCGTCGGGCACGCAGGACCGTCCGGGGGGACCGCTGCGGGTCGGCGGCCGCACGCTCGGCGTGGCCGGCCGCGTGTGCATGGACCAGGTCGTCGTCGACCTCGGGCCGGGCGCCGCCGAGGTCGCGGGGGACCGCGTCGAGCTCTTCGGCTCGGGCCTGGACGGCGGCCCGACCGCGCAGGACTGGGCGGACGCCGCAGGCACGATCTCCTACGAGATCGTCACGCGCGTGGGCGCGCGGGTGCCGCGCGTGCACGTCGACACCGCGGCGGGCGACGTGCCCGCCCTGACCGCCACGGAGGTGGCCCGATGAGCGGACCGGGTCCGCTGGAGACCGTCACGACCGACGGGTCCACGACGACGCCCACGGCCGAGGCCACCGTGCGCCTGGTCGACGCCGACACGACGCGCGCCTTCGGGCGGGCGCTCGCGGGCGTCCTGCGCGCGGGCGACCTCGTGGTGCTCACGGGGGACCTCGGTGCGGGCAAGACGACGCTCACGCAGGGCATCGGGGCGGGCCTCGGGGTGCGCGGGCAGGTCGCGTCGCCGACGTTCATCATCGCCCGCGAGCACCCGCCGCTCGCCCGCCCGGACGGGTCGCGCGGCCCGGGACTCGTGCACGTGGACGCGTACCGGCTGTCGTCCCTGGACGAGGTCGACGCGCTCGACCTCGACGCGAGCCTCGACGCGTCGGTCACGGTCGTCGAGTGGGGCGAGGGCTGGGTCGAGGGGCTCACCGCCGACCGGCTCGAGGTCAAGGTGCGTCGCCCCCGCGGCGGCGTGGACCCGACGGACGACGAGGACGCCGCCGCGGGCGAGCGGGTCGTCACGGTGCGGGCGGTCGGCGACCGCTGGGCGGGCGTGACGCTCCCCGGCGCGGACGCGGTGGCAGGCTGACGTCGTGCCCGTCCTCGCGCTCGACACCTCGGCGGCCGTCGCGGTCGCCCTCCTCGACGACTCCGGCGTCGTGCTCGCGGCCCGCAGCGACGACCAGCCGCGCCACCACGCGGAGCTCCTCGCGCCCATGGTCGCGGACGTCCTCGCGGACGCCGGCGTCGACCGGACCGCGCTGACGTCGGTGGTCGTCGGGACCGGCCCGGCGCCGTTCACCGGGCTGCGCGTGGGCCTCGTGACCGCCCGGACGCTCGCCCTGGGACTCGGCGTGCCCGCGCGGGGCGTGCCGAGCGTGGACGCGCTCGCGGCGGCGGCGTCGCGGGTCGTCGAGCCCGGGACGACCGTGCTGGTCGCGACCGACGCCCGACGCCGCGAGGTGTACTGGTCGCTGTACCGCGTCGGCGGCGCGGGCGTGCTCGACGTCCTGGTGGAGCCGCAGGTCGGTGCGCCCGACGACGTCGCCGCGGACGACCGGGTCGCGGGTGCGCTCGTGGTCGGGCGTGGCGCGCTGCTGCACCCGGTGCTCGGTGGGCACGACCTGGACGCCGACGCGCTCGGACTGGTCGACCCCGACCCCGCCGAGCTCGCGCTGCTCGCCGCCGCGCGGGCCGCCCGCGGCGAGGACCTGCCGACGACCCCGCTGTACCTGCGCCGGCCGGACGCCGTGCCGTCGGCGGCGCGCAAGCGCGTCCTCGGATGAGCGAGGCCGCGCCGGGCGTCGTCGT
Organism: Cellulomonas biazotea; assembly: GCF_004306155.1. GTDB lineage: Bacteria > Actinomycetota > Actinomycetes > Actinomycetales > Cellulomonadaceae > Cellulomonas > Cellulomonas biazotea. The sequence continues at coordinate 3,239 of NZ_BIMR01000304.1, forward strand.
CCGCGCGCTGACGCCGCAGGACGTCCCGGCGCTGGTCCGGATGGAGGACGCGCTGTTCGGCGCGGGCGCGTGGTCAGCCCGGACCCTCGAGGAGGAGCTCGTCGGCCCGGGCCGGTGGTACGTGGGCGCGCAGGACGCCGCGGCGGGCACGCTGGTCGGCTACGCGGGCCTGTGGTTCGACGGGTTCGACGCGCAGGTCATGACGATCGGCACGGACACCGCCCACCAGGGCCGGGGGATCGGGCGGCTGCTGCTCTCCGCGCTGCTCGACCGGGCCCGCACGCTCGGCGCAGGCGTCGTCCTGCTGGAGGTGCGCGTCGACAACGACCCGGCGCTGCGCCTGTACGAGAGCGCGGGCTTCGTGCGGTTCGGACTGCGGCGCGGGTACTACCAGCCGGAGAATGCGGACGCATGGACCATGCGGCTCGACCTGCGCGGTGACGAGGGGGAGGCACGATGACGGACCAGCAGACCGATCGGCGGGGGACGTCCACGACGCGCGACGCGGTGCTCGTGGACCCGATCGACCTGGCGGCACAGCTCGGCGGCGACGAGCCGCCCGTGCTCCTCGACGTGCGGTGGGCGCTCGGCCGCGACGACGGGCACGAGCAGTACCTGACGGCGCACGTGCCGGGTGCGGTCTACGTCGACCTCGACACGGAGCTCGCGGCGATGCCGAGCCCGCAGGAGGGGCGGCACCCGCTGCCCGCGGTCGCGGACCTCGAGGTCGCGGCGCGCCGGTGGGGCGTGCGCGAGGACCGGCCGGTCGTCGTCTACGACGACGTGGGCGGCACGTCGGCGGCGCGGGCGTGGTGGCTGCTGCGCTGGGCGGGGCTGACGCAGGTGCGGCTGCTCGACGGCGGGATCGGGGGCTGGCAGCGTGCGGGTCTGCCCGTGGAGGCAGGCTCGGTGACCCCGGAGCCGGGTGACGTCGTGCTGACGACCGGCGCGCTGCCGACGATCACGGCCGACGACGCCGCGGGGTGGTCGGGTCCGCTGCTGGACGCCCGCGCGCGGCCGCGCTTCCTCGGGGAGGTCGAGCCGGTCGACCCGCGCGCGGGGCACATCCCGGGGGCCGTGAGCGCGCCCACGACGGACAACCTCACCGAGGACGGCGCGTTCCTGCCCGACGAGGCCCTGCGCGAGCGGTTCCGCGGGCTCGGTGCGGCGGCGGGTGCGCCGGTGGCGGTCTACTGCGGGTCGGGGGTGACGGCCGCGCACGAGGTCGCGGCACTCGCGGCGGTGGGGGTCGAGGCGGCGCTGTACCCCGGCTCGTGGTCGCAGTGGTCGAACGACCCGGGCCGACCGGTGGCGACCGGGGCCTGAGCGGGAGCGCCCCGGACGGCGCGTGGTCGCGGCCGTCCGGGGCGTCCGCGGATCAGACGGTGCGTGTCGTCTGCGCGTAGGTGAGCCGCGCGGCGCGCGGGTACGTCGTGCCGTCGCCCTCGCGGTGGCCGACGTTGACGACGAACAGCGAGCGCCAGCCGGACTCGGCGAAGAACTCGGCGTCGATGCCCGCGGCGTCCATGCCGCCCATGGGGCCGGCGTCGAGGCCCGCGGCGCGCAGCCCGACGATGAAGTAGCCGGCCTGCAGGAGCGCGTTGGTGCGGGCCATCTGCTCGCGCTGGTCGGTCTGCGGCTCGAGCGCGTCGGCGAGCGCGGCCATGTGCGGCGCGAGGACCGGCAGGTGGGTGTGGAAGCCGGGGTCGGCGGCGAGCACGATCGAGACCGGGGCGGCGAGGACGCGCTCGCGGTTGCCCTCGTTCATGTGCGCGGCGAGGCGCTCGCGGGCCTCGGGGGTGCGCACGACGAGCAGGCGCAGCGGCGTGGTGTTGAGGGCGGTCGGGCCCCACTTGACCAGGTCGTACACGGACGCGATCTGCTCGTCGGTGACCTCGTCGGCCGTGAAGGCGCCGACGGTGCGCGCGGCGCGGAACAGGAGGTCGGCGACGTCGTCGGAGACGGCGAGGTCGGGCGTCGGGAAGTCGAGGCCGTCCAGGACGGTGGTGTCGGTGGTCATGCCTCGTTGAATCATCAACAACCCTGCGGGATTCCGCGGGTCGGAGGTGACGCTGCTCACACGGCATGCCCACCTATCCTGGAGGGCATGTCTGCGACCGGCGCCCAGCCCCTCGTCCTCGGCATCGAGACGTCGTGCGACGAGACGGGGGTCGCGCTCGTCCGCGGCCACGACCTGCTCGTCGACGCCGTCGCCAGCTCGGTCGACGAGCACGCGCGGTTCGGCGGGATCATCCCCGAGATCGCGTCGCGCGCCCACCTCGAGGCGATGGTCCCGACGATCGAGCGCGCGCTCGCCACCGCCGACGTCTCGCTCGGCGAGGTCGACGCGATCGCCGTCACCGCCGGCCCGGGCCTCGTCGGGCCGCTCACGGTCGGGGCGTCGGCCGCCAAGGCGCTTGCCCTCGCGCTCGACAAGCCGCTGTACGGCGTCAACCACGTGATCGGCCACGCGGTCGTCGACGAGCTCGTCGACGGGCCGTTCCCCGAGCGTGTCATGGCGCTCGTCGTCTCCGGCGGGCACTCGTCGCTGCTGCTCCTCGACGACACGGTCCACGTCACCGAGCTCGGCTCGACGCTCGACGACGCCGCCGGCGAGGCCTTCGACAAGGTCGGCCGCCTGCTCGGGCTGCCGTACCCGGGCGGCCCGCACATCGACCGTCTCGCGCGCGACGGCGACCCGCACGCGATCCGGTTCCCGCGCGGCCTCACGGCGCCCAAGGACCAGGCGCGGCACGCGGCCGACTTCTCGTTCTCCGGGCTCAAGACGGCGGTCGCCCGCTGGGTCGAGGCCCGGCAGGACGCGGGGGAGGAGATCCCGCTGCACGACGTCGCGGCGTCGTTCGCCGAGGCCGTGGCCGACGTGCTCACCGCCAAGACCATCGCCGCGTGCCACGCGCACGGCGTGCGCACCCTGGTCGTCGGGGGCGGGTTCTCGGCGAACTCGCAGCTGCGCGACATGGCGGCCAAGCGGTGCGCGGAGGCGGGCGTCGAGCTGCGCATCCCGCCGATCCGCTACTGCACGGACAACGGCGCGATGATCGCGGCCCTCGGCTCGGCGGTCGTCCGCCGGGGCCTGCCGCCGTCGCCGCTCGACCTGCCCGTCGACTCCTCGATGCCCCTCACGCAGGTGCTCGTCTGACGGCACCACCGCTCGGCCACGCCCGCCACAGGCGCGAGCCCAGGACGAACACGACGCCGAACAGGGCGGCGTAGAGCACGGCCCACTGCCACGACCCCTCGGTCGCGACCGACAGGCCGTCGTCGGTCGACGTGTAGACCGTGGTCGCGCCGAGCGCCGTGCGCGTCACCGAACCGCCACCGAGGTCCTCGAGGGTGTCGAGCGTCCCGAACGCGTACGCGACCAGCAGGTAGGCGACCGCGCCGACGGCCAGTGCCGCCCACGTCGCGCCCGTCGCCCAGCGCGGCACACGGCGGTCGAGCGACGCGAGGTAGCCCTCGGCGAGCACGCGCGGGTGGCCCAGGTCCGCGACCGCGCGACGCATCCCGACGTCGGTGGCCGTCGCGGTGAGCTCGCGGCGCAGCTCGCGCACGAGGCGGTCGGGCTTGGGGTAGTCCTGGACCGCCCAGGAGAAGCGGGCGAGGAAGGTCTCGCGGACCAGCAGGTCGCGCAGCGGCAGGGTGCTCATCGGGTCCCCCTGGACGGGTCGGTGGAGGTGGTCGGCGGGGCGTCGGTGTCGAGGACGCGGGCGACGGTCGCGGAGAGGCGGTGCCACGAGCGCTCGGCCCGGTCGAGCTCGGCGGTGCCGGCGTCGGTCGGGACGTAGTACTTGCGGGCCGGGCCGGAGGTGGAGGCGACGAGCCGGGAGGAGACCCGTCCTTCGCGCTCCAGGCGGTTGAGGACGGGGTAGAGGGTGCCGGCCCCCAGGTCGGCCAGTCCGGCGTCCTGGAGGCGCGTCACGAGCTCGTAGCCGTACGACTCGCCGCCGCGCAGGACGGCCAGGACGAGCATGGGCAGCACGCCCTTGAGGAGCTGGGGGTCGCGGGTGTCGTCCACGGGACAGACGCTAGACCCGGTACTAGGCGATAGCAAGTAGCGGGCAAGGCCGGGACCAGAAGTCACCCGCTGTCCCTTTCCTGGGTGATTGACACGTTTTGGGCGGCGGGTTGCACTGGACGCGAGCCCAGGAGTCGCCATGCCCCCGTCACCCCTCGCCCGTCACGGCCGACCCGACCACCCGCACGAGCCCGCGCACGCCCGCGCCGCCGCACCCCGGCCACGACGCGCCGGCCGGCGCACCGTCGCGGTGCTCGGTCTCGTCGTCGCGCTCGTCGCGTGGGACCTCGTCGCCGCGCCCGCGACCGCCGCCGACCCCGAGCCGTTCACGTTCGTCGTGCTCCCCGACACGCAGAACTACGTGAGCACCTCCGCGAACCAGGCGACGATGGGCGTGCAGACCGCCTGGATCGCCGACCAGCAGGACGACCTCGACATCGCGTTCGTCGCCCAGGTCGGCGACCTCGTGGGCGTCGACACCGCCGACGTGCAGTGGCAGCGCGCGTCGCAGCACATGGCCGTCCTCGACGCCGCGGGTGTGCCGAACACCGTGCTCCCCGGCAACCACGACATGAACCTCACGACCGGCGAGGCGCCCCTGTACCGCCAGTACTTCCCGCCGAGCCGGTACTCCGGCGCGACCTGGAACGGTGCGGCGGCGTCCTACGGCGGGTACCTCGGGCAGCACGTCGTCGGGCCCGACCCGGTGGACCGGCAGAACATGGACAGCTTCGCGCTGTTCACCGCCGGCGGCATGGACTTCCTGCTGCTCAACCTCGAGATGAACGCGCCCGACTACGCGCTCGACTGGGGGCGGCGCGTGCTCGCCGCGTACCCCGACCGTCGCGCGATCGTCGCGACGCACAGCTACGTCGACACGTCCGGCGGGCTGACGAACCAGGTCGCGCGCGCCGACGGGGGCAACAGCGGCCAGGCGATCTGGCAGGAGCTCGTCCGGCCGAGCTGCTCGGTCTTCCTCGTCGTCAGCGGGCACTTCAGCGAGGGCGACCTGGGCGAGGCGCGGCGGACCGACACCAACGCGTGCGGCGACCCCGTGCACGCGGTCCTCACCGACTACCAGGACCGCGCCAACGGCGGCGACGGCTGGCTGCGGTACTACACGTTCGACCCCGCCGCGGACGAGATCCGGGCCACGACGTACTCCCCGACGCTCGGCCGGTACGAGACGGACGCCGACAGCCAGTTCACGCTGCCCTACGCGATGACCGGCACCCCGCCCGACCCCGGTCCCGGCCCGCTCGCGACCGACGCGTTCGGCCGGACCGTCACGGGCGGGTGGGGGAGCGCCGACACCGGCGGACCCTGGTCGGTCGGCGGCGGCACCGCGCGGTTCGCCGTCGGCGGCGGGACCGGACAGCAGTCGCCCCTGCCGGGCGGCACCGTCTCGGCGACCCTCGGCACGGTGTCCTCGCAGGCCACCGACGTCACGACGTCCGTCGCGCTCGACCGCATCCCCAGCAACGCGCTCTACGCGACCGTGTCCGGCCGGGTCGTCGGCTCCGGCGACTACGGCGCCCGGGTCAAGGTGCTCGCGACGGGAGCCGTCCAGCTGCACACCGAGCGCTCCGGCACGGTCCTGACGGGCGGCACCCTGCCCGGCGTCACGCTCACCGCGGGCGAGCGTCTGCGGGTGCGCACGCAGGTCGAGGGCACGTCGCCGACCGTCGTGCGCGTGCGTGCCTGGGAGGACGGGCAGGCCGAGCCGACGGCGTGGCAGTACACCGCGACCGACGGCACGGCGGCGATGCAGGGCGCGGGCGGCGTCCGGCTCATGACGTACGTCAGCTCGACGACGACCGGCGGCGCCCTGACGGCCCGCTGGGACGACCTGGTGGTCACCCCGGTCGGGTCGCCTCCGCCGCCGCCCGTCAACCAGCCGCCCACGGCGTCGTTCACGACGGCCACGAACGGGCTCACGGTCGCGGTCGACTCGACCGCGTCGACCGACCCGGACGGGACGGTCGTGTCCCGGGCCTGGTCGTTCGGCGACGGCGGCACCGCGACGGGCACGACGTCGTCGCGCACGTACGCCGCGGCGGGCACGTACACGGTCACGCTCACCGTCACCGACGACGACGGCGCCACCGCGACGACCACGCGGTCGGTCACGGTCACCGCTCCGCCGCCGGTCACGACGCTCGCCGCCGACACGTTCGGGCGGACGACCACGGGCAGCTGGGGCACGGCGGAGACCGGCGGCACGTGGGCGGTCGCGGGCGGCTCCACGCGGTTCTCCGTGGGCTCCGGGACGGGCGCCATGCAGGTCCCCGCGGGGGCGACGCTCACGGCCGGCCTCGGCGCGGTCGCGTCGACGTCCACCGACCTCACGACGACCCTCGCGCTGACGACCGTGCCCGACGGTCCGCTCTACGCGACCGTGTCCGGCCGGGTCGTCGGGTCCGCGGACTACGGCGCCCGGGTCAAGGTGCTGGCGACCGGCGCCGTGCAGCTGCACACCGAGCGGTCGGGCGCGGTGCTCACCGGCAACACCCTGCCGGGGGTGACGCTCACACCGGGCGCGCGCCTCCGGGTGCGCGTCCAGGTGCAGGGCGCGTCCCCGACGACGGTCCGCACGCGCGCGTGGCTCGACGGGACCCCGGAGCCCGCGACGTGGCAGTACACGGCGACCGACACGACGGCGGGCCTGCAGACCGCGGGTGGCGTCCGGCTCATGGCGTACCTCAGCTCGTCGACGACGAACGGCCCGACGACCGTCCGGTGGGACGACGTGCTGGCGAGCCCTGTCGGGTGACAGGAGGGGCGACCGTCGCGGCGGACGGGAGGGTCAGAGCGGCCGGCCGGCCTCGAGCTCGGCGACGAGCGAGCGCACGACCGCGTCGAGCTCGCCCGCGTGCCGCCGGGCCACCGCGCGCTGCCGCTGGTAGGACGCGCCGCGCCGCAGGATGACGCGGACCTCCTCGAGCTCGGCGCTGCACCCGAGCCGCTCCGCGACGGGCGCCAGCTCGACGAGCCAGCGGCCGATCGCGTCGGTCACGAGCTCCTCGTCGCCCGCCGCGTTCGTGATGATGATCGCGTCCATGCCGTAGCGCGCCGAGCGCCACTTGTTCTCCTGCAGGAACCACGGCGGCATGGTCGGCAGCGTCTCGCCGCGGTCCAGCATCGTCGAGAAGTGCTCGACGAAGCAGTGCGTGAGGGCGGAGATCGCGGTGACCTCGAGCAGGTTGGTCGCGCCGTCGGCGACGCGCATCTCGAGCGTCCCGAAGCGGGGCGACGGCCGGACGTCCCAGCGGACCTCGTCGAACTGGTCGATGACGCCGGTGTGCAGCATGTCGCCCACGTACTGCTCGAGCTGGCCCCACTCCTCGAAGCCGAACGGCAGCCCGGCGGTCGGCAGCTGCTGGAACAGCAGCGCACGGTTCGACGCGTACCCGGTGTCCTTGCCGCCCCAGAACGGCGACGACGCGGACAGCGACTGCAGGTGCGCGAAGACGGTGAGCATCGCGCGGGAGATCGGCAGGACCTTGTCCCGGTCCTCGATCCCGACGTGCACGTGCACGCCGTAGATGAGCATCTGCCGGCCCCACCACTGGGTGCGGTCGATGAGCGTCGCGTAGCGCTGCTTGTCGGTGACCTTCTGCTGCGCCCAGTTCGCGAACGGGTGCGTCCCGCCGCCCATGAGCTCGATGCGCAGCGGCTCCGCGGCCGCGGCGACCTCGTCGAGCGCGGGGCGCAGGTCGTCGCCGGCCTCGCGCACGGTCCGGCACACGCCGGACGCGACCTCGACGGTGTTGAGCAGCAGCTCCTGCTTGATGTTCGGGTGGTCGGTGCCGTCGGGCCGGCGCACGGCGTCGAAGATCGCCTGGGCGGCCTGCCGCAGGTCGCCCGAGTCGGCGTCGACGAGCGCGACCTCCCACTCCAGGCCGACGGTCGACCGCTCGGAGCGGGCGAACGGCAGGTGCACGGGGGCGGCCATCACGCACGCTCCACGACGAGCACCTGCTGGTGCCCGGCGACGCGCGTGAGGACGACGGTCGCCTCGGCGTCGCCGCGCAGGTCGAGCTGGCGGCGCAGCTGCTCGGGGACGACGGCCGTGCCGCGCTTCTTGATGGTCAGCCGCCCGACGCCGCGCTCGCGCAGGTAGGTGCGCAGCCGCTTGAGGCCGAACGGCATCGTGTCGAGCACGCGGTACGCGGTCGCGACGGGTTCGTCGTGCAGCTCGTCGGAGGTCACGTAGGCGATCGTGGGGTCCACGAGCGTGCCGCGCACGCGCAGCGCCACGTCGCCCACGAGTCCCGCGCGGATGACGGCGCCGTCGGGCTCGTACAGGTAGCCCGCGACGGGCCCGGCCGGGACGGTCGCGGGGCCGTCGGGACCGGCGTGCAGCGTGTGCGCCCCCGCGGGCGTGAGCACGAGCGCCGACCGTCCGGGGCCCTCGGGAGCGAGCGGGCCGAACCACAGCCCGACCTCGACGACGTCGCCGTCGACGGACACCCACTGCGCCTGCGCGTCGGGCGGCAGCGCCGAGTGCGGCACGCCGGGGCCGAGCTTGAGCCCGAGCGCGGGGACCCGCTCGCGCAGCGCGAGGACCGCGTCGAGCGGTGGGGCGTACGCGCCCGGGTCGAACACGCGGCTGCCGGTGGACGTGCGGCGCGCGGGGTCGGCGTACAGGCCGTCGACGCCCTCGGCCTCGAGGTCGAGCGCGAGCCCGTCGCCGTGCCGGACCTCGGCGTCGGGGAAGTGCCGCAGGTTGACGGTGGCGATCGCGGCGGTCGCCTCGTCGACGTCGGTGGCCAGCACGGGGATCCCGACGCCGGCGAACGCGAGCGAGTCGGCGCCGATGCCGCACGTGAGGTCCGCCACCCGCGTCGTCCCCGCGTCCCGGTACCGCCGCGCGTGGTGCGCGGCGACCGTGAGGCGCGTGGCCTGCTCGAGCCCGGCTGCGGTGAAGAGCATGCCGTCGGCGAAGTCGCCGAGCTTGGTGCGGGCCCGGGCGCGCAGGCGGGACTGCGTGAGCGCGGCCGCCACCAGGTCGGGGTCGAGCCCTTCGGCGTGCAGGCGCGCCGACAGCGCCATCGTGCGGTGCTCGTCGTACGGGGGCAGTGCCGAGAGCAGGGCCCAGCCCTGGGGGCTGAGCAGAGCGCTGAGACCGGCGGCGTCCATGCGGGCGATCCTTCCACGCCGCACGCGGGCGTGGAGCGTGGGGCGTCGACCCTGGCCGGGGCGTTCGTTGGCACTCGCCTTGACCGAGTGCTAACGCGTTCCTAGAGTGAGGAGCTGGCACTCTCCTGTGGAGTGTGCCAGCTGCGCACCTGGTCACGGCACCCGCGACGACGTGAGCCGGTGCGCTCGGACAGCTCGGAACTACTCACATGCGAAGGGGAGGTCCGCTGTGTCGGTCTCCATCAAGCCCCTCGAGGACCGGATCGTCGTCAAGACGCTCGACGCGGAGACGACGACGGCCTCGGGCCTCGTCATCCCGGACAGCGCGAAGGAGAAGCCCCAGGAGGGCGAGGTCCTCGCGGTCGGTCCCGGCCGTGTCGACGACAACGGCAACCGTGTGCCGCTCGACGTGGCCGTCGGTGACAAGGTCATCTACTCGAAGTACGGCGGCACCGAGGTCAAGTACGCCGGCGAGGAGTTCCTCATCCTCTCGGCTCGCGACATCCTCGCGGTCGTCGTCAAGTGACGACGCGGGCGGGCGGTGGTCGTCCCTGACGCCGCCGCCCGCCCCACGCACGAGGGCCCGTCCACCACGTGGTGGACGGGCCCTCGTCGTCTGCCGGTTCCTACCGGCCTGACCTGCTCAGACGACCGCGCGACGGCCGTTGCGCTGCGCGAGGATCGCGGCACGCTCGTCCTCGGACAGGCCGCCCCACACGCCGTAGGGCTCACGGACCGCGAGCGACTGCTCGCGGCACTCCTTCAGCACCGGGCACGTCGCGCAGATGGCCTTGGCGGCCTCCGCGCGCCGGCGCCGTGCCGACCCCCGCTCGCCCTCCGGGTGGAAGAAGAGGTCCTGGTCGGCGTCGCGGCAGGCTCCTTCGAACTGCCACTCCCACAGGTCCATCACCGGTCCGGGCAACCGCGAGATCTCCGCCATGCGTCCTCCTCAGTCAAACCGAGTCAGCGGGCCTGGTGGGCCGTCGCGCTCGGTGGCTCGGTTGTTCGGCAGCCCCGCACGCTGGAGTGCGGGGGGGTGCGATGAAGCGAAACGCTACAACCGCGCCACAAGTTGTTCAAGGGTGGTTCGCACATTCGTGTGATGACGCGGTTCGTGGCGGAGCTGCTGGTCGGCGTGTCGCCTCTGACGCGATCCGTGCTGTGTCACGGTGAGGACGACCCGTGACCCCTGGCACAATCGCGTCATGCCCGCCGACGAGGACGTCACGACGCCCGCGGCCGACCCGACCGACGCCTCCACCCCCGCGCTCGCCGTCGCGGTGGTCGCCCGCCGCCTCGGCGTCGCCCCCGCCACGCTGCGGACCTGGGACCGCCGCTACGGCCTCGGCCCGTCCGAGCACTCCGCCGGCGCCCACCGCCGGTACGGCGCGCACGACGTCGAGCGGCTGCTCGTGATGCGGCGCCTCACCCTCGACGGCGTCGCACCCGGCGAGGCCGCCCGGATCGCGCTCGCGACCGACGTGAGCGCCGCCGTCGACAGCCCCGGCGCCCCCGCCCTCGGCCAGGCGCGCCCGCTCGCGCCGCACCCCGACGCGACCCCCACGGCCGTCGTCGACTCCGCGCTCGCGGGCGACGAGGTCCGCTGCGCCCGACTGCTCGTCCTCGGCGACCTCACGTCGGCCGGCGTCGCCCGCTGGTGGACGGACCTCGTCGAGCCCGCCCTCACCCAGCTCGCCCGCCGGACCGTCGTCGACCGCCCCGGCGTCGACGCCGCGCTCACCGTGCGCGGCGCCGCGTCCGCCGCCCTGCGCGACGCCACCGCGCGCCCGCCCGCTGCCGGCAGCCCGGTCGTGCT
>NZ_BIMR01000305.1 GCF_004306155.1 Cellulomonas biazotea
CCGTCGGGCGTCCGCACGATCCGCGCCCGCACGGGGTGACCGGGGGCGGGCGGGTGGGCGCCCGCGCCCCCGAGCCGCAGGACCGCGACCGCGTCGTCGCCGAGCCCGTGCCGCAGCGCAGCGGCCGGCAGGTCGGCCGGGTCGGGCACGACGACCCAGGTCGTCGGCCGGCGGGGGTGGCGGCCGGCGTCGGCGTCGGCGTCCGGTGCGGGCAGCGTCCGGACGACCTCGTCGGGCATCCCGGCACCGCCGGGCCGGACCGTCTCGTCCACGCCTGCATTGTGGCCCTGCGCCCGGCCCGACGCGCCCCGGAGGTTAGGCTGCCGCCCGTGCTCACCTGGCCGGCCCCGCAGATCCCACGGCTCCCTGGACAGGGCGGGCCCGTCACCGTCCGCGACACCTCCACCGGCGAGCGCGTCGTGGCGGCGCCCGGACCGACGGCCACGCTCTACGTCTGCGGCATCACCCCCTACGACGCGACCCACCTGGGCCACGCCGCGACCTACGTCGCGTTCGACGTGCTCGGGCGCGCGTGGCGCGACGCCGGGCAGGAGGTCCGGTACGCGTCCAACGTCACGGACGTCGACGACCCGCTCCTGGAGCGGGCGAGCGCGACGAACGTCGACTGGCGCGAGCTGGCCGCCGAGCAGACCGCGCTCTACGCGGAGGACATGACGGCGCTCGGCGTCGTCCCGCCCGACGCCTGGACGGGTGTCGTGGAGTCGATCCCCGACGTCGTCGACGCCGTGTCGGCGCTCCTCGCGTCGGGCGCCGCGTACACCGTGCCGTCCCCGGACGCGGTCGACGACGGTCCGGGCGACGTCTACGCCGACCTGTCGGCCGACGGCGCGTTCGGCGCGGTCGCGCGCCTGGGCCTCGACGACATGCTGGCCCTGTCCGCGGAGCGCGGGGGCGACCCCGAGCGCCCCGGCAAGCGGTCGGCCCTCGACCCGCTGCTGTGGCGTCGTGAGCGCGCGGGCGAGCCCGCGTGGGACGGCGGCACGCTCGGCACGGGCCGCCCCGGCTGGCACATCGAGTGCGCCGTGATCGCCCGGGACGCGCTCGGGCTGCCGTTCGACGTCGAGGGCGGCGGGTCGGACCTGCGGTTCCCGCACCACGAGATGAGCACGTCGCACGCCCGCCTGCTCGACGAGGGTCTGGGGGCCCGCGTGCACGTCCACGCCGGCATGGTCGGGCTGGACGGCGAGAAGATGAGCAAGTCTCGCGGCAACCTGGTCCTCGTCTCGGCGCTGCGCGCCGCGGGCGTCGACCCGATGGCGATCCGGCTCGCGATCCTGTCGCACCGGTACAGCGACGACTGGGACTGGACCGAGCAGGGCCTGAGCGAGTCCGCCGAGCGGCTGGAGCGGTGGCGGCGTGCCCTGTCGGGCAACGGCGGACCCGATGCGACCGCGACGATCGCGGGGGTCCGTGCGGCCGTCGCCGACGACCTGGACACCCCCCGTGCGCTCGACGTCGTCGACGCGTGGGTCGAGACCGCCCTGCAGGGCGACGCGGAGCCGGTCGAGGGCGCGCCCGGGCTCGTCGCCCGCACCGTCGACGCGCTGCTCGGCGTGCGCCTCTGACCTGAGCCCGCCCGACGCCCCGCCGTCCGCGGGTGTCGGGCGGCCGGGGGAGAGCGGTCAGCCGCCGGTGCCCTTGTCCCGCCGGCGCAGGTACCGCTCGAACTCCCGGGCGATGGCCTCGCCGCTCGCCTCGGGCAGGTCGGCGGTGTCCTTCGCCTCCTCGAGCTGGCGCACGTACTCGCCGATCTCGTTGTCCTCGCCCGCGAGCTCGTCGACGCCGTGCTGCCAGGCCGCCGCGTCGTCGGGCAGCTCACCGAGCGGCACGGGCTCCCCGACGAGCTGCTCGACGCGGTGCAGGATCGCGAGCGTGGCCTTGGGCGACGGGGGATGGGCGACGTAGTGCGGCACCGCCGCCCACAGCGACAGCGCCCGCATGCCGCGTGCCGCAGCCTCGTGCTGCAGCACCCCGACGATCCCCGTCGGACCCTCGTAGCTGTTGGGCTCGAGCCCGGCGTCCTCGCGCAGCTGCGCGTCCTCGCTGGTGGCGTTGACCGGGATGGGGCGCGTGTGCGGCACGTCGGCCAGCAGGGCGCCCACCGTCACGACCGTGCGCACGCCGAGCCCCGACGCGATGTCGAGCAGCTCGGCGCAGTAGCGGCGCCACCGCATCGACGGCTCGATGCCGTGCACGATGACGATCCGGCGGCCCGTGCGCGGGGTGTCGGCGACCGCGACCGACGTCGTCGGCCACGTGATCTCGCGCCGCCCGTCCGCGCCCGGTCCGACGGTCGGGCGGTTCACCTGGAAGTCGTGGTACTCCTCCGGGTCGAGCTCGTCGACCTGCTCGGCGCCCCACGCCTCGTGCAGGTGCTGCAGGGCGTGCGTGGCCGCCGATCCGGCGTCGTTCCAGCCCTCGAACGCGGCGAGCATGACGGGTTCGCCGTCGGGGAGTTCCGCGGGTCCGTGCTCTGTCATCTGCCCAGCCTAGGACGCGGGCGCGCGACGGCCCGGCGGCGGCGCGCGGCGGACCGTCACCCGGGGCGACGGCCCGCCCGTCCGCGCCGCCGTGGCGCGAGACGCGTCAGAACGTGAACGCACCCACCTGCCGCCGCAGGTCCTCCGAGGTCGCCGCGAGCCCCTCCACCTGACCACCGAGGCGCGCGAGCATCTCGGCCGACGTCGCCGACGCGGTCGCGACGCCGGTCATGTTCGTCGCGATCTCCGCCGAGCCCGTGGCGGCCTCGGCCACCGCACGGCTCATCTCGTTGGTCGTCGAGGTCTGCTCCTCGACGGCCGACGCGATCGTCAGCTGGTAGTCGTTCATCCGCTCGATGACGCGGGCGATCTCCTCGATCGCACCCACTGCGGTCGTCGTGTCGCGCTGGATCGCCTCGACGCGACGGGCGATGTCCTCGGTCGCCTTCGCGGTCTCGCCGGCCAGGTCCTTGACCTCGCTCGCGACGACGGCGAAGCCCTTGCCCGCGTCTCCGGCGCGTGCGGCCTCGATGGTCGCGTTGAGGGCGAGCAGGTTGGTCTGCTCGGCGATGGTCGTGATGACCTTGACGACGTCGCCGATCTCCTGCGACGACGCGCCGAGCCGGGCGACCGAGTCGTTCGTCGTGCGCGCGACAGCCATCGCGGTGGTTCCGACCTTCGCGGCCTCGCCGGCGTTCTGCGCGATCTCGCGGATCGACGCGCCCATCTGCTCGGCGCCCGCGGCGACGTCCTGGACGTTGCGGGAGACCTGCTCGGCGGCCGCGGCGACCACGCCCGCCTGGGCGCTGGTCTCCTCGGAGCCGGCCGCGACCTGCTCGCCCGCGGCGGCCATGTCCTGGCTCGCCGTGGCGATGGTCGCCGTCGTGCCGACGACGCCCGCGAGGATCTCGCGCAGCGAGTCCTGCGCGACACCGGCCGAGCGGGCCATCCGGCCGAGCTCGTCCTGCTCGGCGACGTCGGCGCGCACGGTCAGGTCGCCCGACGCCATCGCGTCGAGGGACGCGCTGACGGTGCGCAGGCCGCGCGTGAGACGGCGGGTGACGGCGACGGCCAGGGTCGCGGCGACCGCGCCGGCCACGACGAAGCCCAGCACGAGGCCGACGAGGACCGTGCGGATCTCCGCGGAGGCCCGCACCTGGATCTCCTCGACCTGCGAGGTGATCTGGCCGTCGGCGAGCTGCAGCGCGCGCCCGGCGTTGTCCGGGTCGCCCGCGGCGGACGAGCCGAGCGCCGCCTCCAGTCCATCGAGGTCCCCGGCCTCGACGAACGGCATGAGGGTGCCGTCGCGGAAGGCGTGCCACGCCTCCCAGCGGGCGTTGAAGTCCGCCCACTGCTGGACGTCCGCCTCGGGGTAGGCGTCGACCGTCCCGATGAGCTCCGCCGCGCGGCGGTCGTTCCAGGCCGACGACGTGAGGAGCTGCGTGCGCAGGGTCTCGTCGGGGGCGGCCGTCGCCCGGCGCACCAGCAGGTGGCTCGTCTGCTGCACGGTGCGCAGCTCCGCCATCGACCCCTGCAGGTCGCCCGTCAGGACGCGGACCCGCTCGAGGTTGTCGCCGGCGCGGATCAGGGCCAGCCCGCCGATGCCGCCGACGACGGCGAAGACGACCGCCATCACGACGAGCGACGCGCCGACCTTGAGCGCGACCGGCCGGTCCCAGAACCACGCCGCACGCGTGCGCCGCGGGGTGGGGTTCGCGCTCATGCCAGGTCCTCCTGCGTGTAGTAGCCGCTGTCGAGCAGCACCTCGACGTAGTTCTCGCTCGTGACGAGCTGGGGCTGCAGCAGGTACGCGGGCACGACCTCGACCCCGTTGTCGTACGACGTCACGTCGTTCGTCTCGGGCTCCTGCCCGGACAGCAGCGCGTCGACCATCTGCACCGCGACCTCGGCGAGCTGGCGCGTGTCCTTGTAGACGGTCGAGTGCAGCTCGCCCGCGACGACGGCCTTCACGGCCGCGACGTCGGCGTCCTGCCCGGTGACGACCGGCCAGGGCTGGTCCGCCGTGCCGTAGCCGTGGTTGCGGAGCACCTCGAGCAGCGGCACCGAGAGGATGTCGGCGGGCGCGAGGACGGCGTCCAGGCGCGTCGACCCGTAGTGCGTGTCCAGCAGCGGCCCGAGGCGCGCGGCGGCCGTCTCGCCGTTCCACGCGGGCGTCGCGATCGTCGCGAAGTCCGTCTCGCCCGACGTCACGACGAGGACGCCCTCGTCGATCCACGGCTGCAGGACGCTCATCGCGCCCTCGTAGAAGACCGTCGCGTTGTTGTCGTCGGGAGACCCGGCGAACAGCTCGACCGCGAAGGGCCCGGACTCGCCGGTCGGCGCCCCCGCGTCGTCGAGGACACCCAGGCCCTGGAGCAGCGACGTGCCCTGCTGGATGCCGACGCGCTGGTTGTCGAACGTCGCGTAGTAGGCGACGTCGTCCGAGTCGCGGATGAGGCGGTCGTAGGAGATGACGGGGATGCCCTCGTCGGCGGCGCGGCCGAGCACGTCCTTGAGCGCCGAGCCGTCGATCGACCCGACGACGAGCGCCTCGGCGCCCGCGTCGATCATGGCCTCGATCTGCGCGATCTGCGTGGGCACGTCGTCGTCGGCGAACTGCAGGTCGACCTCGTGGCCGAGCGCCTCGAGCTGGGCGGTGACGTTCTCGCCGTCCGCGATCCAGCGCGGGGACGTCGTCGTCGGCATCGCGACGCCGACGAGCTGCGCGTCGTCCGCCGCCGACGGCGACGCGGGCGTCCCGCAGGCGGTCAGGGCGAGCACGAGGGCGACCACCCCCGGCCCGACGATCGGTCCGGCCTGGCGCCTCATGCTGCCTCCTGCTTCGGTCCTGCGGACCCGTCCTGGGTCCTCGCCGTTGCCTATCGGCCGGTGCGCGCAGAAGTGAACGGGACCGAGGGTGGCGCGGGTCACCCCTGCAGCGCCCGTGCCCGCGGTCGGGCGGGCGGCGCCGCGCCGGGCATGCGTCGCCGTGGGACGTGCGCTGCAGCGGGGCGTCGTGACGCGACCGGTCCCGCGTGGACGGTGTTCCGGGGTCGCGCAGCGGTGCGGTTAGCCTCGACGTGGAAGGAACCGTCGACAGGAGTCCCGCCTTGACCCTCAGCCCCTCCAGCGCGTCCGCGGCCCGCGACAGCGGCGCGCCGCCCGCCCTGCCCGCCGCGGTCCTGTGGGACATGGACGGCACCCTCATCGACACCGAGCCGCACTGGATCGCTGCCGAGACGGAGCTCGTCGAGGCGCACGGCGGCGTGTGGACGCACGAGGACGGCGCCGCGATGGTCGGCAACCCCATGGCGGTCGCGGTCGTGGCGCTGCAGGAGCGCGGTGTCACGCGGTCCGCCGAGGAGATCGCGGCCTTCCTCAACGGCCGCGTCGGTGCGGGTGTCGCGGCGGGTGTGCCCTGGCAGCCCGGCGCGCACGAGCTGCTGCTGGCGCTGCGCGACGCCGGGGTGCCGATGGCGCTCGTCACGTCGTCGTTCCGCGTCCTGGCCGAGCCCTTCGCGCGCACCGTCGGCCTGTTCGACGTGGTGGTCGCGGGCGACGACGTCACCCGCCCGAAGCCCGACCCCGAGCCCTACCTCACCGCGGCGCGCCTGCTCGGTGTCCCGGTCGAGGAGTGCGTCGCCGTCGAGGACTCGCGCTCGGGCGTCGCGTCCGCCGTGGCGTCGGGTGCGCGGGTCGTGGCGGTCGAGGTCATGCAGCCCATCGAGGCCCGACCCGGTCTGAGCCGTGTCCGCTCGCTCGTCGACGTCGGCCTCGACGACCTCGCGCGGGTCGCCGGCGGGGACGTGCTGGACACCCTCACGACCCGCTGACGGGCGGGCGCCGTCCGGTCAGGCGACCGCGGGGGCGGGCGGTGCGACGCCGATGGAGCGCTCGACCGCACCCTCCGGCACCTCGGGCGGCGTGCCGCCGAACGCCGGGCACTGCGCCTTGAACGAGCACCAGTCGCACAGGCGGGACGTGCGCGGACGCCAGTCGCCAGCGCGCGCCGCGTCCTCGATGCCACGCCAGATGGACCGCACGCGCGCCTCGAGCGTGTGCATCTCCGGCTCGGTCGGCTCGTGCCGCAGGACCGTGCCGTCGCCCAGGTACTCGAGCTGCAGGAGCTTGGGCAGGACGCCCCGCGACTTCCAGATGACGTACGCGTAGAACCGCATCTGGAACAGCGCGCCGCCCTCGAAGCCGGCCCGCGGCGACTTGCCGGTCTTGTAGTCGACGACCCGCACCCAGCCGTTCGGCGCGACGTCGACGCGGTCGACGATCCCGCGCAGCTGCGGGCCGTCCTCGAGCTCGACGCTCACCATGAGCTCGCGCTCGCGCGGCTGCAGCCGGGTCGGGTCCTCGAGCGTGAAGTACGTCCCGAGCAGGGCCTCGGCGGACGTGAGCCACGCGGTGAGCTCCGCCTCGTCGGCGAACAGCTCCGCGATCTGCGGCGCGTCCTCCCGCAGCCGGTCCCACTGCGCGGGGACCAGGCCGCGCGCGGCGTCGAGCGTGCGCTGCTCGGCCGGCAGGTCGAACAGGTGCTCCAGGACCGCGTGCACGAGCGTGCCGCGTGCGGCGGCGGCGCTCGGCGGCTCGGGCAGCCGGTCGACGACGCGGAACCGGAACAGCAGCGGGCACTGCAGGAAGTCGTTCGCGCGCGACGGCGACAGCCCCGGCCGCGACGGCGGTCGGACGGGGGCGGCCTGCGCGACGGCCTCGTCGACGAGCTCCTCGACGGACTCGTCCCGGTCGGCCACCACCACGTCCTGTGCGCTCACGCCCCCGAGCGTAGGCGGCGCCACCCACGCTCCCGCCCGTGCCCCGCCGGTGGAGGGCTGTGACGCCCGTGACCCGCCCCCGGACCGGGCGCCGACGCGTCCGGCCCACCACCTACGCTGGTCCGGTGAGCGACACCCGACCCCCGAGACGACGGTCCTCCGGCTGGGTCATCGGCCGCGTCGCGGGCGCCCCGATCATCCTCGCGCCGAGCTGGCTGCTCGCCGCGGTCGTGCTCACGCTGCTGTTCGCGCCCACGGTGCGC
>NZ_BIMR01000306.1 GCF_004306155.1 Cellulomonas biazotea
GGCCCTGGGTCCGCTCCGGGACGTTCCCCGATGTGCCCGGCGGTCGCCCGCCGCGATGCTGGTGGCACAGCCGAGACGCGACCGTCGCGCCCGGCGCTCCCAGGAGGGAACCACCGTGAGCAGCACCATCCACGACCAGATGAGCCGACAGGGACTGGTCCGCCCCGTCCACGGCCGCGTCCTCGCCGGCGTCTGCGCCGGGCTCGGGGAGCGGTTCGGCATCTCCCCGTGGGCGGCCCGACTGCTGTTCGTCCTCGTCCTCATGGTGCTGCCCGGCAGCCAGATCCTCGTCTACCCGATCCTGTGGATCCTCATGCCGTCGCAGGCCGTCGCCCCGTCGACCTACGCGCCCTACGGACCCAGCCGGGCCTGACGCCCGCCGGCGACCGCGCCGGCGCCCCGAGACCGACACGGCGGCCGCGACCTTGGAGGGGGTCCGGCCGCCGCGTCGCGTCCGGAGTCCGGCGAGCCCGGCGGCGGCCCGGGTCAGCGCACGCCGCGACGCACGCGCAGGCCCGACAGGTCGTACCCCGCGCTCACCGCGTTCCACCGGACCCGCGGCGGCCCCGCCCCGAACAGGTCCTCACGGAACAGGGCCGTGACGAGCACCTCCGCCTCCGCCATGGCGAGCGGCGCCCCCGGGCACTTGTGGTGGCCGTCGCCGAAGCTCAGCAGCGTCGGCAGGACCGAGCGCGGCAGGTCACGCGCCGGGCACAGGCGGTCGCCGTCCGCCCCCGCCGCGCGCGGGTCCGCGTTCACCGCGCGCACGTCGATGTCGACCACCGCGCCGGCCGGCACCTCGACCGGACCGTCCGGCCCGTCGAGCGTCACCGGCGCCGTCGTCTCCCGCAGCAGGTGCCCGATCACCGGCTCCAGCCGCAGCACCTCGTCCAGCACCTCGACCCGACCGGCACGGTCCGCCGCCCGGTACCGCGCGAGCAGCGCCGGGTCGTCCAGCAGGTGCCACACCGCGACCGTGATGAGCTCGCGCGTCGTCACCATCCCCGCCGCCGCGTACGTCACGCACTCCGTGAGGATGTCGACGTCGCTGAACCCGTCGTCGAGGAGCTGGCTGATGAGGTCGTCCCGCCGACGACGACGCCGCGCCCGGATCGAGGGCCGCACGTCGAACAGGTAGAAGCGCAGCATCGCGAGGTTCCGCCACGTCGCCCGCGCACGCAGGACCGGCCCCGACGCACCCGTCGGGTCGGGCTCGAAGAACGCGTCGAGCCGCCGGTGCATCGCGGGCGACGTCGCGCTGTCGATCCCGATGACGCGCGACGCGACCCGCACCGCCATCTGCATCGACAGCCGCGTCACGTCCGTCCACGCGTCCGACCGGACCGTCGCGGCCAGCTCGTCAGCCGCCTCCTGCATCCAGCCGCGGTACCCCTCGACCGTCCGCGGGGCGAAGAACCGCGCGGCCGCCCGCCGCTGCGCGTGGTGCGGGTCGCCCTCCAGGTAGAGGATCGGCGGCCGGATCCGCGGACCGTCCGGCCCGTGGAAGTTCTGCGCGTTGAAGCCTCCCTGCCGGGTGCCCTCCGGGTGCCGCAGCACCGTGCGCGCCAGGTCGAACGAGCGGATCCGCCAGCGCGGCACCGGGCCGTCGACGCGCTCCAGGTCCGGCCCCGGCCCGTCGTCCGGCTGCGTGAGCTTGCGCACCGGGCAGGCCGTGGGCGCGGTCCCGCCACCGACCGCGCCGCGCTCCGCGGGCACCCCGTGCCGGCCCGTCGGTGCCCGCCCGTCCGAGAAGACCGTCATCCCGCGGAGACTAGGCCGCACGGCCCGACGCCGACCAGCGGCGCCGACCGCGCAGGCGTCGCCCCGTGCTGCCCGCACCCGCCCCGGGCCGGGCACGCGAGGACCGGCTCAACCCGATGAGTTCCGACGGCGACCGCGGTCCACCCCACGACAGCCCGAGCGACGCACCGCGCGCCCGGGCACGCCCGGCACACCCAGCACGACCCTGATGGAGGACCCGTGACCGCCTCGCCCGCCACCGTGACCACCGGCATGCTCGACGTGCCCGGCGCCCGCCTGTACTACGAGCTGCGCGGCTCCGGGCCGCTCGTCGTGCTCGTCGCCGCGCCGATGGACGCCGACGCGTTCGCCCCGCTCGCCGACCTGCTCGCGACCGACCGGACCGTCCTGACGACCGACCCGCGGGGCATCCGCCGCAGCACCGTCGACGACCCCGAGGCCGACGTCACCGTCGAGGTCCGCGCCGACGACGTCGCCCGGCTGGTCGCGCACGTCGGTGGGCCCGCCGACCTGGTGCTCGGGTCGAGCGGCGGCGCTGTCACGGTCCTCGACCTCGCCACGCGGCACCCCGGCGTCGCCGCGACCGTCGTCGCGCACGAGCCGCCGCTGCACGCCCCGCTCCCCGACGACGCCGACCTGGCCGCGCGCACGCGGCGGATGATCGAGACGCACGAGGGCGGCGACAGCATCGGCGCGTGGCAGCAGTTCATGGAGATCGCCGACATCCCGATCCCGCCCGAGGCGCTCGAGCAGATGTTCGGCGGGGAGCGCTCCGCGCAGGACGTCGCGGACGAGCGCGTGCAGTTCTCGCACATGCTGTGGCCGACGGTCCGGTACCGGCCGGACGTCGACGCGCTGCGGGCGTCGGCGACGCGGGTCGTGGTCGGGATCGGCGAGGAGTCGGCCGGTCAGCTGTGCGACCGCTCGTCGCGGGCGCTGGCCGCCCAGCTCGGCGTCGAGCCGGTGCTGTTCCCGAGCGACCACGTCGGCTTCGCGGAGGACCCGCCGGCGTTCGCGACCCGCCTGCGCACGCTCCTCTGACCCACGCCACGCGCGCGGCGTCGAGCAGGGCCGTCAGGCGGGCGGCGCCGTCAGGCGGGCGGCGTCGTCAGGCGGGCGGCGCGGAGGGTCAGGTAGCGCTGCTCGGGGACCGACGTCGCTGCCGCCGCGGCCCGCCGGTAGGCCGCGGCGGCGCCGGTGGTGTCGCCCGCGGACTCCAGCAGGTGCGCGCGGACGGCGTCGAGACGGTGGCCTGGCAGGTCGACGCCGTCCAGCAGCCGCAGGCCCGCGGCGGGACCGTCGACCATCGCGACCGCGACCGCCCGGTTCACCGCGACGACGGGGCTGCCCGTCATGCGCGCGAGCAGGTCGTACAGCGCGGCGATCTGCGCCCAGTCGGTGTCCGCGGCGGTCGGGGCGCGGTCGTGGACCGCCGCGACCGCGGCCTGCAGCTGGTACTCCCCGACCGACCCCGCGCCGATCGCCGCGTCGAGCAGCGCGAGGCCCTCGGCGATGCGCGCGCGGTCCCAGCGGGTGCGGTCCTGCTCGGGCAGCGGGACCAGGTCGCCCGACGCGTCGGTCCGGGCGGGGCGGCGGGCGTCGGTGAGCAGCATGAGGGCGAGCAGCCCGGCGACCTCGGGGTCGTCGGGGTCGAGCGCGTGCAGCCAGCGGGTCAGGCGGACCGCCTCGTCGGACAGGTCGACGCGGTGCAGGTCGCCGCCGCCGGTGCTCGTCGAGCCCTCGGTGAACATCACGTAGAGCACGTGCAGGACGCTGCGCAGCCGGGCCGGTCGCTCGTCGGGACCGGGCAGCGTGAACGTCGACCCGGCGTCGGCGACGCGCTTCTTCGCGCGGCTGATCCGCTGCGCCAGCGTCGGCTCGGGCACGAGGAACGCGCGCGCGACCTGCGCGGTCGTGAGTCCGCCGACGGCCCGCAGCGTCAGCGGGATCGCCGACGCGGGCGTCAGCGACGGGTGGCAGCACAGGAACAGCAGGGTCAGGGAGTCGTCGCGGTCGACGACCTCCCCGCCGCCCACCTCCGCGGCGGCCCACCGTTCTTCGCGGGCACGTCGGGCGCCCTCGCTGCGTCGCGCGTCGAGCAGGCGCCGGGTCGCGGTCTGCAGCAGCCAGCCGAACGGCCGCTCGGGCACGCCGTCGCGCGCCCAGTGCGTCACGGCGACGACGAGCGCCTCCTGCACGGCGTCCTCGGCGGCCGCGAAGTCGCCGGAGCGCCGGCCGAGCACGCCGAGGACCTGCGGCGCGAGGGTGCGCAGCAGGTCCTCGGGCGCGTCGGCGGGCGTGGTCAGGCGACGCCGTCCGCGGTGCGCAGGTAGTCGAGCATGCCGTCGGCGTCGGACGCGCCGCCCTCCTCCATGATCCGGCGCACGTGGATGGGCTGGCCGGTGGGCCGCCCGCCCCGGCCGGGCACGGCGGACACGAGCGCCGCGATCTCGACCGCGCGCTCCTCGGTCTCGACGTCGACGACCTGGAACCCGGCGAGCCACTCCTTGAACTCCGGGAAGGGCCCGTCGGTGACGACGGGCGCCCCGACGCCGTCCGACCGGACGACCTTGGCGAGGTCGGGACCGGTGAGGATCGTCGTGTCGACGAGCTCGCCGCTGGCCTCCAGCTCACGGTTGAGCGCGGCGTAGTAGTCGAGGTGGGCGGTGATCTCGTCGGGCGTCCACTCCTCCATGGGGGTGGGGTCGTCGCCGGACCGGAAGTCGACGGCGATCAGGTAGCGGGCCATGGTGCTGCTCCTTCGTCCTGTGGTGCCCAGGGTGGCACTCTCACCCGGGGAACGGAGCCGGCCGGCGTTCCTCGACATCCGCGAGGGCGACGGCGGGCGCGGTCGCGACGGGGTGGGCGCCGCGGCGACCAGCCGGGCGGGGCCGGGGCCGGGCGGTGACGGCGAGCCCCGCCGC
>NZ_BIMR01000307.1 GCF_004306155.1 Cellulomonas biazotea
CCGGCGCCCCGCCCGCACCCCCCCCGGGGGGGGGGCGCCCACCCGGCGGACACCGGCGCCCGCGGCGCCCGGTCGACCCGCACCGGACCCGTGCACCCTGATCGAAACGGAACGACCGTGACCCTCACTGCCGAGGTGACCACGCCTCCCGCGTCGGACGCCCCCCGGTCGAGCGCCGTGCGCAAGCGCCGCAAGGCCGCCGAGACCCGCGCCGGGTACGCCTTCCTGGCCCCGTGGCTCCTGGGGTTCTTCCTCCTGACCGCCGGCCCGATGCTCGCGTCGCTGTACCTGGCATTCACCAACTACAACCTCTTCGCGCCGCCCGAGTTCACGGGCCTGGAGAACTTCCGGCTGCTGTTCTCCGACCCCAGCTACCTCAAGGCGTGGCAGGTCACGGCCACGTACGTCGTGTTCGGGACGCCCACCAAGCTCATCGCCGCGCTCGCCGTCGCGATGCTGCTGAACAACCGCCGTCGCGGCAAGGGGTTCTACCGGTCGTCGTTCTACATGCCCTCGCTCGTCGGCGCCTCGGTGTCGATCGCCATCGTGTGGAAGGCGATGTTCATCGACGACGGCATCGTCGACCAGATCGGCCAGTTCTTCGGCGCCCCCGGCGGCGGCTGGGTCGGCGACCCGAACCGCACCATGCCGATGCTCATCCTGCTGACCGTCTGGCAGTTCGGCGCCCCGATGGTCATCTTCCTCGCGGGCCTCAAGCAGATCCCGAACGAGCTCTACGAGGCCGCGTCGGTCGACGGCGCCGGGCCCGTGCGCAAGTTCCGCGCGATCACGCTGCCGATGCTCTCGCCGGTCATCTTCTTCAACCTGCTGCTCGAGACGATCCACGCGTTCCAGATCTTCGCGTCCGCGTTCATCATCTCCAACGGCACCGGCGGTCCCGCCCGGTCGACGCTCTTCTACACGCTGTACCTCTACCAGCGCGGGTTCGTCGACTTCCGGATGGGCTACGCGTCCGCCATGGCCTGGGTGCTCGTGGTCGTCGTCGGCATCATCACCGTCATCTTCTTCCGCAGCTCCAAGTTCTGGGTGCACTACTCCGGGGAGGGCAAGTGACCACCATCGCCACCGCGCCGGGCGGGGCCTCCTCGGTCGAGCGCTCCGCCGAGCTGCGCCGCCAGCACCGGTCCCGCGAGCGGGTCAAGTCCGTCGGGTTCCACGCCCTCGTCCTCGCGGTCGTCGTCGTGATCCTCTACCCGGCCGTATGGATGCTGTCCTCGTCGTTCAAGCCGAGCAGCGACATCGTCGGCAACGTCAGCCTCGTGCCCGACGCCGCGACCTGGGCGAACTTCGCCAAGGCGCTCGACGGCATCGGCGGCGTCTCGTTCTGGACGTTCTTCACCAACTCGCTGATCCTCGCGGTCGGCTCCGTCGTCGGGATCACGCTGTCCTGCTCGGTGTCCGCCTACGCGTTCGCGCGGATCGACTTCCCCGGGCGCAACGCGTTCTTCGCGCTCATGATCGGCACGCTCCTGCTGCCGTTCCACGTCGTGATCATCCCGCAGTACATCGTGTTCTCCCGGCTCGACCTGGTCGACACGTTCATCCCGCTGCTCATCGGCAAGTTCCTCGCCGCCGAGGCGTTCTTCGTGTTCCTCATGGTGCAGTTCATGCGGAACCTGCCCCGCGAGCTCGACGAGGCCGCCCGCATCGACGGCGCCGGCCACGTGCGGATCTTCACGTCGATCATGCTGCCGCTCATGAAGCCCGCGCTCGTGACGAGCTCGATCTTCGCGTTCATCTGGTCGTGGAACGACTTCTTCGGCCCGCTGCTCTACCTCAAGGACCCCGACCTGGCGACGATGCCGCTCGCGCTGCGGCTCTACGTCGACCAGACCACGACGTCCGACTACGGCGCCCAGATGGCCATGGCCGTCCTCGCGCTCGTGCCCGTCCTGCTCTTCTTCCTCGTGTTCCAGCGCTACCTGGTCGAGGGCGTCGCGACGCAGGGCCTCAAGGGCTGATGACGCGTGCGCTGCGGGGCGGTCCGGCTTCGGCGGGGCCGCCCCGCCGTGCGAGCCTGGACGCCATGACCGACGCGAGCACCGGACGCCCCGACGACGCGACGCCGCGTCCCGACGACGAGCGTCGCGCGGACCGGCCGGGCGGCCGCGCCGACCCGGCCGGGCCCGGGG
>NZ_BIMR01000308.1 GCF_004306155.1 Cellulomonas biazotea
CGGGGTGACCGGCGCTCGGTCGTCACCGGGCCGCGGCGCGCGGCCGGCAGGATTCAGGAGGCGGAGCGGTCGAGCTCCTGGCCCAGGACCCCGGTGACCAGGTACGTCACGCGGCGGGCGATGGACACGCCGTGGTCGCCGAACCGCTCGTAGTACCGGCCCAGCAGCGTCACGTCGACCGTCTCCTGCACGGACCCGGAGAACGAGCCCCCGAGCAGCGCGGTGAACGTGTCCTCGTGCAGCTCGTCGAGCAGGTCGTCGTCCTGCTCGATGCTCTCGGCGAGCGGCAGCTCGTGGTTGCTGAGCAGCGTCGTCGTGCGGCGCGCCACGCGGACCGCGGCGTCGTGCATCTCGGTGAACGTGCCCGACAGCCCGTGCGGCACCGCGGTCCGCGGGTAGCGCCCGCGCGCGACCTGCGCGATGTGCCGGGCGAGGTCGCCCATGCGCTCGAGGGTGGCGCTCATCCGCAGCGCCGACACGACGATCCGCAGGTCGGTCGCGACGGGCTGCTGCTGCGCGAGCAGGAGCACGCACCGCTCGTCGAGGTCACGCTCGATCGCGTCGATCTCCAGGTCGGCCGCGATGACCGACTCGGCGAGCGCCAGGTCGGCGGTGAGGAGCGCGACACCCGCGTCGGTGATCGCGCGCTCGACCCGGCCGCTCATCGCCGCCAGGTCCTGGCCGAGCTGGGCGAGCTCGGCGTCGAAGATGTCCCGCATGTGATCCTCTCCTGCTGCGGCACGGCGCCGCGCGCTGGTCAGGTTCGCACCGGCAGGTGAACGAGCGGACGCGCCGAGGTGAACGCACGACGGCGGACGGTGGGGGAACCCGCGACACCTCGGCCCGTCGGCGGGCGCGCGCCCCGTTTGCCCGTTACGTTCGGCTCGTGGGCGTCCGGCAGCAGGCGCGAAGGTCCGCCCCGGGGGGCAAGGTCTCGGTACCGCTCCCCGGTGCCCACGTCGTGCTCCGGCCCGGCCCGACGGGCGAGCTCGAGGCGGCGGTCGCCGCGCACCGCGTCACCGCGGTCGTCGCCCCCGCCGGGTACGGCAAGACGACGCTCGTGGCGTCCTGGGCGGCCGGCACGACGGCGCCGGTCGCGTGGCTCGCGCTCGACCCGTCCGACGACGACCCCGACCGCCTGCTGCGCGGGCTCGAGGGGGCGCTCGCCGGCGTTCTGCCCGCGGGTGCGCTGCCCGCGGACGTCGGCGCGGTCGCGCGGCTCGACGCGCTGCTGGTCGTCCTCGGCGACCGCACCGACCCGGTCGTCCTGGTCCTCGACGACGCGCACGAGGTGCACGGCACCGCCGCGCGTGCGGTGCTCGGCCGGCTCGTCCGGTACGCGCCCGCGGTGCTGCGGCTCGTGCTCGTCGCCCGCGCCGACCCCGGCCTTCCCCTGCACCGGCTGCGGGTCGCGGGCGAGCTGGGCGAGCTGCGTGCCGGGGCGCTCGCGTTCGGGGCCGACGAGATCGTGCGCGTCGCGGAGGCGTCGGGGACGCGGCTCGACCGCGCCGAGGCCGAACGGCTCCGGGCGGTCACCGACGGGTGGCCCGTGGCCGTCCGGATGACCCTGCTCGGCATGGCGGGCGCCGACGGCACCGAGGGGGCTGGCGGCACCGACGGCACCCCGGGCACGAGCGTCGGCGCGGACGCGGCCCGACGCCGCCGGCTCGACCTCGCCTCGGCCACCGCGGTCCCCGTCGCGGACTACGTCGTCGACGAGGTCCTGGCCGGCCTCCCGCCCGCGCTCGCGGACTTCGTCCTGCGGGCCACGGTCGACGACGTCGTCGACCCGGTGCTCGCCGACGTGCTCGTCCCGGGCGGCGCGGCGCTGCTCGACGCGTGCGTCGCGCGCGGCCTCTTCCTCACCCCGGTGCCCGACGGCGCGGCGCCGGCCGCGTGGGACGCGACGCCCGCCTACCGCTGGCACGCGCTGTTCGCCGCGCAGTGCCGGGTGCTGCAGTCGCGCCGCGACCCGGGGGCGCTCGCACGGACGCACCGGGCGGTCGCCGAGCACCGGCGCGACACGGACTGGGCGGGTGCGGTCCGGCA
>NZ_BIMR01000309.1 GCF_004306155.1 Cellulomonas biazotea
GGCCGCCGACGTGCTCGCCGACGCCCCCCGCCGCGGGCACCTGCGGGTGCTGCGGGGCGAGGGCTGACGCGTGGCCCGACGCCGCGGCGACGCCGCCCGCGCCCGTGACGCCCGGCCGCCCGAGCCGCTGGGGTCGGTCAGCCAGCCGTCGGGTCCGGTGGTCCCGGGCACCGAGGCGTGCGCGCACTGCGGGTCGACCGAGCTCACCCGCATCCGCATGACGCTCTCGTCGGGCCGCCCCGCCGTGTTCGTGTCGTGCGCGGCGTGCGAGCGGACCGGCTGGTTCGCGCTCGACGGCGACGGCGAGCCGCTCGGACGGGACGAGGTCGTCGGGGGCGACGGGTCCGCCTGACACGCTGGTCACGGCACCGCCGGTACGATGCGGGGCGTGACCACCCCTGAGCGTGTCGACCTCTCCGCCCTCATCAAGGCCTACGACGTCCGGGGCGTCTACCCCGAGCAGCTCGACGCGCGGGTCGCGCGCGCGATCGGCGCGGCGTTCGCCGACGTGGTCGTCGTGCCCGAGGCGCAGGGACGTCCGCGCGTCGTCATCGGCAACGACATGCGCCCGTCGGGTCCGGAGCTCGTGGACGCCTTCGCCGACGGTCTGGCCGGCCGCGGGGTCGACGTCGAGCGCATCGGCCTCGCGTCGACGGACGGGCTGTACTTCGCGTCGGGGTCGCTCGGCGTCCCGGGGGCGATGTTCACGGCGAGCCACAACCCGGCGGAGTACAACGGCATCAAGCTGTGCCGCGCGGGCGCCCGGCCCGTGGGCCAGGACTCGGGGCTGTCGCGCGTCCGTGAGCTCGCAGGCGACTACCTCGCCGCGGGCGTGCCCGAGGTGGCCGCCGACGCGCGCGGCGTCGTCTCGGACCGGGAGATGCTCGCCGACTACGCCGCGTTCCTGCGCTCGCTCGTCGACCTGTCGGGGATCCGTCCGCTGAAGGTCGTCGTCGACGCCGGCAACGGGATGGGCGGCTACACCGCGCCCGCCGTCCTCGGCACGGGCGCCGGCCTGCCGGAGCTGCCGCTCGACGTCGTCCCGCTGTACTTCGAGCTCGACGGCACGTTCCCGAACCACGAGGCCAACCCGCTCGAGCCGGAGAACCTGCGCGACCTGCAGCGTGCCGTCGTGGAGCACGGCGCCGACCTCGGCCTCGCGTTCGACGGCGACGCGGACCGCTGCTTCGTCGTCGACGAGCGCGGCGAGCCCGTCAGCCCGTCGGCCATCACCGCGCTCGTGGGGCTGCGCGAGGTCGCGCGGGAGCAGGCCGAGGGCCGCACCCCGACCGTGATCCACAACCTCATCACGTCGCAGGTCGTGCCCGACCTCATCGGCGCGACGGGCGCGCGCACGGTCCGCACCCGCGTCGGCCACTCGTTCATCAAGGCGGAGATGGCGGAGCACGGTGCCGTCTTCGGCGGCGAGCACAGCGCGCACTACTACTTCCGCGACTTCTTCTTCGCCGACACCGGCATGCTCGCCGCGCTGCACGTCCTGGCGGCGCTCGGCGGCCAGCCGCACCCGCTGTCGGCGCTCGCCGACCAGTACCAGCCGTACGTGGCGAGCGGGGAGATCAACTCGCGCGTCGAGGACGTCCCCGCGGCGCGCGCGCGCGTCGTCGAGGCGTACGTGACGCAGCAGGGTGCCGGCCCGGTCGAGGTCGACGAGCTCGACGGCCTCACCGTCTCGCACTGGGACGGCCAGCCCCAGTGGTGGTTCAACCTGCGGGCGTCCAACACCGAGCCGCTGCTGCGCCTGAACGTCGAGGCGGCCGACGCGGACATCATGGAGAAGGTCCGCGACGACGTGCTGGCGCTCGTGCGCCAGGGCCAGGAGGACTGATGGGCGCCGACGACACGACCACCGCGCACCCGCTCGAGGGGTGGGCGCGCGACCTGCTGCGCTGCCCGGTCTCGGGTGCGACGCTCGTCGACGCGACCTGGCCCGACGGTGAGCCGCTGCTGGTCTCCACGGACCCGACGGCGCCCCTCGCGTACCCCGTGCGTGACGGCGTCCCGGTCCTGCTCGCGGACGAGGGGCGCCCCGCGCCGACGGCCTGACCGACGCGGGCGGACGGGACTCCCGCCCGCCCGAGGGGCCGTCGCAGGCCTGCGTCGGGCAGGATGAGCCCGGGCGAGGGAGCCCGGTGCTCGACGACCGTCCGATCCTGCGAGGTGGCGCGTGGCGAGGTTCAGCGAGGTCCCCGGCCGGTACCAGGTGCGCGATCTCGCGCTCGCCGAGTCCGGCCGTCACCAGATCCGGCTCGCCGAGCACGAGATGCCCGGCCTCATGGCGCTGCGGACGGAGCTCGGTCCGTCGCGGCCGCTGGCGGGCGCCCGGATCACCGGCTCGCTGCACATGACCGTGCAGACGGCGGTGCTCATCGAGACGCTCGTCGCCCTCGGGGCCGACGTCCGCTGGGCGTCGTGCAACATCTTCTCCACGCAGGACGAGGCCGCCGCGGCCGTCGTCGTCGGCCCGCGCGGCACGCCCGACGACCCCTCCGGGCCCGCGGTCTTCGCGTGGAAGGGCGAGACCCTCGCCGAGTACTGGGAGTGCACGCTGCAGGCGCTGCTGTGGCCCGACGGCGGGCCGACGCTCCTGCTGGACGACGGCGGCGACGCGACGCTGCTCGTCCACCAGGGCGTCCGGCACGAGGCGGCCGGGGCCGTCCCCGCGACGCCGCCCGTGGGCGACCCCGAGCACTCCGAGGAGCACGCCGTCGTCCTCGACCTGC
The DNA here is from genome assembly GCF_004306155.1 of Cellulomonas biazotea. GTDB lineage: Bacteria > Actinomycetota > Actinomycetes > Actinomycetales > Cellulomonadaceae > Cellulomonas > Cellulomonas biazotea. The sequence continues at coordinate 2,742 of NZ_BIMR01000309.1, forward strand.
TGCGCCGCTCGCTCGCGGACGACCCGCAGCGCTGGACCCGCGTCGCCGCGGGGGTCGTCGGCGTCTCCGAGGAGACCACCACCGGCGTGCACCGGCTCTACCAGCTCGCCGACGCGGGCGACCTGCTGTTCCCCGCGATCAACGTCAACGACTCCGTGACGAAGTCGAAGTTCGACAACCGGTACGGCATCCGGCACTCGCTGCCCGACGGGCTCAACCGCGCGACCGACGTGCTCATCGGCGGCAAGGTCGCGTTCGTCGTCGGCTACGGCGACGTCGGCAAGGGTGCCGCGGAGGCGCTGCGCGGCCAGGGGGCGCGGGTCGTCGTCGCCGAGGTCGACCCGATCTGCGCGCTCCAGGCCGCGATGGACGGGTACCAGGTGGCCCGGCTCGACGACGTCGTCGACCAGGTGGACTTCGTCGTCACGTGCACCGGCAACCGCGGGGTGGTCACCGTCGAGCACCTCGCCGCGCTCAAGGACAAGGCCGTCGTCGGCAACATCGGGCACTTCGACAACGAGATCGACATGGCCGGCCTCGCCGCGTACCCGGGCGTCCGGCGCACGGAGCTCAAGCCGCAGGTGCACGAGTGGACGTTCCCCGCGGACCCCGCGACGGGCCGGGCCGAACGGTCGGTCATCGTCCTGTCGGAGGGGCGGCTGCTCAACCTGGGCAACGCCACCGGGCACCCGTCGTTCGTCATGAGCACGTCGTTCGCGAACCAGGTCATCGCGCAGGTCGAGCTGTTCACCCGGCAGGGGTCGTACGACCGGCACGTCCACCGGCTCCCGAAGGTGCTCGACGAGAAGGTCGCGCGCCTGCACCTCGACGCCCTCGGCGTCGGCCTGACGCGGCTGACCAAGGACCAGGCGCTCTACCTGGGGATCGACGTCGACGGCCCGTACAAGCCCGAGCACTACCGCTACTGACGGGGTGCGGCCGTCAGGAGGGGAGCCGAGCCGCCGGGTGCGGGCGGCTCAGTCGACGGGGTCCGGCACGCCGTGGGGGAGGCGGTGCAGGAGCTGCGCGTCGGCGGCGTCGCGCGCGTCGGCACGCAGCTGGGCGTCGAGCTCACGACGCCGGCGCTCGGCGAGCACCGCGGCGAGGAACGCCTCCGGGTGCGTCCCGGGCGGCGGGCCGGGGTTGACGAACCGCGCGACCTCCGCGGTCAGCCGCGACCCGAGCGCGACGCGCGACGCCGGGTGCAGGCGGGTCGCCCGGACGAGGAACTGCCGCACCGCCAGCGCGAGGCCGTCGGGCAGGCGGGCCACGTCGGCGGCCTGCGCCCAGCCCGCGAGCATCGGCGGCATCCCGACGGTCGTCCGGACCTTGGCCGCGCCCCGCACGCGGACCGCGTACGTCCCCGCGAGGATGTCGCCGACCCGCTTGCTGCGCGGGTGGACCATCGAGCACACGAGCGCGATCGAGCCCGCCGACGCCCACAGCTCGACGACCCCGACGAGCGCGCGGATGAGCGACTGCCGCAGCACGAGCGGGCCGCCGTCGTCGCGCACGACGCGGATGCCCACGACGAGCTTGCCGAGCGAACGACCGCGGGTCAGAGTCTCGAGCGTCGTCGGGTAGATCACGGTGATCGTCGCGAGCGTGACGACCGACAGGATCCGGCTCGTCTCCTCGGTCATGAAGCCCGGTGCGGTGGTCGCCAGGAGGATCGTCAGGCCGATGAGGACGACGAACAGCACCGCCAGGTCGATGAGGGCGGCGAGGAGCCGCGACGCCGCCGAGGCGGCCCTGGAGTCCAGCAGCACGCCCTCGCCGATGACGATCTCGTCCACAGCCACCCGGTCGCTCCCTCCGCCGGGGGAACCCTAACCGCTGACAGGGCCCGGGGATGGCAGGCTGTGCACCGTGGACCTCGACGCCTACCAGCTCGCGCGCGGCGAGTCGTGGCAGCGGCTCGACCGCCTCGCCCGCAAGCGCCGCCGTTCGGGCGCCGAGTCGGACGAGCTCGTGCGGCTGTACCAGTCCGCGGCGACCGACCTGTCCGTCATCCGTTCGGCCGCACCCGACCCGGAGGCCCTGAGCCGGCTCTCGCAGCTCGTCGCCCGGTCGCGGGCCGCCATCGTGGGCGCGCACGAGCCGAGCTGGCGTGACGCCGCGGTGTTCGTCGGTGAGTCGCTGCCGGCCGCGCTGTACCGCATCCGCTGGTGGACCGTCGGCGTCATGGTCGGGTTCCTGCTGCTCGCCGTCCTGGCGGGGGTCTGGGTCGCGACGCAGCCGGAGGCGCTCGCCGCGATGGGGACACCCGCGGAGCAGCGCGACTACGTCGAGCGGGCGTTCGCCGAGTACTACGACCCGGGCATCGGGTTCGCCGCGATGGTGTGGACCAACAACGCGTGGATCACCGCCGTCTGCATCGCGTCCGGGATCACCGGCATCGGGCCCGTCTACCTGCAGGTCACCAACGCCGTCAACGTCGGCGCGAGCGGCGGGATGATGGCCGCGCACGGCGAGCTCGACGTCTTCCTCCAGCTCATCGCACCGCACGGGCTGATGGAGCTCACCGCGGTGTTCGTCGCCGGGGGCGCCGGGCTGCGCATCTTCTGGACCTGGATCGACCCCGGCCCCCGGACCCGGGGGCGCGCCCTCGCCGAGGAGGGGCGTGCCCTGTTCACCGTCGCGATCGGGCTCGTCGGGGTGCTCGCGGTGTCGGGCGTCGTCGAGGGGTTCGTCACGGGTTCGGCGCTGCCGTGGCCGGTGAAGATCGCGATCGGCGCGGTCGTCCTCGCGGCGTTCTGGGCGTACACGATCGTGCTCGGCCGTCGCGCGGTGCGGGCGGGCGCCACGGGCGACCTCGCGCCCGACCGCGCCGGCTACGCGGTACCCGTCGCGGGCTGACGCCGCGCCGGACTGCGGTCGTGCCCGCCGCACGGGGGGCGCATGGCAGGCCCTGGCCGCGCGGGCGCCTCCGCGCGTGCTGCCCTCAGCGGACGTCGACCGCGTGCGTCGCGGCGTCGTCGGCCATGAACCCCACGAACCGCTCCGCCTCCGCGGTCACCTCCCGCCGCGCGCGCGGCGAGAGGTCGCCGAGCGGCCGCACGACGAGGGTCGCCGACTCCCGCCTCCGTCGGCCGGGACCGGGTGCCAGCCGCTCCCGCTCGACGCGCCACACCGCCGCGACCTCGCCGTCGACCAGCACCGTGCCGGGCAGCACGCCGTTCTTGCTCTGCAGCGACCGCCGCCGCTCGTCCGACACGATCCGCGTGCGGTCGGCGTGGCTCAGCAGCACGTTGTCGAGGTCGGGAAGGAACCGCACCGGTGCGGCGACGTCGCCCGGCGGACGCGGCCCGTCGGGTACGTCGAGCACCTCCCGCGGCCGCACCTTGCCCGGCGACGGCTCCGCGGTGAACCGCACGACCCGGTCGCCGAGCCGGTCCACGACCGCGGCGAGACCCGTGAGGCCCGACCACGCCTGCGCGTCCGCGACGCTCGCCGGCCCGAACGCCGCGAGGTAGCGCAGCAGCAGGTCCTCCTGCGCGTCCGCGAGGACGTCGGGGTCGGTGAGGTCAGGTCCCTCTGCCGCTGCGGCCGCGCCGAACCACGCGGTCGTCGTCGTCCACGTCGTCGCGCCCGAGCGGCCCCACACACCACGCGGCGGGACCTGCACGAGCGGCAGCGTGCCGCGGGCCGCGTACGCGAGGGTCGAGGCCGGCACGTCGGGCCACTCCTCGGCGAGCGCGCGGCCGAGGTCCGTGCTGACCCGAGGGCTCTCCTCGACGAGCGCCCGGGCGCGCGCCGTCACCGCGGGCACGTCGACCGTCCGCAGCGCGGCCGCGTGCTGCGCGTTGACCTCGAGGTCGCGCACGTACAGCGGCGCGGTGAGCCCGGGCAGCAGGAACGCGTCGCGGGCCGAGACCAGGTGGATCGTCCCGCGCATGACCGCGATCCGCGTGAGGCGCCGGTCGAGGAGCGCGTCGCCGAGGGCGTCGTGGGTGAACCCGTCCACGCGGCTCCACAGGCCCACGTACGGCGACCACGCGTTCTGCGCCTGCAGACCCACGAGGTGCTCGACGACCTCGACGACGGGCCGTCCGGTCCGCTCCAGCAGGTGCTGGCGGGCCAGCAGCGCACGGTTGAGCGCGGCGCGGGTCAGCACGGGCGGGTCGGCCATGCGGGCAGGCTACCGACGACGACCGACGCCTCGACCCGCACGGGCACGCTGGTGCGCGCTGGCGGCCCCCTGCGCCCCGGCGCCGCGGAGACCTGGCCGGTGGCAGGCGGCGCGCCCGCCGTCGGCTCAGAGCCGGCCCGCCGCCTTGAGCGCCAGGTAGGTGTCGGCGAGCGCCGGGGCGAGGTCGTCGGGCAGCGCGTCGACGACCTCGACGCCACGCTGCCGCAGCCGCACCGCGACGGCCGACCGCTCGAGCCCACCGCGCTCGGCGGCGGCCGCGTCGAACACCTCGCGCGCGTCGCCGCGGGCCGTGCGCAGCGACTCCGCCTCCGGGTCGGCGACCGACGCGAGGACGACCTGGTGCCGTGCCGTGAGCTGCCCGGCGACGCCCAGGAGCCCGCGCTCGACCGCGGAGGCGTCGAGGGCGGTGAGCAGCACCACGAGCGCGCGCTGGCTCAGCCGCTCGCGGACCTGCGTCACGACCCCGGGCCAGTCGGTCTCGACGAGCTGCGGCTGGGTCGTCGCCAGCGCGTCGGCCAGCGCCGGCATGAGCCGCGGCCCGGCCGTGCCCGCGACCCGTGCCCGCACACGGCGGTCGAACGCGACGAGCTCGACCCGGTCGCCCGCCCGGGTGGCCAGCGCCGACAGCAGCAGCGCGGCCTCGATCGCGGCGTCGAGACGGGGCGCGTCGAGCACGCGCACCGCGGACGTGCGGCCCGTGTCCAGCACGATGACGACACGCCGGTCCCGCTCGGGCCGCCACGTCCGGACGACGACGTCCGCCCGGCGGGCCGACGCGCGCCAGTCGATCGCGCGCACGTCGTCGCCGATCACGTACTCCCGCAGCGAGTCGAACTCGGTGCCCGGGCCGCGGACCTGGACGGCGGCCCGGCCGTCCATCTCGCGCAGCCGTGCGAGCCGGCTGGGCAGGTGGCGGCGCGACGCGAACTCCGGGAGCACGCGCAGCCGGCCGGGCACCGTGAGCGACGCCTGCCGCCCCGCCAGCCCGAGCGGCCCCGACGAGCGGATCGTCACGCGGTCGGCGAGCGCGTCCCCGCGACGCTCCGGTCGCAGCACGGTCCGTGCCCGGGCACCGTCGCCGGGCGCGACGTCGACCACGTGACGGTCCTGCTCGGCGGCGGCCGACGGCGGCCACGCGTCGCGGACGACGGCCCGCAGCCGCCGCGTGCCGACGTTCGTCAGGGTCAGCGTCGACGTCGCGGGCTCGGTGAGGCGGACCGACACCGGCACGTCGCGCTCGACCGCCACAAGGCGCGGCGAGGCGGCGAGGGCGGCGTCGAGCACGCACAGGGCGACGCAGACGAGCGCCCAGGCCAGCACCGTCCCGCCCGACGGCAGCACGAGCACGAGCGGCACGCCGAGCGCGACGAGCAGCACGGCGCGCCAGGTGAGGGTCATCGTCGGCTCAGCGCGGGACGGGCACGGACCCGAGCACGGTGTCGAGCACGCTCTCGGTCGTGACGCCCTCGAGCTCGGCCTCGGCGCGCAGCTGCACGCGGTGCCGCAGCGTCGGGTGGGCGAGCGCCTTGACGTCGTCCGGGGTCACGTACGCACGGCCGGACAGCCACGCCCACGCCCGCGCCGTCGCGAGGAGCGCGGTCGCGCCACGGGGGGAGACGCCGAGGGCGAGCGACGGCGACCGGCGGGTCGCGCGGCACACGTCGACGACGTAGCCGAGGACCTCCTGCGACACCTGCACACGGGCGACCTCCGCCCGGGCCGCGGCGAGCAGCGCCTCGTCGGCGACCGGGCGCACCCCGGCCGCGCCGAGGTCGCGGGGGTCGAACCCGCCGGCGTGCCGCGCGAGGACCTCGACCTCCTCCGCGCGCTCGGGGAGCGGCAGCGTGAGCTTGAGCAGGAAGCGGTCGAGCTGGGCCTCGGGCAGCGGGTACGTGCCCTCGTACTCGACGGGGTTCTGCGTCGCGATGACGAGGAACGGGTCAGGAAGGGGCCGCGGGGTGCCGTCGACCGAGACCTGGCGCTCCTCCATGGCCTCGAGCAGCGACGCCTGGGTCTTCGGGGGCGTCCGGTTGATCTCGTCCGCGAGCAGGAGGTTGGTGAACACCGGTCCCTCGCGGAAGGAGAACTCCGCGGTGCGGGCGTCGTACACGAGTGAGCCCGTGACGTCGCCCGGCATGAGGTCGGGCGTGAACTGCACGCGCTTGGTCGACAGGTGCAGGGCCGCGGACAGGGAGCGCACGAGCAGCGTCTTCGCCACCCCGGGCACGCCCTCGAGCAGCACGTGACCGCGGCACAGCAGGGCGATGACGAGCCCGCTCACCGCAGCGTCCTGGCCGACGACGGCCTTGGCGACCTCGAGCCGCACGTCCGCGAGCGCGGACCGCAGGGCCACCGAAGGCGCAGGCGGCGCGGGCGGGGTCGGCGGCGCGGGCGGTGCCGCGGGAGCCGCCGCGACCGGGGCGACGGTGGGCGCGGGAGCGGGTGCCGCGGGCGCGGGAGGTGCCGGGG
>NZ_BIMR01000310.1 GCF_004306155.1 Cellulomonas biazotea
GCGCTGTGGTGGACGCGCCGCGGGGCCCGTCGTCGTGCGGGCGGACGGCCGGGTGCCGGGCTCCGTGCCGTGGGCGCCGGAGCCGTCCACCGTGCCGCCACGGGCGGTCGTCAGGCCGGGGCGTCCAGGCGGGCGAGCGTGCCCGCGTCGAGCGTCAGACGCGCGCCCGCGACGGCCTCCTCGACCTGCTCGACGCGCGTCGCCCCGACGATCGGGACGACGCCGTGCGCGACGAGCCACGCGACGACGACCTGGTTCGGCGAGACGCCGAGACCGTCGGCGACCTCGCGGAGCACGGCGAGCCGGGCCGTCGTGCCGGGGTGCTCGAAGATCTCCTGCAGCGGCTTGTCGGGCCGCGTGTACGCGCCGAACATCAGCGTGTTGTACGCCCAGAGCGTCAGGTCGCCCTCGGCCGCCAGGTAGTCGAACGTCTCCTTCGTCGCGAGCGTGTGCCCGCCCTCGGGGAGCGCCACGCCCGGCCGGGGCTGCAGGTAGGTGTGTCGGAGCTGCACGTGCGTGAACGGGGCGACACCCAGGTCGCGGGCGGTCCGCCGCGCGCGCTCCAGCCGCCACGTCGCGTGGTTGCTCGCCCCGAGCGCGCCCACGGTGCCGTCCGCGACCAGCGCGCCGAACGCCGCGACGGTCTCCTCGAGCGGGACGGTGCGGTCCTCGACGTGCGCCCAGTAGACGTCGATGCGGTCGGTGCCGAGACGCTTCAGGCTGCCCTCGACGGCCGCGCGGATCGCGCCCGCCGACAGGCCCTCGACGTCGTCGAGCGTCCGGTCGCCCGGCGTCCGCGGCCGTGCGCCGACCTTCGTCGACAGGACGACGTCGTCCCGGTTGCCGCGCGCCGCGAGCCAGCGCCCGATCGTCGCCTCGCTCTCGTCGCCCGTGCAGCCGTCCTGCCAGAACGGGTAGTTGTCGGCGGTGTCGAGCCGGGTCCCGCCCAGCTCGACGAACCGGTCGAGGATCGCGAACGCGGACGGCTCGTCCACGGTCGTGCCCAGCGGGATGGTGCCCAGTGCCAGTCGCAGATCGGTCATGACGACCACGGTGCCGCTTCGAGCGCGCTCCAACGCAAGCCCCCGCGACGACGCGTCAGGGGTTGCAGCGCGCGGCGATCATCTCCAGGGCCGTGACGTCGGGCCGCCAGGGCTCGAGGTTCCACGCGTCCTTGTCGGGCGCGCCGAGCTCGTGGCACTCGAGCTGCGCCCGGACCGACGCCGAGTCGGCCTCCGGCTCGCGGGCCACGAGCTGCGCCCACAGCAGCTCGCGAGCGGCCGCGCTGCCCGCCCGGACCCACGCGGCCGGCGTGACGGCCAGCGAGCGGCCGCCCTCGCGCTCGCCCCACGACGCGTCGACGAGGGTCTCGGTGCCGAGCCGCACACCGACCGCGGGGTCGTCCCCGCGGGACGCGACGAGGTGCACGGTGTCGCCCGTGCCTTCCGTGCCGGTGCTGCCCGCGAGCGTCGCGGCGAGGTCGAGGCGCGTCGCACCGACGGGGGCCAGGGCGGCGACGGCAGCGCCGGTCGCGTCGTGCAGCACGGCAGAGCCGTCCGCGAGGTGCGTCCACGTCGTGCCCTCGGGACCGGCGACGGTCGCGACGACGCCCGCGGGCGGGGGTGGCGCGACGGCGGCCAGCACCGAGCCGTCCGCCTGCGGGGTCGCGCTGGCGGGCGGCGCGTCGCCCTCGGGGGCGACCCAGACGGTCACCGGGCCGGACGTGAGC
>NZ_BIMR01000311.1 GCF_004306155.1 Cellulomonas biazotea
GGTCGGTGCAGGGAGCAGCTCGTTGCGGGGCGGAGCGGACCGGTCGGGCGACCGGTCCGCTCGGCGGGGCGCGTGCCTCGTCGCTCGTGCCCGCACGACCCAGACTCGCGCCGGGCATGACCCCCAGGTCACCCCACCGGGCACGGTGAGTGCGCGACGGCCCGCCGCTGGGGCCCCGGGACCCCGGCACTGGGTACCCGCCACGGGCGGGTCGGCACCGCGGCGCGCACCTGTGGCCGCCGCCCGTCGCGCGACGCGTCCGCGGCGCGGCAGGTGACACGCGCCGACCCGGCTAGCGTGGACACCCATGGAAGCCCTGGACGACGTCGCGCGGAGGGTCGCCGGCTACCTCGCCGACGGCGTCAGCGTCGAGCTCGTCGGCCTGCGCGGCTCCGGGCGCAGCCAGACCGTCCGGCGCGCGACCGACCTGCTCGGCGACGACGGCGTCGCGACCCTGCGTCTCGCGGGCGTCGTCGCCCTGCGCGACCGGCCCCTCGCCGCGCTCGCCGCGAGCGGGCTGCCGATGCCCGCCGGACCGACCACCGTCGCGGGTGCGGCGGCCGCGATCCTCGACGTCGTGACGTCCCGCGACCGCGTGGTCGTCGCGGTCGACGACGCGGACGACCTGGACGACGCCAGCATCGGCGCGCTCATGGTGGCCCGCACCCGGCAGCCGTTCGCCGTCGTCGCGAGCGGCCGACCGTCGGGCCGGCGCCGGTCCACCGCCCCCGCCCTGACGACGGAGATGCAGCCCGGCGTGCGCGTCACCCTCGCCCCGCTGCGCTTCGAGCAGCTGCACCGGCTCGTGCACGACCTGCTCGGCGGGCCCGTCGACCCAACCCTCGTCGCCCGCGTCGCGACGAAGTCCGGCGGGCTGCCCGGGCTGGTCCGCGCGGTCGTCGACACCGGCCGACGCACCGGACGGCTCGTCGAGAGCGGCGGGATGTGGGTCTGCCCCGGCGAGCTGTGGAGCGACGAGCTCGCGCACGCTGTCGAACCGCTGCTCGTCGACGTCGACGACGACGGCCTCGACGTCCTGACGATCCTGTCCGTGGCCGGGGCCGTCGACCTCGTGACCCTCGCCGGCGCCACGTCGTGGGACGCGCTGAACCGGCTCGACGACGCCGGGCTCCTCACCGTCGCCGGGGGACCCGACGCCCCCGTCGTGGGCGTGTACCCGCCGATCGTCGCCGAGCACGTCCGCCGCACGACCACGGCCACCCGGCGCACGCAGGCCGCCCTGGCCGCCCGCCGCGCCGACCCGCACCCCCGGCCGACCGCGCCCGGGGAGCCGGGCGACTGGTCCGTCGGCGGGGGAGCGGTGCTGCTCAGCCGGCGCGTCACCGAGCACTGGGCCGACGAGGTGCGGGCCCGGCGGACCGGCTGGGAGTCCCACCGCGGACCCGCCACCGCCGTACCGCTGCTCACCGCCCTGCACGCGGCATCCGCGACGCGCACCGCGATCGACGACGTCGTCGCCCGGACCGACCTCGACCTCGACGACGACGAGTCCCGCGCGCTCCTCGCGACGTGGCACGCCACCTACCAGGCCTTCGACGGGCACGACGTCGGGCGGGCGACCGCGACGCTGCGGTCCGAGGCCGCGCACGTGCCCGCGTTCGACGCGTTCCTGCGCTCGGTCGAGGCCCACCTGCGGTTCGTCCGGGAGGGACGCCCCGCCGACGGGCTGCTCGCACCACCGGCGCCCGACGAGCACCGGTTCGGCGCCGAGGGCCTCGACGCGGTCGGCATCGAGGTCGCCCTCGCGGCAGGCCGGCCCCGCGCCGCCCTCGCCGCGCTCGAGCCGTACGCGCCGCACTACCCGTTCTTCGCCCGGCACGGCGACATCTGCCGCGGACTCGGGCTCGTCCTCGCCGGGCAGGTCGACGACGGCGTCGCCTGGGCGCTCGACCGACTCGCCGAGATGCGCGACCAGCTCGACCCGGGCCCGATCCAGGCGCACGCCTATGTCGCGGGCCTCGGCCTCGCGCTCGCCGGGCGGCTCCAGGAGTTCGAGGACCTCCTCGCCGACGTCCTGACGCTCGCCGCCGCCCCGACCCTGCACACCCACTACCAGGCGGGCCTGCTGTGCCTCGCGTCCGTCGTCGCCGGGTGGCGGGGGCGGACCGCGTACGCGCAGGCCCTCGCCGCGCAGGTCCGCGACCTCAGCGCGGACGTCGGACCGTTCCCCGTCATGCTGCCGAGCACCCTGCTGGCCCTCGTGCGCGGCGCGGGCGGCGACGACGTGCACGACGAGCTCTGGGCCGCCGCCGACGAGTGCTTCACGCGCGGCTACCTCGCCTCGGGCCTCATCGTCGGGATCGCCTCGGTCGAGCGCCGACCCGTCGCCGACCGGGCCGAGCGCCTCGCGCACGAGGCGACCGCCACCGATGGGCTCCTGCTGCCCGCCCTCGGGCGGTACGCGCTCGCGCTCCGCGACGGCGACCCCGCGGCGCTCGCGGCGTGCGGCGACGAGCTCGCACGTGCCGGGAGCAGGCTCTTCGCGGCCCGCGCCGGCATCGGCCGCGCCCGGGCGCTGCGCCGGCAGGGCGACCTCGCGGGTGCGGCGGTGCAGGCGGTGGCGACGTGGCGCGAGTTCCAGGAGTTCGCGCCCGAGCAGAGCGGGCTGTTCCTGCCGCTCGCCCGCGCGGTCGACCTCTCGCCGCGTGAGCGGGAGATCGCCGCGATGGTGGGGGCGGGCATGGTGACCGCCGCGATCGCCGCGGCGCTGCACCTGTCGGTCCGCACCGTGGAGAACCACATCTTCAGCGCCTACCGCAAGGTCGGTGTCGACAACCGCGACGCGCTCGCGGAGGCCGTCACGACCTGGCTCGTCGCCCCCGAGGACTGAGCCGCTACCTGGCAGCACCCTGGCCGGTCCCCGGTCGCCGTCACCGCGCTACTCAGCGTGCCGCGCCGCGCCCGCAACCGGGCGGGTGGCCGGGTTCGCTGGACCGCAGAGGCGCCCACCGGGGGTGCCGTGACGGAGGTCGGGATGTCCACGGAGCACACGAGCGGCCGGCGGGTCGAGGAGCAGGCGCACCACGAGGAGCGGGCCAGGCGACGCAAGGCCGTGGTCGCGTGGGGCGCGGTCGCGGGGGTCGTGGTCCTCGCCACGACCGCGGCGTTCACCGACGTCGCGCGCCTCAACCTCGGCACCGAGGGGCTCGGCGGCGTGGACGCGACCTACGACCTGCAGGTCGCGGGCACGGACGTCGACGGGCGCGTGGTGCCGGGCACGTGGCAGCAGGCCGACGCGGCCGAGGGCGTCCCGCTCTTCGTCGAGGGTGCGCAGTCGATGTTCCCCGGCTCCGCCCCGGTCACGGTCGAGGTGCCCGTGCGCAACGCGTCGCCGGTGCTCGACTCCAGCCTCGGCCTGACCCTCGCGACGCTCGCCGACGACGAGGCCGCCGGACGGGTGACCGACGCGACGTACCTGGGTCAGCTGCGGTTCGACGTGGACATGCCCGCGACGAGCATGTCGGCCGCCCCGGTGACGCACGACGGCCTCACCGCGGCCGAGCTCGTCGCGCTGCCCCTGAACGACCTCGCCGCGGGCGAGGAGAGCGTCGTGGTCGTGACGATCTCGCTGCTCAGCCTGGAGGACGGGTCGAACCCCGGCGCGGACAACGTCCTGTCGGGCAAGGGGGCGGCGCTGCAGGCGCAGCTCCACGGCTCGTCGGTCTCCTGACCACGCACCGCGGCGGGCACGGCCCGGGCGCCCAGCCGTCCGGCGCCGTGCCCGTCGGGCCCGCCCGGCGGCGCTGGGTCCGGGCGGTCGCGGCCGCCGGGCTCGTCGTCGCGCTCGCCTCGACCTGGTGCGTCACCTCGACGTCGGCCGCCTTCAGCGACCACGCGGCGGCCCGCCTCGGGTCGGCGGGGACGGTCGGCGGCGCGTACGACCTCGCGGTCCGCACCGCCGACGGGACCCTCCACGAGGGCCACCCGACGGCGGTCACGCTCGACACGACGGGCCTGGGCCGTGTCCCGGCCCGCGGTGCCGGTCCCGAACCCGTCGTGACCCTCGCGGTCGTCACGACGACCGAGGCCACCGGGCCCGTCACCCTCACCCTCGCGAGCGCCCGCCCCGCCGCCCCCGCCGACCCCGGCACCGGGACGAGCGCCGACCCGTTCGACCAGGTCCTCGCGACCGTGAGCGTCGACGGCACGGTCGTGGCCGACCACGTGCCGGCGGCGGCGCTCGGCGCCGTCCGCCTGGACGGCTGGGAGAGGGACGTCCCGCGGGAGGTCGCGGTCGCGTTCGCCCTCCTGCCGGGCCCCCAGGGCAACCCCTACTACTACGACCGGGAGCTGCAGGTGCGGATCACGCTGACCGGGAGCACGACGTGACCCCCCGCCGCGCGCTCGCTGCCGTCGGCGCGCTCGCCGTCGTCGTCGGCGCCGCCCTCACCTCCACGACGACGGCCGCGTACCACGACACGGTCGCCGCGCAGACCCCGGAGGGTGGGCTGCGGACCGCGACCCACGCGTACACCCCGCAGCAGACGTACCTGGCCGGGACCGCGACGGCGCTCGGCGACGACGGGTCGATCGCGGTGTGGGGCTACCGCGGGAACGGCCTGTCGGGCACCGGCGCCACCACCGTCGCGTCGTCCGCCCCGGTGACGGTCCTCACCCTCCCGCACGACGGCCACCCCGCCGGGCGCCGGTCGGCGGTGCGGCTCGCCGGGGTCAGCCTCGACAACTTCTTCGCGACCGACCCCGCCTACACCGGCCTCGCGGCGCTGTCCGACGACGGCCGCGTCTACACCTGGGGCGGGAACCAGGTCGCGCACGTCATGGGACGGCCCGGCCCGTGGACCACGCCCGGCCAGGTCGCGATCCCGGACCACGTCGTCGACCTGGTCTCGACCGCGTCGGTCTTCGTCGCGCTGACCTCGACCGGCGACGTCTACACCTGGGGCTACGCGCAGGGCCGAGGCGTCACCGGGCAGGGCACGCTCACGGCGTCGAGCGCCGCACCGACGCGCATCCTCACCGGCGTGCACTCCGTCGGCGCCGGGGTCTGGAACGCCTGGGCGATCCGCGGTGACACGGTCGCGGGCGACGCGACGACCGGCGTCCAGTGGTGGGGCTGGGCCAACGCCGGCACGTTCGCGACCGACCCGTCGGGAGACCGCGGGAGCACCTCGCGGGCCGTCCCGACCCAGTCCGTCGCCCTGTCCGCGCTCACGACCACCGGCTGTGCCCGGCCCGGGGTCGTCGCCGGCTCCCCGCAGGACACCTGCCGGGTCCGCACGCTGACCGGTCACTACTACGGCAACCAAGCCCTCCTCGACGACGGCACGCTCCTCACCTGGGGCGACGAGGGCGAGTGGGGCACCGGCCGGACCGGCGACGAGAGCCGGCCGACACCTCTGGTGCTCGCGCCCGGCGTCACCGCCGTCCAGGTCGCCGACACCGAGGACTACGTCCTCGTGCGCGGGTCCGACGGCTCGGTGTACGCGTATGGCCGCTACGCCTGGGCGTGGGGACCGCACCCCACGACCGGCGCCACCTCCAACGTCAACCTGCGCACCCCCACCCGGCTGGCCGCGCTCGGCGACCGGGTCGCGCACGTCGCGGGCCACGGCTACACGGGGCACGCCCTGCTGACCGACGGCGCCCTCGTCAGCTGGGGCGGCAGCGACCAGGGCGGCAGCGACAACACCCACCGGCCGGTCCGCGACGGATACGCCACCACCACGACCGGCACGACCACGTCCGCGGGGCTCACCCGGTTCGTCATGCCGGGGACGGGAGCCACCCCATGACCACCCCACCCGCCACGCGCCGCCCCGCCCGGGCCTGGCACCGTCGACCCGGTCGCCGCACCACCGTCGGGGTCGTCGCCGTCGCCCTCGCCGGCGGCGCGGTCCTCGGGTCCACGACCACGACGTCCGCCGCGTACACCGACGACGCCACGCTGCGCCTCGGCAGCACGGGCCTCGGGTCGACCGCGCCGTTCGACGTCGTCCTCGTCGAGGACGGCACCGCACGGCAGGCCGGTCCCGGTGCCGAGGTCCGCCTGCCCGGTGCGGAGGACGGGCTGGTGCCCGGCCGCACCGTCGAGCACGAGCTCGTCGTCGCCAACAACGACCCCCACGTCGCCGCCGCGCTGACCCTCACCGTCGACGCCGCACCCGTGCCTGGCACCCCCGACATCACGCCCCACCTGCGCGTCACCGTCCTCGCGCAAGACGGCACCGCGCTCGCGGGCGACCCCGCGGCCCCGGCGGCGGGCGCCCTCCCCGGCACCCCGGTGGCCGTCGGCGTCGTCGGCTCGCGCGGTGCGGGGCCGGTCGCGGACGGTGCGCCGTGGGCCGCGGGTG
>NZ_BIMR01000312.1 GCF_004306155.1 Cellulomonas biazotea
GGGGTGGCCGGCGCTCGGTGCGTCGTGCGGGAGGTCAGCGACCCTGGTTCGCGACCGCCTTGATGGCCTCGGCCGCGGCCTCGGGGTCGAGGTACGTGCCGCCCGGGTTCGTGGGCTTCAGCGTCTCCTCGTCCAGCTCGTAGAGCAGCGGGATGCCCGTGGGGATGTTGATGCCGGCGATCGTGTCGGCGTCGACGTCGTCGAGGTGCTTGACGATCGCGCGAATCGAGTTGCCGTGCGCGGCGACGAGGACCGTCTTGCGGGCCTTGAGGTCCGGGACGACGTCCGACTCCCAGTACGGCAGCGCGCGGTCGAGGACCTGCGCGAGCGCCTCGGCGCGCGGGATCGGCTCACCGGCGTAGCGCGGGTCCGCGTCCTGCGAGAACTCCGAGCCGAGCTCGATGTCCGGCGGCGGGACGTCGTACGAGCGACGCCAGAGCATGAACTGCTCCTCGCCGTACTCGTTGAGCGTCTGCTTCTTGTCCTTGCCCTGCAGGGCGCCGTAGTGGCGCTCGTTGAGGCGCCAGCTGCGCTTGACCGGGATCCAGAGCAGGTCGGCGGCGTCGAGGGCGTAGTTCGCGGTCGTGATCGCGCGGCGCAGCAGCGACGTGTGCACGACGTCGGGGCGCACGCCCGCGTCGGTCAGCAGCGTGCCGCCGCGCTTCGCCTCGGCGACGCCCTTCTCCGACAGGGGGACGTCCACCCAGCCGGTGAACAGGTTCTTGGCGTTCCACTCGCTCTCGCCGTGGCGGAGCAGCACGAGGGTGTAGGTCATGGGCTCCATCCTGCCGCAGCCCCCGCCGACCGTCGCCGGGACGTCCGTCCCTGGGACGGCGTGCGCGGTCAGGCGCGGCGCGCCTCGGCGGCGACGCCGTACACCTTGAGCACCTGGTCGGCGGCCGTCTCCCAGCCGAACCGCTCGGCGCCCCGGCGTGCGGCGACGCCGTACTCGTCGCGGCGCTCGGGGTCGGCGAGCACGTCGGCCAGGACGTCGGCCCACACCGCCGGGTCGTGACCGCGCACGAGGCGGCCGGACACGCCGTCGTCGACGATGGTCCGCAGCCCGCCGACGGCCGCCGCGACGACGGGGACCCCGCTGGCCTGCGCCTCCGCGGCGACGAGCCCGAAGGACTCGCTGCGCGAGGGCATCGCGACGACGTCGGCCGCGTGGTACCAGCGCACGAGGGTGTCGCGGTCGGCAGGCGGGCGGACGACGACGTCCTGCTCGACGCCCGTCATCGCGGCCAGGGCACGCAGCTCACGGACCGCGGTCGAGCGCCCGCTGGGGCCGCCGAGGACGACGAGCAGGGGCACGGGCCGGCCCGACGCGCGCAGCGCCGCGAGCGCCTGGACGAGGACGTCGGGGGCCTTGAGCGCCTGCACGCGCCCCGCGAACAGCACGACGTCACGGTCGAGCGGCAGACCCAGCGCGGCGCGCGCGGCACGGCGCTCGGCCGCGGGCACGGGCGCGAAGCGGTCGAGGTCGACGCCCGGCTCGACGACGTGCACGCGGTCCGGGTCGGCGCCGTACAGGTCGACGAGCTCGCGGGCCTCGACGGGCGTGCTCGCGACGAGCGCGTCGGCCGCGCGCACGACCTCCTCCTCACCGACCACGCGCTGCGCGGGCTCGGCGTCGTCGCCGGGCGCGAGGGCCGCGTTCTTCACGCGCGCGAGCGTGTGCGAGGAGTGCACGAGCGGCACCTCCCACCGCTCCGCGGCGATCTGGCCGACCTGCCCCGACAGCCAGTAGTGCGAGTGCACGACGTCGTACCAGCCGGGGCGGCGGGCCGCCTCCGAGCGCAGGACGCCCGCAGCCATGCCGCACAGGACGCCCGGCAGGTCGTTCTTGTCGAGCCGCTCGAACGGCCCGGCCGGGACGTGGTGGACGAGGACGGGCGGCACGACCCCCGCCGGGACGCGGTCGGCGAGCAGCACGGCCCGCGACTCGTCGCGCGTGAGCGGCCGGCCGTCGGCGTCGGCGCCCGGGACGACCGCGGTCTCCGGCAGGTCCGACGACGTCGCGCGCGTGAAGATCTCGACGCGTGCCCCGCGGGCCGCGAGCGCGCGGGACAGCTCCAGCACGTACACGTTCATGCCGCCCGCGTCGCCCGTGCCGGGCTGCTCGAGCGGGGACGTGTGGACCGAGAGCATGGCGACGCGCGGGGCATGCTCGAGGGTCACGGGGGCTCCTGGGCGGGCTGGGTACGGGCGGAACTGCCGCCCATTCTCCCGCAGCGGGGCGCGGGCCGCCGCCGACGAGGGTCCCGGTCGCGTCACACCCCCGGCGCGCGTCGGGCGGGCGGCACGGGACCCGCAGGGCGGGCCGCCGGGTGGAGCCGGCGGCCCGCCCGTCCTCAGCGGACCACGAGGACCCGTGGCGCCGCGAGGCTCGGCAGGTACGTCCCGTCGCCGCCGTACGTGACCAGGACGATCGACGTCCGGGTCGAGCGCGGCAGGTCGACGACCGCGTGCCCGTCGGCGTCGAGCGTCGCGGACCCGCCACGGCGGCCGTTGACCCACACGTCGACCGTGCCCGTCGGGGCGACGCCTGCGGTGGCGCCGACCTGGACGTGCACGGTCTTGTCGTCGCCGCGGCGCACGGTCCAGTCGGTGCCGTCGGTGCGGACCGACGGGACGACGCGCGTCACGGTGAGCCGCTCGGCCCGCGACCGGGACGCGGCGACGGGCGGGTCGGTCTGCGCGGTGCCCGCGTAGACGGCGACGACCTGGTGCCGCCCGGTCGCGAGCGTGGCCGGCAGGCGCACCTCGGCGACCGCCTTGTCGCGACCCTTCGCGGTGAGGGTGCCGGTCGCGACGGTGACGCCGTCGACCTGCACGTCGACCGTGCCCGTCGGGGTGACGCCCTCGGCCCGGACGGTCACCTGAGCGGTGGCCGGCGTGCCGAACGGCCGGGTCGACGGCACCCGGAGCGTCGTCGTCGAGGCCACGGGTGCGCTGGTCGAGACGCCGGCGACCCGGGCGAGCAGCCCGGCCGCCTCCCCCGCGGACCCCGCCATGAGCAGGTGCTCGGCGTCGGCGGTCAGCGCGACCGCGTCCGCCGGCAGGCCCGGTCCGCCCGCGACGACCGCCGCCTGGGCGAGGTCGCGCAGGACGCTGACGACCAGGCCGGCCGCCGTCGCCGTCGTGCGGTCCGTGCCGTCGAGCGC
>NZ_BIMR01000313.1 GCF_004306155.1 Cellulomonas biazotea
CGGCGGACGTGGCGGGTGCCTCGGCAGCCCGCCGCCCGCCCGCCCCCGCTCCCGCCGGGTCGGGCGTCGCGGCGGGAGCGCGGAGGGTCAGGTCGGGCCCCGCCGACCCGGCGGTCGGGAGGGGCGCGACGGGCTCGGGCGCTGCCGGGAGCTCTCCCGGCGCCGGCGGACCCACGGGCACCGCCCGCAGTCGTGGCGTGCCCGCCGGCGCCGAGTCGAGGCCTGCCAGCCCGCCGGTCGCGCGCCGCTGCACGGGAGCGGGGCGGGGCGTGGGCGGCAGGAGCGTGAGGTCGACGTCGGCCGACCGCTGCACGGTGGGGGGTGCGCCGCCGTCGACGACGCCGGACGGGGCACGGGAGTCGACGACGTGGGACATCGCGCCGGTGAACCGCATCCCGGCGCGGGTGGGCAGGTCCGAGAGGAAGGCGACGGGCCGGGTCGTGAGCTCGACGGGTGCGACGGTGCGCTGCAGGGGCGGCAGGAACGCCCAGCCGGAGGTCGACTCGGCCGCGGCGGGCGGTCGGGCGTCGTCGCTGCCCCCGCGGTGGCCGTCGTCGTCGGCGGCAGCACGGGGTCCGGGCCCGGGGTCGGCGACCGGCGGGACGTCGTGGTCCCGCTGCCACGGCCAGCGCACGTCAGCGCTCCTCGCTCATGCGGCGGTTGATCGCCGCGATCTCCTGGACGTACGCGAGTCGCTGCGGGTGCTCCAGGTCGAGGATCTCGTCGTGCGACCAGTGGAAGTGGTAGGCGACGTACGCGACCTCCTCGCGGATGCGGGCGGGCGCGTACGTCACGATTCCCCCAGGCGCCCGCCGGAGATGTCGACGTCGAAGTGGTGCTGGCACGACGGGCAGGTCACCGCCGCGCGCGTGTGCCCCTCGGCGTTGATGCGCCGGTAGAGGTCCTGCAGGAACGCGACGTCGGACGCGAACATGTTCTCGACGACGCTCTGCGTGACGGCGCCGAGCGTGCCGAGCGCGGTGATGACGCGGCTGAGCAGGACGACCGTCGTGTAGGCGGGGTTCTCCTGGACGCGCGCGTCGTACAGGGGGAGCAGCTCGTCGCGGGCCGTCGCGAGCCGCATGGTGCCGTGCCGGTGCAGCACACCGTCGCCGTCCAGGTACCCGCGGGGCAGCTGGAAGTCGAACTCGGTGCGCAGCGCGTCCCGCCGGACGGCCCGCGCCGGCGCCGCGCCCTCGGGCACGTCGTCGACGTCGGGCTCGTCCAGCTGGACCGGCAGGGAGCGTCGCATCACGCGAACTCCATCTCGTCCCAGCACACCGTGAACGTCTCGGACAGCGGCTCGGTGGACCCGGCCTTGAGGGTGCCGCCGAGCTCGACGTCCTTGACCCACACGTTGCGGAAGTTCATCCGCTTGAGGAGCTGGTTGTCGGAGGTGTAGATCGCGACCTCGGCCGTCTTGCGGGCGTCGGCGAGCTTGCCCTCGAAGACGGCCTTGAGCCAGTCGGTCACGGTCGTCGAGTCGGTGAGGCCGCGCTTGACCTTGAACTCGCCGGCCTTCTGGCGGCCCATCATCTGACGGGTCACGAACTTCCCGTCGGACGCCTGCTGCTGGTAGGTGACCTTGTCGACCTCGGCCTTGAGCCCGCTGACCTCCATGACGTGCGGGACCTGGATGCCGTCGATCTTCACCGAGAACGAGTACGCGGTGGCGAGGTCGAAGGTGTCGGGAAGTGCCATGGTTCACCGTTCCTGTGGTCGTCGGGGCCCGGTCACTCGGCCACGAGGCTCGTGCCGCCGGAGAACTGCGAGAGCTGGAAGATCACGAACTCGGCCGGCTTGACCGGGGCGACCCCGATGCGGCAGACGACCTGCCCGGCGTCGATGCCCTCGGCGGGGTTCGTCTCCCGGTCGCACTGGACGAAGAACGCCTCCTCGGGGCTGAGCCCGAACAGGGCGCCCTTGCGCCACTCGTTGACGAGGAACGCCGCGATGGTGCGCCGGATGCGGGCCCACAGCGCGTCGTCGTTCGGCTCGAACACGACCCACTGGGTGCCGATGAGGATCGACTCCTCCAGGTAGTTGAAGAGCCGCCGCACGTTGACGTACCGCCAGGCCGGGTCGGACGACAGGGTCCGGGCGCCCCAGACCCGCACGCCCCGCCCCGGGAAGGTCCGGATGGCGTTGACGCCGACCGGGTTGAGCAGGTTGTGCTCGGCGCGGGTGATCTGCGTGGCGAGGGTGATGGCACCGCGGACGACCTCGTTGGCGGGCGCCTTGTGCACGCCGCGGGTGTCGTCGTTGCGGGCCCAGATGCCGGCCATGTGGCCGGACGGCGGCACGAACCGGTTGGTGCCGGACGCGGGGTCGAACACCTTGATGTACGGCCAGTAGAGCGTCGCGTACTTGGAGTCGTACCCGGCGCCGTCGACGCGCCAGTCCTTGATCTGCTGCGGGCCGAGGCCGGGCGGCGGGTCGAGGATCGCCATGCGGTCACCCATGAGCTCGCAGTGCGCGATCATCGCGAGCTGCACGGCCTGGAACGTCTCGAGGTCGATCGCGCCCTGCTCGAGCGCGGCCACGAGGTCCGGGACGGCGACGATCGTCACCTCGTCGATCGCCTCCAGGCCGGAGAAGCCAGTGCGGTCGGCGGCGTCGCCGATGTAGTCGTCGGCGCCCAGGTCGCCCGTCGCGGGCGGCTCCGGCTCCGGCTCGGGCTCGACGAGGTCCGCGACGCCCTTGTCGGGCTTGACCAGGCCGCTGCCGCTCGACAGCTCCTCGATCGTCACGAGCTTCGACTGCTGGTTGACCTTGGTCGCGACGTTGTCGTCGCCGCGCTTGGTCGTGACGTTGTCGTACGTCTCGGCGGCCTTGCCGTCGAGCAGGATGACGAGCTTGAACTGGTCGTCGGGCGCGTTCTCGCCGCCCGCCTCGGCGACCTCGACGCTGAGCTTCTTCGTCTTGGGCGCCTTCTCCCCGGCGGAGACCTTGTACGCGCCGAGCACGGCCTGCGGGACGGCCGGCAGGGCCTTGGGCGACGTGCTGGTGCGCGGCTGGCTCTCGGCCTCGTCGGCGGCCTGCTCGTTGCCGATCCGCACGACGTAGGCGTTGGAGCCGCCGTTGAGGAAGTACCCGTACACGGAGTGCGCGAGGTACGAGCCGGGCAGGAAGTCCCCGAAGGTCTCGGAGTACTGGGTCCAGTTCGAGACGAGCGTCGGCGTGTTGAACGGGCCCTTGGCGGCCATGCCGACGAACGCGGCGACGGACGTCCCGACGCCCTCGATGGGCCGGGTGCCCGCCTCCACCTCCTCGACGTAGACGCCGGGTGACAGGTAGGTCGGCATGTCCCCTCCTTCGGGCACAGGGAGTCGTACTGGTCAGCGTGCTGTCGTGGTCGTGCCGGGTGCGTGTCCGGCCGGACGCCCCTGAGGGCGGTGCGGTGTGCCCGATCGGGCGGCCGCGGGAGCCGGACGGTGCGACGGGGTCAGGCTTCGCCCTCCATCTCCTCCTCGGCCTCCTCCTGCCGCTGGACGAAGTCGCCCTGCACGGGCTCCTCCTCCTCGGGGACCTCCTCGCGCTGGACGACGGCGGCGCCGGCGGAGGCCCGGGCGGCGTCGGCGCTCGCGGGTGCGGGACCGGCCATGACGCGCTCGGCGTTGTCCGCGGCGGCGGTCTCGAACCGGTCGCCCGGGTCGGACACGCTGATGCCGCCGCCCGTCGGGGTGCCGTCGACCGCGCCGCTGCGCTGCTGGACGACGTGCGTCAGCTCGTGCGCGAGGGTCGTGCGGCCCGCGGTCGAGCCGGGGTCGTAGGCGTCGCGCTGGAAGACGATGTCGGAGCCCACGGTGTACGCGTGCGCGCCGACGGACCGGGCCGAGTCGGACGCGGCGCCGTCGGTGTGGACGCGCACGTCGCCGAAGTCGGCGCCGAGGCGGCCCTCCATGTCGGTGCGGACCTCGGGGTCGAGCGCCTGCCCGCCGCCGGAGCCGACGACGTCGAGGACGGGGGAGCGCTCGTCCTCGACGAGCCCCGCGGTCGACGCGTTCCCGGCGGTGCGCTGCAGGTACGCGAGACCGCCGGGGTCGAGCCGGTCGGGCCGCCCCTCGGTCAGCGCCCGCGACACGACGGGTGCCGCCTGCCGCTCGTCGACCCGGGCGGGCTTGGGTCGCAGGGCGTCGACCCGTTCCTGCTGGTCGTGGCTGTGCATCGTCGGCCCCTCTCGACGCTGGTCCCCCTCGACCCCGCCACGCTGCCACCGTCGGCCGCGGGCGGGCAGCCTCGTCGGGCCGCCCGTGGGGGCACCCCGCCCCGCCCGATCGGGCACGCCCCGCCCGCGAGGTCGGCGTCAGGCCAGGAGGTCCCAGTAGCGGCCGAACTCGCTCGGGAGGGTGAGGCGGCCGAGCTTGCGGTACTCGCGGTAGACGGCCGCGACGACGTGCCGCATCCCGACGGTGCCGCCGTCGTGCGCGGCGAGGTACGCGGCGGTGACGGCGGCCGAGCGGATCGCCCCGCCGGCGAGCTCGAACGCGTCGGCGCAGAACGCCAGGTCGATGTCGTCGGCGCGCGGCACCCGGCGGCCCAGGCTCGCGTCCCACAGCGAGACCCGCTGGGTCGCGTCGGGCAGGGGGAAGTCGACGACGACGTCGAGACGCCGGATGAACGCCTCGTCGATGTTGGCGCGCAGGTTGGTCGCGAGGATCGCGAGGCCGTCGAACGTCTCCATGCGCTGCAGCAGGTAGGCGCTCTCGATGTTGGCGTACCGGTCGTGGGCGTCCTTCACCTCGCTGCGCCGCCCGAACACCGCGTCGGCCTCGTCGAACAGCAGGACCGCGTTGACGCCCGCCGCGCCCGCGAAGATCCGTTCGAGGTTCTTCTCGGTCTCGCCGATGTACTTGTCGACGACGGTCGCGAGGTCCACGACGTACAGGTCGAGGCCGAGCTCGTGCGCGACGACCTCGGCGGACATCGTCTTGCCCGTGCCGGAGTCGCCCGCGAACAGGGCCGCGACGCCGTGCCCACGCCCGCCGCCGGGTCGCATCCGCCAGTCGCCGAGGACCTGCTCGCGGTACCGGGCGCGCGTCGCGACCTCCCGCAGCGACCCGAGGACGTCGGTGGGCAGGACGAGGTCGCCCCAGCCGACGGCGGGCTCGATGCGGCGCGCGAGGCGTTCGAGGGCCGTGCCGTTCTCGGCGCGCGCGCCGACGCGCACGTGCTCGAGCGTGAGGCCGCCGTCGAGGGTCGCCTGCTGCCGGGCGGCGCGGGCGGCGCGCGCGACCTGCTCGGGGCGGAGCTGGTAGGGGGCCGTCGCGCGTGCGGTGTCGGGCGCGCTCTCCCCGAGGGACTCGCGCCACAGGCTCGTCCGCTCGGCGACGGTCGACGGCGGCACGTCGAGCAGCAGCGGCGGCCAGTCGCTCCATGCGGGGTCCCACGTCGCGCGCCCGACGACGAGCACGGGCGACGCGGCGAGCAGGGCGCGCCCGGCGCGCGGGTGCGACGTCAGCAGCTCGACGCCCGTGACGACCAGTCCCGCCCCGGTGAGCAGCGCCTCGCGCGCGGCGGTCCGGGCGACGTGCTCGGCGTCGGGCGCGGCCGCGAGCGC
>NZ_BIMR01000314.1 GCF_004306155.1 Cellulomonas biazotea
GGTCACGGCCGCACGGTCCTCGGACCGCGGCGGCCGTGACCTGCCCGCGCGCTCTGGCGGAGGGCGCCGACCGCGGCCCATGATGGCCCGGAGCGACCCCGAGCCGACCGGAGCGACGATGGCACCCGCACCCGTGCACGTCCCGACCTGCGCGGCGACCGCCGCGCCCCGCCGCTGATGGCGATCGTCTCGCGCGGCTTCCGCGGCCGCCGGACCGCCGACCCGCGCCTGCCCCCGGGCCAGTACCTGGAACGCGGCTTCCCGGTGCTGTCCGCCGGGCCGACGCCCCGCACCGACCTCGCGACGTGGACGTTCTCGATCGGCGGCGCCGACGGCCCGCGCGCGACGTGGACGTGGGCCGAGCTCACCGCGCTGCCCGCCGACGACGTCGTCAAGGACATCCACTGCGTCACCAAGTGGACCAAGCTCGACACGTCGTGGCGTGGCGTGTCCCTGGACCGCCTGCTCGACGCCGTCGAGGTCGGCGACGACGAGCAGTACGCGCTCGCGCACTGTGACGGCGGCTACACGACGAACGTCCCGCTGGCGGACCTGCGCGGCGACCAGGCGTGGATCGCGTACGAGTACGACGGGGCCCCGCTCGCGCCCGAGCACGGTGGACCTGCCCGGCTCCTGATCCCCCACCTCTACTTCTGGAAGTCCGCGAAGTGGGTGCGGCGCATCGACCTGCTCACGCAGGACGAGTGGGGCTTCTGGGAGAAGCTCGGCTACCACGCGTACGGCGACCCGTGGAAGGAGCAGCGGTATTGGGGCGACTGACCGACGACCGGTCCACCGGCACGGGCGGTGAGGCGGGCGAGGTCGAGGCGGTCGAGCCCGTCCTCGACGAGGTCGCCCCGACGTCCCCCGACGACGTCCCGTACCACCTGCCCTGGCGGGTCGCGACGCTCGTCGCGCTGCGCCCGGAGACGCCGACCGCCACGACGCTCGAGCTCGACGTCCCCGGCTGGCGCGGCGCGATGGCCGGCCAGCACGTGGACGTCCGCCTGACCGCGGAGGACGGCTACTCGACGCAGCGCTCCTACTCGCTCGCGTCACCCGGGACGCTCGGCCTGCCCACGGGCGCGCCGCCCGCCGACGGCAGCGAGCGCATCGCACTGACCGTCCAGGTCGTCGAGGACGGGGAGGTGTCGCCCTACCTCACGCAGGACCTGCAGGTCGGCGACCAGGTCGAGCTGCGCGGGCCCGTCGGCAACTGGTTCGTGTGGCACGCGACCGACCCGCACCCGGTGCAGCTCGTCGCGGGCGGCTCGGGGCTCGTCCCCCTGATGTCCATGCTCCGCACCCGCCGCCGCGCCCGCTCCCGGTCCCCGTTCCGGCTGCTCGTGTCGGTCCGCACCCCGCCCGACGCGATCTACGACGCCGAGCTCGACGACCTCGCGACGGACCCCGGCGTGGAGGTCACCCGTGTGTGGACGCGGCGCGGGCCGCACGGCTGGACCGGACCGGTCGGCCGGGTCGACGCGGCGACCCTCGCGGCCGCGTGCGTCCCGCCCGACGAGCGCCCGCACGTGTTCGTGTGCGGCCCGACCCCGTTCGTGGAGACGGTCGCGGACCTGCTGGTCGACCTCGGGCACGACCCGGACCGGATCCGGACGGAGCGCTTCGGCCCGACCGGCCCGTGACGGCGGCGCCGGGACCGCGTCAGCGCGCGTCGACCGCCGCGGCCTCGGCCCCGGGAGGTGGCAGCTCGGCGGGCAGGCCGCACGCCACCAGGTGCTCGACGCCGAACCACACGGTCGCGTGGTGCACGCCGCCCTCGCCGAGGTCGAGCACCGCGAGCTGGAACGCCCGGTGCACGCCGTCCGCCTCGAGCATGTAGACGCCGAACGCGGGCTGCCCGTTCGCCGACGTCGGCAGCAGCCGCATCGACCCCGGACCCTTCGCGGGGCACCACGTGCTGATGAGCGTCGCCACGGCGGCGCGGCCCTGGTACCAGCCGGGGTACGGCGGCATCTCCCAGACGACGTCCTGCGTCATGAGCGCGACGATCGCGTCGACGTCGTACGCCTCGAACGCGTCGACGTACGCGTCGAGCAGGCGCCGGCGCCGGTCGTCGGTGAGCTCGCCCCGCCGCTCGTGGTCGAGCCGCGCGACGTGCGCACGAGCGCGCTGCAGGGTCGAGTTCACGCCCGCGACGGTCAGCTCGAGGGTGTCGGCGACCTCGGCCGCGCTCCACTGCAGGACGTCCCGCAGGACGAGGACGGCGCGCTGCTGCGCGGTGAGGTGCTGGAGCGCCGCGACGAACGCGAGCCGGACGCTGTCGCGCGTCACGACCTCGGCGGCGGGGTCGGCCGTGGGGCGCGCCCACACGACGTCGTCGGGCAGCGGCTCGAGCCACGCGACGCTGTGCTCCTCGCGCGGCTCGACGGCCGGGTCGGCCGCGGGAGCGCCGAGCCCGGTCGGCAGCGGACGCCGCGACCGGCCCTCGAGGTGCGTGAGGCACGTGTTCGTCGCGATCCGGTACAGCCACGTGCGCAGCGACGAGCGCGCCTCGAAGCGGTCGATGCCCCGCCACGCGCGCAGGTACGTCTCCTGCAGCGCGTCCTCGGCGTCGTGCAGGGACCCCGTCATCCGGTAGCAGTGCGCGAGCAGCTCGCGCCGCAGCGGCTCGACGAGCGTCGCGAAGTCCTGCTCGGTGGTCGTGATCGTCACCCGTCGACGGTAGCGAGCGGTACCGACACCCGCGAGACCCCACCTGCCAGACTGCGCCCCATGCCGGACGAGACCTACGCCCCCGACGACCACCTCGCCCACCGGTCGCTGCTGGTCGCCGCCGCGTACGTCGTGCTGCGCCGCGGCGACGAGGTGCTCCTGCAGCTGCGGCGCGGCACCGGCTACCGCGACGGGCACTGGGCGGTGCTCGCGGGCCACGTCGACCCGGGCGAGTCGGTGCACGAGGCCGCCGTGCGCGAGGCCGCGGAGGAGAGCGGCATCGTCGTGCGGGAGGCCGACCTGCGTCCGCTCACCGCGCTGCACCGCTTCGAGCGCGGCGGGCCGGCCGTGGAGCAGCGCCTCGACGTGTTCTTCGAGGTCGACGCGTGGACGGGCGACGCGGTGCTGCGCGAGGCCGACCGCGCCGAGCACCTCGCGTGGTTCCCGATCGCCGCCCTGCCCGAGCCCGTCGTGCCGCACGAGCGGATCGTGCTCGACGCCCTCGCACGCGGCGAGCGGCTGCCCGCGGTGATCTCGCTGCCGTCCTGACCGGCCCTCCTGCGCGATCCCCGGACCGCACCCGTCGCCGGTCCGGCGCTGTGCGTCCGCCGTCCTTGCCGGCGCGGGTCGCCGGGGACGGCGAAGGCCCGCGGACGCCCGCCCGGCGAGGGGCAGGGTCCGCGGGCCTCGTGCGGCCTGCGCCCGGATCAGCCGGTGTTCTGCACGCCCGCGGCGACGCCGTTCACGCTCAGCAGCAGCAGCCGGCGCAGGTCGTCCGCCTGCTCGGGCGCGTCGCCCGTGCGCAGCCCGCGCAGCGCGCGCAGCTGCAGGAGCGACAGCGCGTCGACGTACGGGCTGCGCAGCTGCACGGCGCGCCCGAGGATGCGCCGGCGGGACAGCACCGCGTCGCTGTCGGTGATCGCGAGGACCGACCGGCGCGTGAGCGCCATCTCGGACAGGACCTTGTCGGCCAGGTCAGGCCGGTCGCCGAGCGCGAGGTACCGGGCGGCGATGCGCTCGTCGGTCTTGGCGAGCGACATCTCGACGTTGTCGATCATCGTCGCGAACAGCGGCCACTGCGCGTACGCGGCCCGCAGCTCGTCGAGGTCGCCGACGGCGTCGAGCGCCGTGCCGAGCCCGTACCAGCCCGCGAGGTTGATGCGCGCCTGCGACCAGGAGAACACCCACGGGATCGCGCGCAGGTCGTCGAGCGACGACACCGACAGGCCGCGCCGGGCGGGGCGGGAGCCGATCGGCAGCAGACCGACCTCCTCGAGCGGCGTCACCTCGGCGAACCACTGCGGGAAGCCGTCGGCGCGCACGAGCTCGTGGAAGTGCGTGCGCGACGCGACGTCGAGCTTCGCCGCGAGGTCCGCGAAGCGCTCGGTCGCGGCCGCGTTGCGACGCTCGACGCTCGGGGTGCCGGCGAGCAGGGTCGCCGCGACGACCTGCTCGATGTGCCGCGCCGCGATGACCGGGTCGCCGTAGCGGGCGAAGATGACCTCGCCCTGCTCGGTGAGCTTGAACCGGCCGTCGACCGAGCCCGGGGGCTGCGCGAGCACCGCACGGTTGGCGGGGCCGCCGCCGCGGCCGAGCGCGCCGCCGCGGCCGTGGAAGAGGGTGAGGACGATGTCGTGCCGGTGCGCCCACTCGGTGATGCGCCGCTGCGCCGCGTCGAGCGCGAGCGTCGCCGACACCGGGCCGACGTCCTTCGAGGAGTCCGAGTAGCCGAGCATGACCTCGACGCGTCGGCCGTTCTCGGCGAGCCGCTTCTGCACCTGCGGGATCGCGAGCGCGCCCTCGAGGATGTCGACGCTGGCCTCGAGGTCCGCGAAGGTCTCGAACAGCGGCACCGCGTCGATGACGGGCACCTCGTCCGGGCCGCCGTACGCGAGCTCCGCGAGCTGGTAGACGGCCGCGAGGTGCTCCGCCGACTGCGTGAACGAGACGATGTAGCGGCGCGCGGCGTCGACGCCGAACCGGCGCTGCACCGACCCGATGGACCGGTACGTGTCGAGCACCTCGAGCGTGCGCTCCGCGAGCGGCCCGTCGACGCCGTGCTCCGCGATGTCCGCGAGCGCGGCCTCGTGCACCTGCGAGTGCTGCCGGACCTCGAGCTCGGCCAGGTGGAAGCCGAACGTCTGGACCTGCCACAGCAGGCGCTGCAGGTCGCCGAACGCCGACCGGGCGGCGCCCGCCTCGACCAGCGAGCGCTGGACGACGAGCAGGTCGGCCTCGAGCTCGGCCGGCGTCGCGTACGCCAGGTCGGCGTCGCGCCGCTTGGTCGCCGCGACGCGCTCGGCGACGACGAGCAGCACGCGGCGGTGCGGCTCGTTGGGGGCGTCGGCCGCGACCTGCGCACCGAGCTGCTCCGAGAGCAGGCGCTGCCGCTGCCACAGGGAGTTGAGCTCCGACGACGGCGGCGTGGTGTCGACGCCCAGCGTCAGGCCGTCGGCCGTGCGGCGTGCCGACGTCTCGAGCGCGGCGAGCGCGTGCTCGGACGCGAGCACCGCGGCCGCTCGCGTGATCTCCGCGGTGACGTTCGGGTTGCCGTCGCGGTCGCCGCCGATCCACGAGCCGAGGCGCGCGAACGGGCGGACCTCGGGCGCGCGCGTCCCGGCGTCGTCACCCAGCAGCCAGTCGTCGAGCCGCCGGTACACCGCGGGCAGGACGTCGGACAGCGTCGACTCGAAGACGTTGAGGACGGTGCGGACCTCGTCGAGCACCGTCGGCTTCGCCTGGCGCAGCGGCGCGGTGCGCCACAGCGTCTCGATCTCGGCGAGCAGGCGGCGGTCGTTCTCCGCGATGGACATGCCGCCGCGGCTGCGGATGTCGCGCTCGCCCACGAGCTCCGCGATGCGCCGGATCGCCTTCGACACGGCTCGGCGACGGGCCTCGGTCGGGTGGGCCGTCAGGACCGGACGGAACTCCATCTCCTGCAGGCGCTGGCGCACGACGTCGACGCCGAGCTCCTCGCGGGCCTTCTCGACCGCGGCCGGGAGCGAGTCGTCGGGCGCGAGGTCGTTCGGCTCGAGCGACGCCTCGCGCTCGCGCAGCACGCGGACGCGGTGGTACTCCTCCGCGGTGTTGGCCAGGTGGAAGTAGCACGTGAACGCGCGGGCCACCTGCTCCGCGCGCTGCAGCGTGAAGCCCGCGACGAGCGCCTCGGCCTCCTCGAGCGCGCCGCCGTCCGGCTCGTCGTGGGCGCTGATCGCGAGCTCGCGCAGCTTCTCGACGTCGTCGAGCAGGTCCTGCCCGACGGACTCGCGCAGGACGCGGCCGAGGAACTCGCCGAGCACGCGGACGTCGTTGCGCAGGGGTTCGGGGACCTCGTGGTGGGCGAGGCCACGGCGGACGTCGCGCGGGGGCAGCGGTGCAGTCACCGGGCCAAAATAGGCCACGTCGGGCCCGGCCGGAGCCGCGGTCCAGGCGCTGGGCCGATCCAGGGGCCTGCTGCCGTCACGGGTTGCCGACGAACAACGCCGCGAGGAACGCGACGTAGAGCACCAGCGCGGCCGTCGCGACCCACCCCGCGACCCGGTGCCAGCGTCCCGCGACGGCCGCGATCCCCAGCGCCGCCGCCAGCAGGACCCACACGGCCGTGTGCGCGTGGTCGACCAGCAGGCCGCGCAGGCCGTCCGCCTCGACGTCGACGCCGTCGCCGACCGTCGCGAACACGACGGCGACCACGGCCGCGACGACGGCACCGGCAGCGAACAGGCGCCGGCGACGCGGGTCGGCCGCCCCGGGGTCGTCGTCCCCTGCCCGCGGCCCACCGGCGACCGCCGCGTCGTCCCGCGCCGGTCGGCCGCCCGCCGTCGTGTCGTCGCCCGTCACGGTCGCCACCGTAGCGGCGGGCATCGGCTCGCGGCACCGAACCGGCTCGTGGGCACCGCCGACGGCCGTAGGGTGCGGGCACCCGAGCACACCGGCTCCTGGCCCCGCCCGCCACCCGACCCGAAGGACCGCGATGAAGAGCTTCACCGGGACCGTCCCGCGCCCGCCCGAGCAGGTCCGCGCCGAGATCGACCAGGTCGCGCGCGCCCAGGGCTGGGCCGTGCACCCCGGCGCGTTGCCGGCGGTCCTCACCCTCGCGAAGGACGTGTCGTCGTTCTCGTGGGGCTCGACGCTGAAGATCCGGGTCGCGACCCTCGGCGACGCGACCCACCTGACGATCGAGCCGCACGAGAACGGGGTCCTGTTCGACTGGGGACGCGGCAGGCGGGCGGCGTCGAGGCTGGTCACGGCGCTCGGGGGCGCGCTCGACCCCTCGTAGCGGCGCGGGCACCTCGGGCGCCACCCGGCGTGACCC
>NZ_BIMR01000315.1 GCF_004306155.1 Cellulomonas biazotea
CGCGAGCGCAGGAGCTCGCGGCGCGCGGTGCCCGGGCGGTCGCGGAGGCCGCCGGCCGGTCCGCGCGGACCTCCGGGCAGGACGACGACCTCGTCGCGCTCGTCGTCGTCGGGTCGGGCAGCGGACGGCACGGCCCCGACGCCCCGCTCGCCGACGACGACCGTGCGCCCGCGCTCGACGCGGCGCTCGCGGCCGACCTCGCCGACGGCGGCGCGGCCGCCCGGGACCGGCTCGCCTCGCTCGACCCCGTCCTGGCCGCCGAGCTCGCCGTCTCCGGCTGGGGCCCGTGGCAGGTGCTGCTGGGGGCGCTCGCCGGGGTGCCGGTGCGCGCGAAGGTCCTCGCGGTCGACACGACGACGGGCGCCCACCACCTCGTCGCGCTGTGGGAGTCCGACGCCGCCCCGCGCCCCGGGACGGCCGTCGCATGACGCTCGTCGTGGCCGTCGTCGGCCCGACCGCGACCGGCAAGTCCGACCTCGGGATCGCGCTCGCGCAGGCCCTCGACGGCGAGGTCGTCAACACTGACGCCATGCAGCTGTACCGCGGCATGGACATCGGCAGCGCGAAGGTGCCGGTCGCCGAGCGTCACGGCGTGCCCCACCACCTGCTCGACGTGCTCGACCCGCACGAGGACGCCACGGTCGCCGACTATCAGGAGCGGGCACGCGCGGCCCTCGACGACGTCGCGGCACGCGGCCGTCGGGCAGTCGCCGTCGGCGGCTCCGGGCTGTACGTGCGGGCGCTGCTCGACCACATGGACTTCCCGGGCACGGATCCCGACCTGCGCGCACGGCTGGAGCAGCGGGTCGAGGACGAGGGGTCGCGCGCGCTGCACGCCGAGCTCGCGGCCGTCGACCCGGTGGCCGCGGAGGGCATCGGCCCGCGCAACGCCCGCCGGGTCGTCCGGGCCCTGGAGGTCATCGCGCTCACCGGCCGCCCGTACTCGTCGTCGCTGCCGCAGCACGTGTACGAGGTGCCCGCCGTGCAGATCGGGCTCGACTGCGACCGCCCGACGCTCGACGCGCGCGTGGAGGGCCGCGTGGACCGGATGTGGTCGCACGGGCTGGTCGAGGAGGTCGCCGGGCTCGTCGCGCAGGGACCCGGGCTGGGACGCACGGCGTCGCGGGCCGTGGGGTACGCCGAGGTGCTCGCGATGCTGCGCGGCGAGCTCACGCCCGACGAGGCGCGGGCCTCGACGGCCGCGGGCACGCGCCGGCTGGCCCGCAAGCAGATGGGCTGGTTCGGGCGCGACCCGCGGGTGCACTGGCTCGACGCGCAGGACCCCGACCTCGTCGCGCGCGCGCTCGACCTCGTGGCGCGCGCCGACGCCGGCACCCTCGGACCGGCCACGGACGACCCGGCACCCCGCCGTAGTCTGGGGTCATGACGTCCGTCCCGGCCCCCGCCGCCGCCCCCGCCCCAGCGACCGTCGCGCCGACGGTCGCTGCCGGGCTCCCGGTGACCAAGGGGCACGGCACGCAGAACGACTTCGTGCTGCTCGACGACCGGGACGGCGCGCTCGACCTCACGCCCGCGCTCGTGCGCGACCTCGCCGACCGGCGCGCGGGCCTCGGCGGCGACGGCGTGATCCGGCTCGTCGCGAGCAGCCGACTGCCGGAGGGCGCCGCGGTGCTCGCCGAGGACCCGGCCGCCACGTGGTTCATGGACTACCGCAACGCCGACGGCTCCGTCGCCGAGATGTGCGGGAACGGCGTGCGCGTGTTCGCCGCGTTCGCGCAGCGCCTCGGGCTGTGGGACGCCGCCGACGGCGCACTCGTGCTCGGCACGCGCGCCGGGGTGCGCCGCGTCCGCCCCGTGCCCGTCCCGGCGGGGATCGACGACGCCGCCTGGTTCGCCGTCGACATGGGCCGCTGGACGATCCCCGGTGGCGACGACGCCGTCCGCGACGGGTTCGACGCGCAGGTCGCCGTGACCGGCCTCGACGACGTGCGGCCCGCGCTGCGCGTCGACGTCGGCAACCCGCACACGGTGCTCGCCCTGACCGGCCCCGACGAGCTCGTCGCCGCCGACCTGACGCGGGCCCCGCAGGTCCGGCCCGTGCCGCCGCACGGCACCAACGTCGAGCTGGTCGTCCCGCTCGCCGAGCAGCAGGGCGACGACGGCGCGCTCGTCGGCCGCGTCGCGATGCGCGTGCACGAGCGCGGCGTCGGCGAGACGCGCTCGTGCGGGACGGGTGCGTGCGCGGCGGCGCTCGCGGTGCGCACCTGGGCCGGCGCGGGCGCACCCGACGTCTGGCTCGTCGACGTGCCGGGCGGGACCGTTCGCGTGACCGCGCTGCCCGACGGGCACGTGGAGCTCGCGGGGCCGGCCGTCCTGGTGGCGACCGCGACGGTCGACCTCGCGGCGGTCGCGGCCGGTGCCTCCGCGGGCGCCTCCGACGCTGCGGCGGGCCGCCCGTGACCGTGGCGACCGCCACGACCCTCACGGCCGACGACCTGGGCGTGCCGCTCGGTCGCCGGGCGACCGTCGTGCAGTTCTCGAGCACCTTCTGTGTGCCCTGCCGGCGCACGCGTCAGGTCGTCGAGCACGCGGTGCGCGACCGGGACGACGTCCGGCACGTCGACCTCGACGTCGCCGACCACCTCGCGCTCGGCGAGCGGCTCGCGGTCGAGTCGACGCCGACAGTCCTCGTCCTCGACTCGGCGGGCGTCGTCCGGCGTCGCGCGGCGGGCGTCCCGACGCTCGCGCAGGTCCGGGCCGCCCTGGCCGAGGCCGGGGCACCACCGACCGCCTGACGCCTGCCCGCGGGACTCGGCCCCGGTCGGGTCGCACGCCCGTCAGGCGTCGCGGACCTGCAGGACGCGGAACCCCTTGGCGCTCGCGGTCCGTTCGACGACCGTCGCAGGGCCGAGCTCGTCGGCGAGCCACCGCTGCAGGGAGTCCGCGCCCAGGTTCTTCCCGACGACGAGGTGCGCGTCGCCGCCCGGCGCCCGGCGCGGCAGCCAGCGGCGCAGCAGCGCGTGCAGGGGCTCCTTGCCGATGCGGATCGGCGGGTTCGAGCGGATCGTCGTGAACCGCACGTCGGCGGGCACGTCGTCGGGCAGGGCGGCGGTCACGTGGTCCAGACCGAGGGCGGCGGCGTTGCGACGGACCAGGTCGAGCGCGCGCTCGTTGACGTCGACCGCCCACACGCGCGCCTCAGGCGACGCGAGCGCGAGCGCGATCGTGACCGGTCCCCACCCGCACCCGAGGTCCAGCAGGTCACCCGCAGGTGGGGGCGGGGGTGCGGTGCGCAGCAGGACCTGCGTGCCGAGGTCGACGTGGTCGGGGGAGAAGACGCCGCCCGCCGTCTGCACCTCGACGCGTCGCCCGGCGAGCTCGACGGTCAGCGTGCGCAGCTCCACGGGGGACGCGGGCTGCGCGGTGAAGTAGTGGTCGTGCCCGCTCACGGCCCCGACCCTACCCGGGTGGTGCGGGGGGCCTTCGCCGGTCGGGCGCGGGGACGCTCGGCCGGCAGCGAAATGCGTCGCCGTCCGCGGGGCCGCGTGCGACCCTGGAGGGACCGGACGGAGAGGAACCGCGTGAACGACCCGCAGCACACCACCCACGAGCCCGAGGTGCACGAGCAGCCTCGATCCGTGCAGGACGTCGCCGACGACGTCGTGGCGCGCGTGCTCGCCCGGGCAGGCACCGCGCTGCAGGACGGCGGGACCGTCCACTCGGCCTACGACGGCGACCAGCTCGACCTCGAGGAGCGCACGTCGCTGCGCCGGGTCGGCGGGCTGTCCACCGAGCTCGAGGACGTCACCGAGGTCGAGTACCGCCAGCTGCGGCTCGAGCGCGTCGTCCTCGTCGGCGTCTGGGGCACCGGCACCGCGGAGGACGCCGAGATCTCGCTGCGCGAGCTCGCCGCGCTCGCGGAGACCGCCGGGTCGCAGGTGCTCGACGGCGTCATCCAGCGCCGCCGCACGCCCGACCCCGGGACGTACCTCGGGTCCGGCAAGGCCGCCGAGCTCGCGATGCTCGTCGCCGCCGTCGGTGCCGACACCGTCGTCGTCGACGGCGAGCTCGCCCCGTCGCAGCGCCGCGCGCTCGAGGACATCGTGCGCGTCAAGGTCGTCGACCGGACCGCGCTGATCCTCGACATCTTCGCGCAGCACGCCAAGTCCCGTGAGGGCAAGGCGCAGGTCGAGCTCGCGCAGCTCGAGTACCTGCTGCCACGCCTGCGCGGCTGGGGCGAGTCGATGTCCCGGCAGGCCGGTGGGCAGGTCGGTGGCGCGGGGGCCGGCATGGGCTCACGCGGTCCGGGCGAGACGAAGATCGAGCTCGACCGGCGCCGCATCCGCAACCGCATGGCCAAGCTGCGGCGCGAGATCGCCGCGATGGAGCCCGCACGCGTCACCAAGCGTGCGTCCCGTCGTCGCAACGCCATCCCGTCGGTCGCGATCGCCGGGTACACCAACGCGGGCAAGTCGTCGCTGCTCAACCGCCTGACCAACGCGGGCGTGCTCGTCGAGAACGCGCTGTTCGCGACGCTCGACCCGACGGTCCGCCGCGCCGAGACGACCGACGGCCGCGTCTACACGCTCGCGGACACGGTCGGCTTCGTCCGCGCGCTGCCGCACCAGCTCGTGGAGGCGTTCCGCTCGACGCTCGAGGAGGTCGCCGACGCGGACCTCATCCTGCACGTCGTCGACGCGTCCCACCCGGACCCCGAGGGTCAGATCGCCGCCGTCCGGCACGTCTTCGCGGACATCCCCGGCGCGATGGACGTCCCGGAGATCATCGTCCTCAACAAGGCCGACCGGGCGTCGGACGAGGCCATCGCGCGGCTGCGCTCGCGCGAGGTGCACTCCGTCGTCGTCTCGGCCCACACGGGCGAGGGCATCGCGGAGCTCCAGGCGCTCGTCGCCGACCAGCTGCCCCGGCCCGGGGTGGCCGTCGACGTCGTCGTGCCGTACGACCGGGGCGACCTGGTCAGCCGCGTGCACGAGCACGGCGACATCGACCACGAGGAGCACACGGCCGACGGCACCGCCCTGCGGGCCCGCGTCGACGAGGCGCTCGCGGCCGAGCTCGAGGCGGCGGCCGTCGCGCGTGCCTGACGCACGGCCCGGCCTGTCGACGACGGGCCGGGCCGGTCCGCCGACGCCACTAGGCTGACGCGGTGCCAGCAGCGGACCCCTCGGTCGACGACCTCCTCGACCTGGCGGTCGGGGCGCTCGGCGGCGCCCGTCGCGACGGTCAGCACCGCATGGCGACGGCCGTGACGCAGTCCCTGGAGTCGGGCGAGCACCTGCTCGTGCAGGCGGGTACCGGCACCGGCAAGTCGCTCGGCTACCTCGTGCCCGCGGTCCGGCACGCCGTGCTCGCGGACGAGCGTGTCGTCGTGTCGACCGCGACGCTCGCCCTGCAGCGCCAGGTCATCACGCGCGACCTGCCGCTCGTGGCGGACGCGCTCGCCCCGCGGCTGCCGCGCGAGCCCCGGGTGGCGCTGCTCAAGGGCTGGCACAACTACCTGTGCCTGCACAAGGTCCAGGGCGGCTACCCGGAGGACGAGCCCGGCACGCTGTTCGACCTGGGCGGCGAGCACGCGGGTGCGGCCGACCACCCCGCACCGGCCGGCGCCGGCAGGCGGGAGGGCGGCGAGTCGCTCGGCGAGCAGGTCGTGCGCCTGCGCGAGTGGGCCGACGAGACCACGACGGGCGACCGCGACGACCTCGTGCCGGGCGTCACCGACCGCGCGTGGCGGCAGGTGTCCGTCACGTCGCTCGAGTGCCTCGGGTCGCGCTGCCCCCTGGTCGACGAGTGCTTCCCCGAACGCGCCCGCGCGGCCGCCCGGGAGGCCGATGTCGTCGTGACGAACCACGCGATGCTCGGCATCGCCGCCTCCGGCTCGCCGGGCGTCCTGCCCGAGCACGAGGTGCTCGTCGTCGACGAGGCGCACGAGCTCACCGACCGCGTCACGGCGCAGGCCACCTCCGACCTGTCGCTCGCGACCGTCGAGCACGCCGCCCGGCTCGCGCGCCGCCACGGCGGGATCCCGACGACCGACCTCGACGCCGCCGGCCAGGCCCTCGCCGCGGTCCTCGTCGAGCTGCCCGAGGGGCGGTTCCCCGACGGCCTCCCCGACGGCCCGCGCACGGCGGTCGCGGCGGTCAGGGACGCCTCGCGCACGCTGCTCAGCGCCCTCAAGCCCGACACCGTCGCCGGGAAGCAGGCGCCGCCGGACGGCGGGCTCAAGATGGCGGCCTCGGCGATGCTCGCCCTGTTCGAGGTCGCCGACAGGATGGCCGCCGACCCCGAGGACAACCGGCACACCGTCCTGTGGTGCGCGCGCTCGGAGGACCGTCGTGGGGCGACCCTCACACGGCTGCACGCGGCGCCCCTGGCCGTCAACGGGCTCATCCGCACCCACCTGCTGGGCGGCCGGACCGGGATCCTCACGTCCGCGACGCTCTCGCTCGGCGGCTCGTTCGACCCGCTCGCCCGCTCGCTGGGACTCGAGGTCCGGGCCGACGCCGAGGCGGTCGGTCCGACGTCGATCGCGTCCGCCGACCCGCGGGGGAGCGGCGACGACGCCGTCGGGGACGAGGCCACCGGCACCGCGGCCCCGACCGATGCCGTGCCGACCAGCCTCACCTGGCACGGCCTCGACGTCGGCAGCCCGTTCGACTACGCCCGGCAGGGCATCCTCTACGTCGCGCGCCGCCTGCCGCCCCCGGGCCGCGAGCCCGCGACCGACGCACAGCTCGACGAGATCGAGACGCTCGTCCGCGCCGCCGGAGGGCGGACGCTGGGGCTGTTCTCGTCGCGGCGCGCGGCCACCGCGGCAGCGCTCGCGATGCGCGAACGGCTCGACGTGCCCGTCCTGCTGCAGGGCGACGACCAGCTGCCCACTCTCGTCGCCCGGTTCGCCGCCGACGAGCCCACGTGCCTGTTCGGGACGCTGTCCCTGTGGCAGGGCGTCGACGTGCCCGGGCCCGCGTGCCGGCTCGTCCTCATCGACCGCATCCCGTTCCCGCGCCCCGACGACCCGGTGCGCTCCGCGCGCGCCGAGGCGGTCGCGTCCGCCGGTGGCAACGGCTTCATGTCGGTCTCGGCGACGCATGCCGCCCTCCTGCTCGCCCAGGGCGCGGGACGGCTCGTCCGGACCCTGGACGACCGGGGCGTCGTCGCCGTGCTCGACCCGCGGCTCGTCACCGCGCGGTACGGCGAGTACCTCGCGCGGTCGCTGCCGGGCTTCTGGCGGACCACCGAGCGCGACGTCGCCGTGTCCGCGCTGCAACGGCTCGCGACGTCCGACTAGCCTCGGAGCAGCGCCGACGTGGGGCGCCGGACCCGTCCGGCCCCTCACGCGCACCCCGGCCGACCGATCGGACGGCCGCACCACGACGCAGGAGGACCGATGACCGAGCTCCCCGACATCGACGACGCCGGGCAGGTCCCGGTCACCCCGCGACGCCGCACCTCGAAGCTCGCGATCGTCGGTGCCGGCGCCGTCGGCTCGACGATGGCGTACGCCGCCCTCATGCGGGGCGCGGCCCGCAGCGTCGCGCTCTTCGACATCAACACGGCCAAGGTCGAGGCGGAGGCGCTCGACCTCGGGCACGGCATCCAGTTCATGCCCATGGCCGAGGTCGTCGGCTCGGACGACATCGCGGTCTGCGCCGACGCCGACGTCGTCATGTTCACGGCCGGCGCGAAGCAGAAGCCTGGCCAGTCCCGGATCGACCTCGCCGAGGCCACGATCTCGCTCGTGCGCAAGGTCCTGCCCTCGGTCGTCGAGGTCGCCCCGAACGCGGTCTACGTCATGGTCACCAACCCGGTCGACGTCGTGACCTACGCCGCCCTGAAGATCTCCGGCCTGCCGCCCTCGCAGCTGTTCGGCTCGGGGACCGTGCTCGACTCCTCGCGCCTGCGCTACCTGCTCGCGCGTGAGACGGGCGTCGCCGTGCAGAACGTGCACGCCTACGTCGCGGGCGAGCACGGCGACAGCGAGCTCCCCCTGTGGAGTTCCGCGAGCATCGGCGCGGTGCCGCTCCTCGAGTGGAACGGGCTCGGGGGCCAGGGCGCGCTGACCGCCGAGGTGCGCGAGCGCATCGCGCACGAGGTCGTCGACTCCGCCTACCGGATCATCGAGGGCAAGGGGGCGACGAACTACGCCGTCGCCCTCGCCGGGTCGCGGATCATCGAGGCCGTCCTCAACGACGAGCAGCGGATCCTGCCGGTGTCGTCCCTGCTCGACGACTACTACGGCATCTCCGACGTGTGCCTGTCGGTCCCCGCGGTCGTGGGCGCGAGCGGCGTCGGCGAGCGTCTCGCCGTGCCGATGTCGACCGACGAGCTCGCCGGGATGCGGCGGTCGGCCGAGGCCGTGCGATCGGTCGCGCGGACGTTCGGGTTCTGACCGGGCGGCGTCCGCGGCCCGCGCTCGACGGGCTGCGGACGCCGGTCCC
Organism: Cellulomonas biazotea; assembly: GCF_004306155.1. Classification (GTDB taxonomy): domain Bacteria; phylum Actinomycetota; class Actinomycetes; order Actinomycetales; family Cellulomonadaceae; genus Cellulomonas; species Cellulomonas biazotea. Next base: position 8,421 of record NZ_BIMR01000315.1, read on the forward strand.
CGACGTCCTGCGTCCCGCGGGAGCGTCGGCTGGGGCGTGACGGCCGGGATCGGCGCACCAGCCCGCTGCCCGACGGGCCTTGGCCCCCGCCCCGGGCGACCGCGGTCAGTGGTCGCGCAGCGCGCTGATGAGCTCCGACTTGCGCATCGACGACCGGCCGTCGATGCCGACCTCCGCCGCCTTCTTGCGCAGGTCCTCGACCGTCCAGTCCTCGTAGTCGCCCGAGCGTCCGCCCTTGCGCGAGACGGCCGAGCGTGAGGAGCCCGCGGCCGCGTTGGCGATGCGCGCGGACTTCTCCTTGCTGTTCCCCTCGTCGCGGAGCTTCTCGTAGAGCTCGGCGTCCTTGACGCTGGGGCCAGGGTCCCGCATCCGTCCGGGCATGGTCGTCTCCTCCTCGCGCCGCAGGGCGCCGTCCCGACCCCGCCCGACCAGCGTGCCGTCCGCGCGCCGGCGGCGCACGCGGACCCGCGGGACCGGCCCGCGCGGACACCGGCCGCGTGGCCCGCGCGCCGCCGGGTCAGAGGCGGCGCAGGTCGGAGG
>NZ_BIMR01000316.1 GCF_004306155.1 Cellulomonas biazotea
CAGCAGGGCCGCGTCGAGGTCGGCGGGGTCGAGCCCCGGCAGGTCGCCGAGCAGGGCGGCGACCGCGCAGCCCGGCGCGAGCGCGCGCGCCCGGGAGGCGCCCGCGAGGACGGCCGCGTCGAGCCCGCCACCGTGGGGCTCGTCGACGACCACCGCGCCGCCGCGCTGCGCCCACGACGCGAGCACCTGGTCGGGCGTGACCAGGACGACGCCCTCGACGAGGGTCGCCGCACCGGCGGCCGCGAGGGTGTCGAGCGCCATGGCCCGCACGAACCGGGCACGGTCGTCGTCGGCGAGCACGCCCGCGAGGCGCGACTTGCCGTGCCGGGCGTCCTTGACGGGGACGACGACCCACCATCCCGTCACGGGAGGCGGTCCACGAGCGCGAGGGTGCGGGCGGCGATCGCGGCCGTCGCGGGGACGTCGGTCATGAGCGTCGGTGCGGCCTCGACGGCCCAGCCGTCGGTGCGCAGCGGCTCGACCACCGCGGCGTCCACGTCGTCGACGAGCCAGGCGTCGAGCACGCCGCTCTCGACGCGGCGCCCGTAGTGCCGGGCGACCGCGTCGGCGGTGGTCGCGACCCCGATGGCGGTCAGGCACGCGTCGGCCATGCCGCGCACGGGCGCGCCACCGACGACAGGGCTGACCCCGACGACGGGCGCCGCGGTGGTCCGCAGCACGTCGCGCACGCCGGGGATGGCGAGGATCGTGCCGACCGACACGACCGGGTTGGACGGCGGCAGGACGACGACGTCGGCGTCGGTGAGGGCGTCGAGGACGCCCGGTCCGGCGGTGGCGGTGTCGAGGCCGACCTGGACGAACCGGCGCGCGGGCAGGGCGGCGCGGTGCCGCACCCACCACTCCTCGAAGTGCAGCAGGTCGCCGTCGGCCGTCTCGACGTGGGTCTCGACCTCGTCGTCCGACATGGGCAGCAGCGTCACGCCGGGACGCCAGCGCTCCGCGAGGCGGGCCGTCACGGCGGACAGGGGGATGCCCGACAGCAGCAGCTCGGTGCGCGCGAGGTGCGTCGCCAGGTCGAGGTCGCCGAGCGTGAACCAGTCCCAGCCGAGGCCGTACGCGGCGAGGTCGTCGGACACGCGACGCGACTCGTCGCGGCGGCCCCAGCCCTGCTGCTCGTGGACGGCGTCGCCGAGCGTGTACATCAGGGTGTCGAGGTCGGGGCAGACGCGGACGCCGTGCAGCCACAGGTCGTCGCCGGTGTTCGCCACGACGGTGACCTGCGCGGTCGTGCCGCCCGACCCGTCGGGCAGCCGGTCGCGCAGCAGGGCGAGCAGCCCGCGCGTGAAGCGCGCGCCGCCGACGCCGCCGGACAGGACGGTGATCCTCATGGCTCTCCCGCGGAGACGGGAGCCGGGACGGCCGCGGCCGGCGCCGGCTCGTGGAACGCGATGACGGGGCGCCCGGTGCGGGGGTGCTCCAGGACGTCCGCGTCGACGCCGTACACCTCGCGCAGCAGCGCGGGACGCAGGACCTCGCGGGGGTGCCCGGCCGCGGCGAGGCGACCGGCCGACAGGACGACGACGTGCTCGCAGAACGCGGCCGCGAGGTTGAGGTCGTGCAGGGCCGCGACGGTCGTCGTGCCGAGGTCGCGGACGAACGCCAGCAGCGAGAGCTGGGCGCTGACGTCGAGGTGGTTCGTCGGCTCGTCGAGGAGCAGCACCTCGGGCTCCTGGGCGAGGGCGCGCGCGACGTGCACGCGCTGGCGCTCCCCGCCGGACAGGGTCGACCAGGGGCGGTCGGCGAGATGGGTCGCGTCCGCCGCGACGAGCGCCCGGTCGACCGCCTCGTCGCCCGCGTCGGACCCCCACAGCGAGCGGTAGGGGATGCGGCCGAGCGCGACGACCTCGCGGACCGTGAGCGGCACGCTGCTCGACGACTCCTGCTCCAGCAGGGCGATGCGGCGGGCGCGGCCGCGGCGGGCCATCGACGCCACGGGCTGGTCGCCGACGAGCACCGCGCCGCGCTCGGGCGCGAGCAGGCCCGCGACGAGCCGCAGGAGGGTCGACTTGCCCGCGCCGTTCGGGCCGAGCAGCCCCGTGAGCCGGCCGGGCGGCGGGGTCGCGTCGACGCCGTCGACGACCCACCGGCCGCCGAGCCGCGTGCCGACCCCGGCGAGCGTCACGTCCACGCCGACCCCCGTCCCCGGCGCAGCAGCACCGCGAAGACGGGCACGCCGATAAGGGCGGTGACGATGCCGACGGGCAGCTCGCGCGGGTCGAACACGGTGCGCGCGAGCGTGTCCGCCCAGACGAGGAACACCGCGCCGGCGAGCGCCGCGACGGGCAGCAGCCGGCGGTGCGCCGGGCCGGTGAGCGCGCCCACGGCGTGCGGCAGGACCAGGCCGACGAAGCCGATCGCGCCGCTCACGGCGACCATCGCCCCCGTGAGCAGCGCGACGAGCGTCATGAGCGCCCACCGGGTGCGGTCGACGTCGATGCCGAGCGCGGCCGCCGCGGTGTCGCCGAACGCGAACGCGTCGAGCCGCTGGCCCGCGAGCACCACGACCGACCCGACCACGAGGACCGCGATCCCCGCGATGGCGACCGAGGCCCACGTCGCCCCGGCCAGCGAGCCCAGCAGCCACGACAGGATCTCCCGGTAGGAGTCGCCCGTCGCCGTCCAGAAGATGACGAACGACGTGCCCGCGGCGGCGAGCTGGGACACCGCGAGCCCGGCGAGGACCGCCCGGCCCGGGGTCAGCGTGCCGTTCGAGCGCGCGAGCGCGAGGGTCGCGACGAGCGCCGCCATCGCCCCCGCGAACGCCGCGACGGGCAGCAGCACCGCGACGCCCACGACGAGCACCGCGACCGCCCCGAGCGACGCGCCCGACGACAGCCCCAGCAGGTACGGGTCGGCCAGCGGGTTGCGCGTGAGGCTCTGCATGACGGCCCCGGCGAGCGCCAGGCCCGCCCCGACGGCCGCGGCTGTCAGGACCCGGGGCAGGCGCAGGTCCCACACGATCGCGTCGTGCAGCGGGCTCACCGGGACGACGTCGAGCCCGACGTGCGTCGCGATGCTGCGCGCGACCTCGCCGACCGCGAGGTCCGCCGGTCCGATCGTCACGGTCACCAGGACGGTCGCGACCAGCACACCCAGCCCGACGAGCAGCAGGACGGGGAGCGGGGCGCGGCGTCGTCCGCCGTGGGACGGCGGGGCCGTCGAGCCGGTGTCGCGGGTCGTCGTGGTGGTCGTCGCCGTCACCGCCCGTCGAGCGCCGCGAGCTGGTCGGCGACGGAGACGACCGCCTCGACGTTGCGCACGCCCGCCTCGGTCGCGGCGAACGGGACCGTCACGTAGCGCTGCTCCTGCACGGCCGTGAGGCGGGCGGTCGCGGGGTTGGCCTCGAGCAGCGCGATCTTGCTGTCCGCGGTGTTCCACGACGCGTCGACCAGCACGATGACGTCGGGGTCCGCGGCGACGACCTGCTCCCAGCCGACCGACGTCCACGTGTCGTGCACGTCGGCGAAGATGTTCGTCAGCCCGGCCGCGTCGAGGATCATCTGCGGCGCGCCGATGCCGGCCCCCACGTACGGGGTGTCGGAGCCCGACGAGTACCACAGGGCGGTCGTCGGCTCGGCGGGCGGCTCGACGGCGTCGAGCGCGTCGTGCTGCGCGGCGATGAGCTCCTCCGCGCGGTCGGTCACGCCGAACAGCGACGCGACCTCGCGGATCTCGTCGTCGACGACGTCGAACGTCAGCGGGTCGGGCTGGTAGCCCTCCTCCTTGCACGCCGCGGGCGACACGTACGTGCCGATCCCGAGCCCGGCGAGGGCCGCGCGCTCGCCCGCACCGTCGGCCGAGAAGTTCGACTCCCAGCCGGCGTACACGAAGTCGGGCTCGAGGCCGAGCAGCGCCTCCTGGCCGGGGACCTTGTCGGAGACGACGGGGATCGCGTCGTACGCGTCCGCGTACGCGTCAGGGACGGGGCCGTCCGCGAACGCGGTGCCGACGACCTGGTCGCCGAGGCCGAGCGCGAGCAGCATCTCGGTCGCGGTCGACTTGATCGTCACGACCCGCTGCGGCGGGGTGTCGACGGTGACCGTCGTGCCGCAGTTGTCGACGGTGACGGGGGAGAAGCCGGGTGCGGTCCGCGTCGCGGTGGCCGCGGGGACGTCCGGGTCGGCGCCGGCGTCGGACGCGCACGCCGACAGCCCGAGGACCAGGCCGGTGACGGCGACGAGGACGGCGGGCGTCCGGCCGCGCCGGAGGGCGGCGCGCAGGCGGGCGCGCGGGGCGGTCGGCAGGGCGG
>NZ_BIMR01000317.1 GCF_004306155.1 Cellulomonas biazotea
GCTCCCACCCGCACGGCTCCGGCAGCACCCGCGTCGGCTCCGGCCTCGCCCGCGTCGGCCCCGGCCGCGCAGGCACCGGCCACGCCGCGCCCCGCGGCACCCGCCGCAGCACCCAAGCCGGTTCCCCGTCCGGCGCCGCGGCCCAAGCCGCAGTCGCCGGGCCAGCCCGGCTGACCTGACCACGGTCGGCTCGGTCCCCGCCGAGCCGCACGACGACGAGTCGCGGGCGACCTGCCCGCGATGCAACGACAAGGAGACACGGCAGCCATGCCGAAGAACAAGACGCACTCCGGTGCCAAGAAGCGCTTCCGGGTCACCGGCACCGGGAAGGTCATGCGCGAGCAGGCCAACGGGCGCCACCTGCTCGAGCACAAGTCGAGCCGTCGCACGCGCCGCATCGCCGGCGACGTCGTCGTCTCCCCCGCTGACACCCCGAAGATCAAGAAGCTGCTCGGCAAGTGACCCGGCGGCGCGCGAGCGCCCCGGGCCATGACGAGCCCTAGACCAGCAAGGAGCATCACGTGGCACGCGTGAAGCGGGCGGTCAACGCCCAGAAGAAGCGCCGGGCAACTCTCGAGCGCGCCAGCGGCTACCGCGGGCAGCGCTCGCGCCTCTACCGCAAGGCGAAGGAGCAGGTCACCCACTCCCTCGTCTACGCCTACCGCGACCGCAAGGTCCGCAAGGGCGACTTCCGCAAGCTCTGGATCCAGCGCATCAACGCGGCGTCGCGCGAGCAGGGCCTGACGTACAACCGCCTCATCCAGGGCCTCAAGCTCGCGGGTGTCGAGGTCGACCGTCGTGTCCTCGCGGACCTCGCCGTGAACGACGCGCCGGCCTTCAACGCGCTCGTCCAGGTCGCGAAGAACGCGCTGCCCGCCGACGTCAACGCGCCCTCGGCTGCGTGACGTCTGCCCCCGAGCAGCACAGCATCTCCCCGGACGCCCGGACCGTGCCCCAGCTGACCAACCCCCGCGCCGAGCGGGTGAAGGCAGTACGGGCGCTGGCCGGGCGTCCGGCGCGTTCGCGGTCGGGCCGGTTCCTCGTCGAGGGGCCGCAGTCCGTGCGGGAGGCCGTGCGCGAGACCGCGACGCGTGTGCACGACCTGTACGTCACCGAGCAGGCCGCCGCGCGGTACCCGGAGATCGTGGCGGCAGCGAGCGCCCGGGGCGTGGTCGTCCGGACGGGCACGCCCGACGTGCTCGACGCGATGAGCCCCGACGGCCAGGGCGTCGTCGCGGTCGCGGACCTGCTGGCCGTCCCGCTCGACGCCGTCCTCGCCCGGGTGCCGCGGCTCGTCGCCGTGCTGGCTCACGTGCGCGACCCCGGGAACGCCGGGACGGTCGTCCGGGCCGCCGACGCGGCGGGCGCCAGCGCCGTCGTCCTCACGCGCGAGAGCGTCGACGTGCACAACCCCAAGGTCGTCCGCTCGACCGCCGGCTCGCTGTTCCACCTGCCCGTCGTGGCCGGGGTGGGCCTCGAGGAGACCGTCGGCGCGCTCCGCGAGCTCGGCGTCACGGTCCTCGCCGCCGACGGCACGGGCGAGCACGACATCGACGACCTGCTCGACGTCGCGGGCGCGGCCCCCGCGGGCGTCCCGGACCTGGCCGCCCCGACCGCCTGGGTGTTCGGCAACGAGGCCTGGGGCCTGCGCGACGAGGACCGGGCATTGACAGACGCCGTCGTGCGCGTGCCCATCCGCGGGCGCGCCGAGTCGCTCAACCTCGCGACGGCGGCGACCGTCTGCCTCTACGCGAGCGCGCGCGCCCAGCGCTGACCCCTCCGGTCGCTCCGCACACGACCGGCGCGGCCGTTCGACCATGCCCGTCGACAGTCGTCGCACCATCCGGCCCCGGGCGTCCGACCTGCCTGGCAGGCTGGCGCCCATGAGGCTGTTCGCCGCCGTGTGGCCCCCCGACGACGTCCTCGACCACCTCGACCTCGCGCTCGCGACCGTGCGCGGCGGTCCGGCCGGCGCGTCGACGGCCGTGCGCTGGTCGGCGCGCGAGACGTGGCACCTGACGACGGCGTTCTACGGCGACCTGCCCGACGGCGCGGTCGACGGCCTGGCCGCGGACCTCGCCGAGGCGGCCCGCGGCCTGGCCCCGTACGACCTCGCGCTGCGCGGGGCCGGGGTCTTCTCGCACCGGACGATGTGGGTCGGCGTGGGCGGTGACGTCGAGGCGCAGCGCCGGCTCACGGCCGTGTGCGCGGACGCGGGGGAGGCCGCGGGGGCGTTCGAGGACCGGCGGCCCCGGGAGCGGCCGCACCTGACGGTCGCGCGGCTGCGGCCGGGGGCTCGGCCACCGCGCCGGGGGTCGTCG
>NZ_BIMR01000318.1 GCF_004306155.1 Cellulomonas biazotea
CGACGGTCCTCCGGCTGGGTCATCGGCCGCGTCGCGGGCGCCCCGATCATCCTCGCGCCGAGCTGGCTGCTCGCCGCGGTCGTGCTCACGCTGCTGTTCGCGCCCACGGTGCGCAGCTGGTCGCCCGGTCTCGGCGGACGCGTCTACGCCGTCGCGCTCGTCTTCGTCGTCCTGCTGTTCGCCTCGGTCCTCGTGCACGAGCTCGCCCACGGGCTCGTCGCGCGCGCCCGCGGGCAGCAGCCGCAGGAGTTCGTCCTCACGCTGCTCGGCGGGCACACGTCGTTCGGCGTCGCGGCGCCCACGGCCGGGACGAACGCGCTGGTCGCCGTCGCGGGGCCGGTCGCCAACCTGGTCCTCGGCGGTGCCTTCCTCGCGGCCGCGAACGCCGTCGGCACGGGCTCGCTGCTCGGGCTCATGCTCTTCGCCGGCGCGTTCTCCAACGGGTTCGTCGGCGTCTTCAACCTGCTCCCGGGTCTGCCGCTCGACGGCGGCGCGGTGCTGCAGTCGGCCGTGTGGGCGGCCACCGGCAACCGTCACACCGGGACCGTCGTCGCCGCCTGGTGCGGTCGCGTCGTCGCCGTCGGGGTCTTCGCGTGGGCGTTCGTCCTGCCGTTCGCCCAGGGCCGCCAGCCGCAGCTCACCGACGCCGTCTGGGGCGCTCTCATCGGCGCGTTCCTGTGGACCGGCGCCTCGGGCGCCATGCGCGGCGCGCGGACCCAGGACGCGGTCGACCGGCTCACGGTCGAGACCGTCGGGCACCGCGCCGCCGCCGTCGGCCACACCGACTCGGTCGCCCACGCGTCCTCCGTCGCCGCGGCCGCGGGCGCCGACGACGTCGTCGTGCTCGCGCCCGACGGCCGGCCCGCGGCCTACGTGGACCGTGCGGCCGCCGCCGGCGTGCCCGCGCACGCGGCCGGGACGACGCCCGTCACGTCCG